>CBHTVR010000006.1:0-98458 GCA_966096795.1 uncultured Gammaproteobacteria bacterium
CCTAAGCGCGATCAAGCAAGTGACCAAGGGCTACCACCGCTTCTTGGTAGGCATGGTCATCGCCAGGGGCTTTACCCCAGAAGGCCATCCCCACAAGGGATGGCCTTCTTCTTTTGCGGCCGCGCGAATCAGCCGCTGAGCTTTGCCAGCGCTGCGAGCCAGACAGCCACTACGCAGGCAATGCCCGCGAACCAGACGAGGCTGCGCAGGGCGGCGATGTTGAGCAAGTAAATCACGCCGTAGATCAGGCGAAGGCCCACGAAGGCAAGCGACAACTGCATTACCCGCTGAGGATCGGCGCCGGTCAGCAGCGCGGCAAGCACCGCGCTGGCAAAGAAGGGAAAAGCCTCGAAGCTGTTCAGGTGTGCGGCCGTGGCCCGTTGCGGAAGGCCGGACAAGCGGGCCTGCCAGCCGCGGACGTCGCGATTGTCATACCGGGGGCCCGAAATCTTGGCGACGGCAGTCCACAGATAGGGCATCAGGCCTGCAACCAGGACGCAAAGCAGGGCGGTGTGCATGGGGGTCTCCGGAGCGTGAAAGTCATCACTCAATAGCAAGTCGGCTTGCCCCGCACAAGCGCAGCCAAACCCGGCAGAAAAAGCCCGGTCCGAGTTGTCCGGTCGGAGCTTCGGCTGCTATACTTTTACGGCTAGGCAGGGCCGTTTTCTGCCGCTTCGCTGGACCCGGGTGCCGCGCGTGTTCAATTCCCTGAGCGCCAACCGACGCCTCGCCCTTCGCACCGTGGCGATGCAAGCAGTCGTGGCAATCGTGGTTGCAGTCTGCTTCCTGCTGCAGGGCGTGCGTGAAGCGCTGGCGGCGGGAATAGGTGGAGGGGCCGTGGCCCTGGGGAGCTTGCTGTTGGCGTGGCGCGCAATGTTGGGACCGGCCTGGTCGGCGGGAATGGCGCTGTCGCGGATAGTGAGTGGTTTGTTGCTCAAGTGGTTCGTGGTGTTCGCCGTGCTCTACATCGCACTGGCGCACACGAATCTGCCGCCGCCGCCCATGCTGGCGGGCCTGGTGGTCACATTGATGGCTTCGTTTCTAACCCAGTTCAAGTTGATAGGTGGCAAGTGAGCGCTGAATCGAAACCGGGCGGTCTGACCGAATACATCGAACACCACCTGACCCACAACACCGGCACGGTGTTCGGCAGCAACTTCCATTGGGACAGCTGGCTGGTGTCGCTCGGCCTGGGCCTGATCTTCGTGATCTGGTTTGGCCTGATGGCGCGAAAGGCCACCTCCGGTGTGCCGGGCAAGGGCCAGGCTTTCGTCGAAATCGTCGTGGAATGGGTCGAAACCCAGGTCAAGGACGTCTTCCACGGTGATCGTCGCTTCATCGCGCCGCTGGCGCTGACGATTTTCATGTGGGTCCTTTTCATGAACACCATGGACCTGCTGCCGCTTGACCTGCCGGGCGCCATCATCGGCCTCATCGGCGGTCCCGAGGCGCAACACCACACTTACCTGCGCGTGGTTGCCACCGCCGACGTCAACACCACCTTCGCGATGTCGCTGTCGGTGTTCGTGCTGACCATCTTCTATTCGATCAAGGCCAAGAGCCTGGGCGGCTGGATCAAGGAGCTGTTCACCGCGCCTTTCCACGCCGATGGCATCGGCGGAAAGGTCGCGCTGGTGGTGCCCAATCTCGTGCTGAACCTCGTCGAGTACGTGTCCAAGCCGGTTTCCCTGGCGATGCGACTTTTCGGCAACATGTACGGCGGCGAGTTGGTATTCATGCTGATCGCCGGCCTGTTTTCCAGCTGGTTGTTCTTCCTGCCGGGCGTTGTTTTCGGCGCGGCCTGGGCGATCTTCCACATCCTGATCATCCTGTTGCAGGCCTACATTTTCATGATGCTCACCGTGGTCTACATCTCCATGGCGCACGACCACCACTAATTCCACGCAACCGCCTCACCATTCAATCCACCAGGAGTTACAAATGAATACCTTCATCGCGCTCATCCAGGCCAACACCGCCATCGGCATCGGCCTCATGATCGGCCTCGGCGCCCTCGGTGCCTGTATCGGTATCGGCATCATGGGTTCGAAGTTCCTGGAAGCCGCCGCGCGCCAGCCCGAGCTGATCCCGATGCTGCAGGGTCGCATGTTCCTGCTGGTCGGCCTGATCGACGCCTCCTTCATTATCGGTCTGGCCATGGCCATGTACTTCGCCATCGCCAACCCGCTGCTGTCGAAGCTGGTCGAAGTCGCCGCAGGCTGATTCGCGATCGTGACCGCGGCGCCCGCCTGGCGGGTGCCGTTCCACCGCCGCGCTTTTCGCGCGGCGGCTAGCACTACGAGGAATTTGGTATGGATATCGGCATGACGTTGTTGGGTCAGGCGCTTTCATTCGCGATCCTGATCTGGGTGACCGTCAAGTTCATCTGGCCGCCGCTGATCGCGGCCATCGAAGAGCGCCAGCAGAAGATCGCCGAGGGCCTGGCTGCGGCTGACCGCAGCAAGAAGGACCTGGCCCAGGCCGAGGACAAGGTCAACGAAGTGCTGCGCGAAGCGCGCAGCAAGGCTTCCGAGATCATCAACCAGGCCGAGGCGCGTCGCGCCCAGATCATCGATGCCGCCAAGGTCGAAGCGATCGAGGAAGGCAACCGCCAGAAGGCGGCCGCGCTTGCCGAAATCGCCTCTGCCTCGACCCGCGCCCGCGAGGACCTGCGCAAGCAGGTGTCCGCCCTGGCCGTGGCCGGCGCCGAGAAGCTGATCCGTCGCGAGATCGACAGCAACGCCCACCGCGCCCTGCTCGACGAGCTGGCGGCGGAAATCTGAAAGCCACCAGGCCGCGACCATGAGCCAGACCCTCACCCTCGCCCGTCCTTACGCCCGCGCCGTGTTCTCGCTCGCCCGCGAACGCGGCCAGCTGGCCCAGTGGTCGGCCATGCTCGGCTTCGCCGCCCGCGCGGTGAACGAGCCGGTCGTGCAGGCCGTGCTTGGCGACCCGCGCTTGGACGTGCAGACGCTCGCCGGCACCTTGGTGCCGCCGGGTGAAGCCGATGCCGTCTTCGCGCAGTTCCTGTCGGTGCTCGCCGAGAACCGCCGCCTCGCCCTGCTGCCGGAAATTTCCGGCCTGTTCGATGCCCAGCGCGCCGAAGCCGAACGCGTGGTCAAGGCCACGGTGACTTCGGCCACCACGCTGGACGCGGCCGAACTCGGCAAGATCCGCGATGCGCTGCGCAAGCGTTTCAATCGCGAAGTCGAATTGAGCTCCGCGGTGGACGCGAGCCTGATCGGCGGCGCAGTGATCGACGCCGGCGACGTGGTTATCGATGGCTCCGTGCGCACCAAGCTCGCCCGCCTCGGCGCGGCGCTGGCCAACTGATTCGAACGTTTCCCTTTCATAGAACCCAAGCGCCGGCCCGGCCGGACACCAGGACAATCCCATGCAGACGCTCAATCCGTCCGAAATCAGCGAACTCATCAAGAGCCGCATCGAAAAGGTCAAGCTGACCGCCGAAGCGCGCAACGAAGGCACCGTGACTTCGGTGTCCGACGGCATCGTGCGCATCCACGGCCTGGCCGATGCGATGCAGGGCGAAATGATCGAGCTGCCCGACAACACCTTCGCGCTGGCGCTGAACCTCGAGCGCGACTCGGTCGGTGCCGTCGTCCTGGGTGACTACAAGACCCTGCGCGAAGGCGCGGTCGCCAAGACCACCGGCCGCATCCTGGAAGTGCCGGTTGGCCCCGAGCTGCTCGGCCGCGTGGTCAACGCGCTGGGCGAGCCGATCGACGGCAAGGGCCCGATCAATGCCGCGCTCAGCGAGCCGGTCGAGAAGGTCGCCCCGGGCGTGATCTGGCGCAAGTCGGTGTCGCAGCCCGTGCAGACCGGTTACAAGTCGGTCGACTCCATGATCCCGATCGGCCGCGGCCAGCGCGAGCTGATCATCGGCGACCGCCAGACCGGCAAGACCGCGATGGCCGTCGACGCGATCATCAACCAGAAGGGCACCGGCATTAAGTGCGTGTACGTCGCGATCGGCCAGAAGGCTTCGACGATCTCGAACGTGGTGCGCCGCCTCGCCGACAACGGCGCCCTGGCCCACACCATCGTGGTTGCCGCCTCGGCCTCTGAGTCCGCCGCCATGCAGTACATCAGCGCCTACTCGGGCTGCACCATGGGCGAGTACTTCCGCGACCGTGGCGAAGACGCCCTGATCATTTACGATGACCTGTCCAAGCAGGCCGTGGCCTACCGCCAGATTTCCCTGCTGCTGCGCCGCCCGCCGGGTCGCGAAGCCTATCCGGGCGACGTGTTCTATCTCCACTCGCGCCTGCTGGAACGTGCGGCCCGCGTCTCGGAAGAGTACGTCGAGAAGTTCACCAATGGCGCCGTCAAGGGCAAGACCGGCTCGCTCACCGCGCTGCCGATCATCGAAACCCAGGCCGGTGACGTCTCGGCCTTCGTTCCGACCAACGTGATCTCCATTACCGACGGCCAGATCTTCCTGGAAACCGACCTGTTCAACGCCGGCATCCGCCCGGCCGTGAACGCCGGTATCTCGGTGTCGCGCGTCGGTGGTGCGGCCCAGACCACGATCATGAAGAAGCTGTCCGGCGGCATCCGTATCTCGCTCGCGCAGTACCGCGAGCTGGCTGCGTTCGCGCAGTTCGCCTCGGACCTGGACGAAGCCACCCGCAAGCAGCTCGAGCGCGGCCAGCGCGTCACCGAGCTGATGAAGCAGAAGCAGTACGCGCCGATGTCGATCGCCCAGATGGCGCTGTCGATCTACGCGGTCAACGAGGGTTACCTCGACGACGTGCCGATGAACAAGATCCTCGCCTTCGAAGAAGGCCTGCACTCGCACATGGCCAACACCCAGGGCGAGCTGATGAACAAGATCGTGCAGACCGGCGCCTGGGACAAGGACATCGAGGGCGTGTTCAAGCAGCTCGTGTCCGAGTTCAAGACCACCGGCAGCTGGTAAGCGGCGCGACGTTTCCGACAAGGAATAGAAGATGGCTGGCGGCAGGGAAATCAAAACCAAGATCAAGAGCGTGCAGAACACCCGCAAGGTGACGCGCGCGCTCGAGATGGTCTCGGCCTCGAAGATCCGCAAGGCGCAGGAGCGCATGAAGGGCTCGCGCCCGTATGCCCGCCTGATGACCCAGCTGATCGGTCACATCGCCAAGGCCAATTCGGAATACACCCATCCGTTCATGGCCGACCATGGCGAGATCAAGCGCATCGGCTACATCATCGTTTCGACCGACCGCGGCCTCTGTGGCGGCCTGAACTCGACGATGTTCCGCAAGATCCTCGCCGACATGCGCGACTGGACCGCCAAGGGCGTCGAGATCGACGTGGTCTGCGTTGGCCAGAAGGCAGCGACCTTCTTCCGCCGCCTGAAGGTCAACATGATCGGTTCGGTCACGCACCTGGGCGAGAAGCCACACCTGGACCAGCTGATCGGCGTGGTCAAGGTGATGCTGGACGGCTATTCGTCCAAGCAGCTCGACCGCGTGTTCCTCTGCTACAACGACTTCATCAACACCATGACCCAGAAGGCGCGCACCGACCAGCTGCTGCCGCTGCCGCCCTCGGAGTCGCTGCAGACCCGTTTCGACTGGGACTACATCTACGAGCCGAGCCCGGAAGTGGTGCTTGATCACGTGATGCAGCGCTATGTCGAGTCGCTGGTCTACCAAGCGCTGCTCGAGAACATCGCGTCCGAACAGGCCGCGCGCATGGTCGCCATGAAGTCCGCTTCCGACAACGCCACCAAGCTGATCGGCACGCTGCAGCTGATCTACAACAAGGCGCGCCAGGCGGCGATCACCCAGGAAATCTCCGAGATCGTCGGCGGCGCCGCGGCGGTTTGACGAAACACGTTACTTACGAATTATTCAAAGGATACCCATCATGAGCCAGGGCAAGATTGTGCAGATCATCGGCGCGGTCGTGGACGTGGAGTTCGCGCGCGAGGAAGTGCCGAAGACCTATGACGCGCTGAAGGTGCAGAACACCGACATCACGCTCGAAGTGCAGCAGCAGCTCGGCGACGGCGTCGTGCGCTGCATCGCGCTCGGCTCGACCGACGGCCTGCGCCGCAACCTGATCGCCAACAACACCGGTCGCGGCATCTCGGTGCCGGTCGGCAAGGAAACCCTGGGCCGCATCATGGACGTGCTCGGCAATCCGATCGACGAAGCCGGTCCGGTCGCCACCAAGGACCATTGGGAAATCCACCGCGCGGCCCCGTCGTATGAAGAGCAGAGCTCGGCCAACGACCTGCTCGAGACCGGCATCAAGGTGATCGACCTGATGTGCCCGTTCGCCAAGGGCGGCAAGGTCGGCCTGTTCGGCGGCGCCGGCGTCGGCAAGACCGTGAACATGATGGAACTGATCAACAACATCGCCAAGGCGCACTCGGGCCTGTCGGTGTTCGCCGGCGTGGGTGAGCGTACCCGCGAAGGCAACGACTTCTACCACGAGATGAAAGACTCCAACGTGCTCGACAAGGTCGCGATGGTGTACGGCCAGATGAACGAGCCGCCGGGCAACCGCCTGCGCGTGGCCCTGACCGGCCTGACCATGGCCGAGTACTTCCGTGAAGAGAAGGACGCGTCGGGCAAGGGCAAGGACGTGCTGCTGTTCGTCGACAACATCTACCGCTACACGCTGGCCGGTACCGAAGTGTCCGCGCTGCTCGGCCGCATGCCGTCGGCCGTGGGTTACCAGCCGACGCTGGCCGAGGAAATGGGCGTGCTGCAGGAGCGCATCACCTCGACCAAGACCGGCTCGATCACCTCGATCCAGGCCGTGTACGTGCCCGCGGACGACCTGACCGACCCCTCGCCGGCGACCACCTTCGCCCACCTCGACGCCACCGTCGTGCTGTCGCGAAACATCGCCTCGCTTGGTATCTACCCGGCCGTGGATCCGCTCGACTCGACCTCGCGCCAGCTCGACCCGAACGTCATCGGCATCGAGCACTACGAGACCGCGCGTCGCGTGCAGGCCACCCTGCAGAAGTACAAGGAGCTCAAGGACATCATCGCGATCCTGGGCATGGACGAGCTGTCGGAAGAAGACAAGCAGGCCGTGTCCCGCGCCCGCAAGATCGAGCGCTTCTTCTCGCAGCCCTTCCACGTGGCCGAAGTCTTCACCGGTTCGCCGGGCAAGTACGTCAGCCTGAAGGACACCATCCGCGGCTTCAAGATGATCTGCGATGGCGAATGCGACCACATCCCCGAGCAGGCCTTCTACATGGTCGGCGGCATCGAGGAAGCGATCGAGAAGTCCAAGAAGATCTCGGCTTAATCGGGGAACGTCATGACCACCACGATCCGTTGCGACATCGTCAGCGCCGAGGAAGAAATCTTCCACGGCGAGGTGACCATGCTCGTGGCCACCGGCGAGATGGGCGAGCTGGGCATTGCCCCGCGCCATGCGCCGCTGATCACCCGGCTCAAGCCCGGCAAGCTGGTGCTGACCCTGGCCGACGGCGAGAAGGTCGACATGGTTGTCTCCGGCGGCATTCTTGAAGTGCAGCCGCAGGTCATCACCGTGCTGGCCGACACCGCCATCCGCGCCGAGAACATCGACGAGCTGGCCGTGGTGAAAGCCAAGGAAGAAGCCGAGCGCGTGCTGGCCAATCGTGGCGAGGCGATGGAAATCGCCGAAGCCCAGGCCAAGCTGGCCGAAGCCATGGCCCAGCTGCAGGCCCTCGAGCGACTGCGCAAGAACCTCAAGCACTGATCTCGCGCCGCAAGGCCGAATGCAGAACGCCGGCCCTGGGCCGGCGTTTTCATTTGCGTGCTGGCCTTTGCAACGCGCGCTAGCGAAATACCCACTGTCGCCAGACCACGAAGCCGATGCAGGCCATCAAGGCCTCCACCGCGGGCTTGGCCAGCCAGGCCGCCTGCAAGTCGAAGCGCGTAGCCACGGCAATCAGCAGCAGCGTGCTGGCGATCGTCAGCAGCAGCCAGGCGGTGGCGAAGCGCCCGAAGTGCTTGCGGTCCAGCCGCGGCCGGCCATCGGTAGCGAAGGTATAGCGACCGTTCAACCAGAAGCCCAGGCAGGCCCCGCACAGACGGCCGATGAAATTGCCCAGGCTCAGGTAAACGCCGGCGTGGGTCAGGGCCACGAACACCATCCAGTCGAGCAGCACCTGGGCCGCGCCGACCAGTCCGAATATCAGCAATTGCCGCGCGAGAAGTCGAAACATGCGGCATGCTAGCAGGCAGCGACGCGGGCGCCGATACTGGCGACCGGGCAACCTTCCAGCCGGGCCTTCAGCATGAGCCAATCTACCGACACCGCCCTGCACGTCATCGTCCTCGCTGCCGGCGAAGGCAAGCGCATGCACTCGTCGCGACCCAAAGTCCTGCAGCTTATTGCCGGCAAGCCGATGCTCTGCCATGTCTTTGATGCCGCCCGTGCCCTGGGCGCCGCAAGCATCCACGTGGTGTACGGCCACGGCGGCGAACAGGTAAAGCAGGCTTTCGCCAGCCAGCCGGATCTGCGCTGGGCCGAACAAGCGCAGCAACTGGGGACCGGCCATGCGGTGCAGCAGGCCATGCCGGCGGTGCCCGATGGCGCGCGGGTGCTGGTGCTCTACGGCGACGTGCCGCTGATCCGCAGCGAAAGCCTGCAGCGCCTGCTCGATGCCCAGGGCGATCTCGCCGTGCTCGGCGCCGAGCCGCCGGATCCGCAGGGCTACGGCCGTCTCGTGCTCGACGCCCAGGGAAGCGTCGAGGCCATCGTCGAACACAAGGACGCCAGTGCCGAGCAGCTGGCCATCGGCCTGATCAATACCGGCATCATCTGCGCGCAGTCCAGCGCGCTGCGCGGTTGGCTGTCGCGCCTGGGCACGAGCAATGCCCAAGGCGAGTACTACCTCACCGATATCTTCGCGATGGCCGCAGCTGCCGGCCAGCCGGCTGCAGTGGTGCGCGTGGCCGATGCCATCGAAACCGAAGGTGCGAATGATGCCTGGCAACTGGCCACGCTCGAACGCGCATTCCAGCTGCGCGCGGCGCGCGCCTTGGCGGCTGCCGGCGTGCGCTTCGCCGACCCGGCGCGCTTCGACCAACGCGGCAACGTGAATGTGCAACAGGATGTCGAGATTGACGTGGACGTGGTGCTGGAAGGCGACGTGCAGCTGGGCGCGGGCGTGCGCATCGGCCCGTTCTGCCGCATCCGCAACGCCCGCATCGGTGCCGGCACGCAGGTGCAGGCGCACAGTGATATTGACGGCGCGGTGATCGGCGAACGCTGCGCCATCGGCCCCTATGCGCGCCTGCGCCCGGGCACCGAGTTGGCCGACGGCGTGCACGTGGGCAACTTCGTCGAGACCAAGAAGGCGCGCATCGGCCGTGGTTCGAAGGCCAACCACCTGAGCTACCTGGGCGATGCCGAGATCGGTTCTGGCGTGAACATCGGGGCCGGCACCATCACCTGCAACTACGACGGCGTGAACAAGTTCACCACGACGATCGGCGATCGCGCCTTCATCGGTTCGAATTCCTCGCTGGTGGCGCCCGTAAACATCGGCAAGGAGGCCACCATCGGCGCCGGTTCGGTGATCACGAAGGACGCTCCGGAAGCCGAACTGACGGTGGCGCGCGGGCGCCAGAGCAGCATTCCTGGTTGGAAGCGGCCCGGCAAGAAGAGCTGAGTCGCGCGTCGATCAGTGCTGGCGCAAGGCGGGTGCCAGCGCCTTGGCATAGTCGATGAGGTTTGCGAATTCCAGGCTCGGCGAGCTGAGCACGATCAACAAGCCGCCGTCCTCGATCAGTACTTGCCGGCTGCTACCCAAACGGTAGCTTGTTGCCGCCTTCCACGGCCCGACCTGTTCCTGCATTTCGGTGGCGCCGCTGGCGCGTACTTCCTTCACCCAGGTCAGGTAGGCCTCGGCGGTTCCGTGGCGACTGCCGCCTGCAATGCTGCGGTTGCTGGACAAGCCCACGCTGAGCACCGGTTTGCCAGCGCTGTCGAGCAGGTCGCAGTTGTCCACGCCTGCGCGTTTTTGCAATGGCGCCAGCGTTGCGGGAAGCGGTGCCAGCAACGCGCAGGCGTCCAAGCGTTCGCTAGCGGCGAGGGGATGGTTAACGGCGCGGTGCTTCCACAGCGGCACCAGCATCAGGACCAGCAGCAGCGCGAGCAGGAGCAGGCCGCCACCACCGAAGCGCTTGCGTGAAAGCGTGTTGCCCAGATTGGTCATGGCGTGAGCATGCGCGGTCCTCGCCACGGCTTCAAGTTGGCGCAGCCTTCAGCCCGGCAGGATCATCGCCACCGACAGGCCGCCGCCTTCGCGGTTGCCCAGGCTGATGCGGCCGCCATGCGCCTCGGCGATCTCGCGCGCCAGCGCAAGGCCCAGGCCCGTGCCGCTGCGCTTGGTCGAGTAGAACGGCACCAGCGCGTTCGACAGCACCGCTTCGCTCATGCCCGAGCCGCGATCCATCACTTCGATGCGCAGCTGCCCGCTTAGCTGGCGCACGCGCAGGCTGACCTGGTCTGCGGGTGACCCTGATTCGTGGGCGTTCTTGAGCAGGTTCAGAAGCGCCTGCTCCATCTGCGCGAGGTCGAAATGCGCCAAGGCCTGTGGCAACTCGCCGTCCACGTTGAAACCGATCTGGCTGCGAAGGCGGGCGACGAAATCGGGCCAGTTCGCTGACTCGTTGCGCGGCATCGGCAACTTGGCGAAGTGGGCGTAGCCACGAATGAAGCCTTCCAGGTGGCGCGCCCGTTCCTCGATGGTGGCGAAGATGGTCGGCAGCTTCTCGTGCTGGCCGCGGCGCACGAGCTCGCCGCCGGAGTGCGCCAGCGAAGCGACCGGGGCGAGCGAGTTGTTGAGTTCATGGCTGATGACGCGGATGACCTTCTTCCAGGTCTGCACTTCCTGGCGGCGCAGCTCCACGGTGATCTGGCGCAGGAGCAGCAGTTCGTGTGCGCGGCCGTTGAGACGGAAAGTGCGGCGTGCGAGGTGGTAAATCTCTTCCTCGTCGTCGGTACCGACCGAGAACAGGCCATCGCCGCCGCGATCGAGCGCATCGCGCAAGGGCAGGGCAGCGTGGCTGAGGATCTCGTCCAGAGAATGGCCCTCGAGCTTGCGCCCCTGGTTGAGCAACTGGCGTGCGGACAGGTTGGCGTAGACGATGGGGCCGGACTCGGCCACCAGCAACATGGCCACCGGCGTGTTCTGCACCATGGTGTCGAGCAGCAACTCGCGCTGCACCAGGCCCAGGCGCTGCTCGCGCAGCACATCGCCCAGTTCGTTGTGCGCAGCGACCAGATCGGATAATTCATCGTTGCGCGGCCAGTTCAGGCCGAAGCTGAAATCGCCATCGCGGTAGCTGCTGACGGTGCCGGTAAGGGCGCGAAACAGCGAGAGCATGGGCCGGAAACGATGGCGCACCAGGGCAATGCCCATGGGCAGAACCACCAGCAAGACCAGCGCACCGACCAGGATCGGGCTGTCCTCGAAGGCTTGCGACAAGGCCAGGGTGAGTACCACGGCGACCAACAGCAGCGCGCCAACCAAGGCCGCCGAGCGCGCAGACATCGAGAAAGAGCGTCGGTCCGGATTCATGCTCAGCTGCGCGCGATGCCCAGGCGATCCATGCGCCGGTACAGCGCCTGGCGACTCAAACCCAGCTCGGTCGCAGCCTGAGAAACCACGCCCGCCGCGCGCGCCAAGGCCTGCTCGATGCTTTCGCGATCGGGCTCGGACTCCGTCGTCACGGCGTTAGCGCTGCCTGCAGGTACCGGTGCGCTCGCCAGTCCCAGGTCGGCCGGCGAGATCACCGGACCGCTCGACAACAGGCTGGCGCGTTGCATGCTGTTCTTGAGCTCGCGGACATTGCCCGGCCAGGCGTGGCGTTGCAGGCTGGCGCGCGCGGCCTCCGACAGCGTCTTGCCCGCGCCCAGGAAATGCTCGGCCAAGGGCATGATGTCGCCAGGGCGTTCGGCGAGCGGCGGCAGCCGCAACTCAATCAGGTTGAGCCGATAGAAGAGGTCTTCGCGAAAGGTGCCGGCGCGTATCATCGCTGGCAAGTCGGCATTGGTGGCGCTGATCACGCGCACTTTCACCTGGCGCTCGCGATTCGACCCGAGACGTTCGAAGCGCCCGGTTTCGAGTACGCGCAGCAACTTCATCTGTCCGGCCGGCGGCAGGTTGCCGATTTCGTCGAGGAATAGCGTGCCGCCATCGGCAGCCTCGAACTTGCCTTCGCGCGCCTTGCTGGCACCGGTGTAGGCGCCGGCATCGGCGCCGAACAATTCAGCCTCGATAAGTTCGGAGGGCAGGGCGCCGCAATTGAGCGTGACGAAGGGGCCGTCCTTCACCGCCGAGTTGGCCTGGATGATTTCGGCAATGCGCTCCTTGCCAGCGCCATTCGGGCCGGTGATGAGCACGGGGACGTCCGCGCGCGCGACCTGACAGGCCAGGCTGAGCACGCGCTCGGTGGCGGCATCGCTCCAGATGAAGCCGCGCAGGTCGTATTGCTTTTCCAGCTCGCGGCGCTGGCGCTTTTCGCGCTGGACGCGTCGCTGCAACTCGCGGTTGGCTTGGCCAAGCTCGATCAGGTTGGCCACGCTCGCGATCAGCTTGTGGTCGTCCCAGGGCTTGGCCAGGTAGTCGGCGGCACCGGCCTTCACCAGGTCCACGGCGGCGTCCAGGTGCGTCCAGGCGGTCAGCAGGATGACCGGCAAGTCGGGATGGCGCTGGCGAATCTCGCGAAACAAGGCCACGCCTTCCTCGCCCGAGGTGGTGTCGGCGCTGAAGTTCATGTCCTGCACCACCAGGTCGACCTCGCGCTGGTCCAGCAGCGCGAGGCCGTCTTCGGGGGATGCGGCGCCGATGGTGTCGATGTCCTGCAGCGAGAACAAGACCTCGAGCGCGGTGGCGACGGTGGGATTGTCGTCGATGACCAGGACGGTAGGCATGGCGCCTATCGTACCGTCAGGCGCTGCGCGTCGCGATGGCCGGGGAGATACCCGAGGCACGCCAGGCCGGGCCGTACACCGCCAGCACGCCGACCAGCCACAGCAGCACCGAGCCGGCCGCAAGATACCCGATGGGCAGCTTGCTCAACTCCAGCTGGCTGACCAGCAACTGGTTCAGGCCCACCGCCAGCACCAGGCCGGCCACCACGCCGCCGGTGGTGATGATGAAGTTCTCGGTGATGAAGTAGCGCAGCACGTCGAGCTTGCGCGCGCCCAGGGCGCGGCGCACGCCGATCTGCTTGCGGCGCTGGTTCACCCACAGGGTGGCCATGCCGACGATGCCGCTGGCCGTCACCAGCAAGAGCAGCACGGTGACCGTGATCAGCATCCAGGAGATGGCGCGGTCGTTGCGGTAGATGTCGAAACGGTCCTGGTCCATTGAATTGTTCTGCACCACGATCTGACCGGGAATCTTGCCGAGCGCTGCCTCGACGTCTTTCATCACGCGGTCGCGCTGGCCGGAGTCGGTGCGCACGACGAACATGGCATAACTCTGCACACGGCGCTGGGCCAGGATCATGGACAGTTCACCGCGCTCGCCGCTCTGCGCCCAGGGCGACTGCAGGCGTTCGACCACGCCGACGATCTGCAAGGGCTTGGCGTCCGGGCCAATGCCCAGGTAAATGGTCTTGCCGGCCACGGCACCGGTGGGGAACAACTTGCGCGCCAAGGCCTGGGACAGGATCACGTTGTGGCCCAGGCTCTGGGTCTTTTCGGGATCGACCAGTTCAACATCTTCATTGCTGAAGTCGCGGCCTTCAACGACCTTCAAGCCCAGGGTCTTCACCAGCGAGTCGGGGCTGAAGTAGGTGGCCGTGTTGGACGAACTGTCGCTCTGGTTGGGCTTGAGCGACACGCCCATGTTCCAGCCCGACGTGGACAGCGGCGTCTGGTTGGTCCAGGCCAGGGCCTTTACGCCCGGCACGCCGCGAATGGCATCGGCGTAGCGCTGTTGCAGGTCGAGCTTGCCTTCCGGGCTGTCAGGGTCCTTGATCGGCGCCACGCCGATACGGAACAAGGTGCTCTCGTCGGTGACACCGGACAGGCGCGTGGTGAGTGCCAGCCGGTCACGAATGATGTAGAGCGCGTTGGCGACGATCGCCAAACTGAGGGCAACCTGGGCGGCGATCAGCAGCGCGCCGGTCTTGTTGCGCAGCAGGGAAGAAAGAATCGGGCGGATTTCCATGAGTGGGCTCCTTATTGCGTCTTGAGCTGCAGCGCGGGCGTCACCTGGCAGGCGCGCCAGGTGGGCAGCAGTCCAGCCAGGATGCTGGCGCCGATCGAGAGGAACAGGGTCAGGCCGAGCATCGCCCAATCCATCTTGGCTACGGCGGCCATGGCGTCGGACTGCATCGAGATCAGCCATAGGCCGCCGAAGCTCAGCAGCAAACCCGCAAGGCCACCCACCAGGCCGATGACGGCG
This sequence comes from uncultured Gammaproteobacteria bacterium, assembly GCA_966096795.1. Taxonomy (GTDB): domain Bacteria; phylum Pseudomonadota; class Gammaproteobacteria; order Xanthomonadales; family Xanthomonadaceae; genus Arenimonas. Next base: position 14,387 of record CBHTVR010000006.1, read on the forward strand.
GCTTCGGTCAGGAACTGGCGGAAGATTTCGCGCTTGGTTGCGCCGAGAGCGCGGCGCACGCCGACTTCGCCGGCACGAGCCGAAAACTTCGCCAGCAGCAGGCCTACCGTGTTCACCAGGCAGACCAGCAGGAAGCCGAAGGCCAGCCAGGTCGAAAGCTTGGCATCGGCGCTGACCACGCCCAGGTGCTTCATCCACTCCATCACGTTTTCCAGGCGCACATTGACCGGGCGCGGATAGCGACCGAGCTTCTTCTGGTCGGTGACATAGGCGGCCAGGTATTCCTTCAGGCGCGGCTGGTCCGCGGCGGACTTGCCTTCGAACCAGAACTGGATCCAGTCGCACTCGGATTTCAGCCAACCGGCATAGCCCGGTTCCTTGGGGCCTTCGCCGCTGCAATTATTGTTGCCGTTGTTACCCATCTCGTGGCGCACGGCGGTGTGGAAGGGAATGAAGATTTCCTCCGAACCGGTGAAGCTGCCGCCGTTGCCATTGATCAGGCGGTAGTAGCGCGGCAGCGGATGCCAGGTGTCGGCGACGCCGACCACGCGGAATTCGGTGCCGTCCATGCGCAGGCTCTTGCCGACCGGATTGGCCTTGCCGTACATCTTCTCGCTCAACTCACGGCTGAGCACGATGACATCGGCCTTGTCGCGCTCGGCCGCCTCGTCCCACGGCGCACCGTAGAGGAAAGGCACTTCGAACATGGCGAAGAAGTCGCGGGTCGGGGCCAGGCCCTGCACCAGGAAAGGCGGCAAGTCGGGGCGCCCGCTCTCGATGCCGTTGCCGATGCCGTAAACGGCCGTGCGACGGATGCCTTGGCCGCTGCCGAGCAGGTTCATGGCATCGATATAGGTCATCTGGTCGCTGGGTTCGTCGCCGGCGGCGTAGCCCGTCAGGGGCGCGTTGTCCAGGCGCGGAACGAACAGCTGGCCGGACTTATGCGGGATCGGGTCGCCCGACATCATGTACAGCACGGTGAAGGTCGCCATGCTCGCCGCCACGCCGACGGCCAGCGTGACCACCATCAGGGCGGTCAGGGCGGGATTGCGGCGCAGGTTGCGCAGGCCCAGGTTGAAGTAATAGCGGAACATGTCCGGCTCCTCAGGCGTTGGCGGCGACGGCGGCGAGGGATGCGGCGGTATCGCGCATCAGGTCCGAGACCTGGCCATCAATGATGTGCACATTGCGCTGCGCGCGCGCGGCCAGCTCGGGGTCGTGGGTCACCATCAGGATGGTGGTGCCTTGCTCGTTGATGCCTTCGAGCAGCTCCATCACGCCGCGCGCCATCTGCGAGTCGAGGTTGCCGGTCGGTTCGTCGGCCAGCAGCAGCTTCGGTTCGCCCGCCAACGCGCGCGCGATCGCCACGCGCTGCTGCTGGCCACCGGACAGTTCGGCCGGGTAGTGGCGGATGCGCGAGCTCAGGCCGACGCGGCCGAGCGATTCCTCGATGCGGCGCTTGCGCTCGGCGGCATTGAAGCCGCGATAGCGAAGCGGCACATCAACGTTGTCGAACAGGTTCAGGTCGGGAATCAGGTTGAAGCCCTGGAAGATGAAGCCAAGCTTCTCGTTGCGCAGCTTCGATCGCGCGTTGTCGTCGAGACCCTTCACGTTGACGCCGTCGAGCAGGTAGTCGCCGCCGGTGAAGGTCTCCAGCAGGCCGGCGATATTGAGGAAGGTGGTCTTGCCCGAGCCCGAGGGACCGGTGACGGCCACGAACTCGCCTTGCTTGACGTGGATGTCGAATCCGCGCAGCGCGTGGGTCTCGATCAGGTGGGTGCGGTATACCTTGCTCAGGTTGGTCATGCGCAGCATGGGCGGATCCTCGTGGCTCTTGCGGGTTCGGTGGAAGGGTTCAGTTGTTGATGGAGACGCGTTCGGCATTCTCGAAGCTGTCGGTACCGGCGATGACGACTTTGTCGCCCGGCTGCAGGCCGGACAGGATCTCCACCGCGGACACGCTGGTGGCGCCGACCTGGATCGGGCGTCGCACGGCGACGCTGCCATCCATCACGTAAGCGATGCGGCCGCCGTCGTCTTCGACAAAGGGGCCGCGCGGCAGCATCAGCACGTTGGGCTTTTCCTCGATCAGCACGCGTGCGGTCAGGCGCTGGTTCTGGCGCAGGCCCTCGGGCTGCTTGCCGTCGAAGCGCACGCGGGCCAGCACCTGGTTGCGCACGACTTCCGGCGAGATGGCCGAGAGCTTGCCGGTCGCGCTGAGCGCGCCGATGCTCACTTCGGCGGTCATGCCCAGGCCGAGGTCGTCGGCGTAGCTTTCGGGAATTTCCAGTTCCACTTCCAGGCGCGAGAGGTCGACCACCGTCATCAGCGCGGTGTTGGCGGCGACCACGCTGCGGTCGGCCACCGAGAGCGTGCCGATGACGCCGTCCACCGGCGCGCGCACATTCAATTCGTCCACCTTGCGCTGCATGTCGGCCACGATCAGGCGCTGGCGCTGCAGTTCGCTCTGCTTGGTGCTGGTGCCCAGGGCGACGTCCTTGATCTCGAGGGCCGAAGCCTGGTCGGCCTGGCGGGCGCGGATTTCTGCGGACTTGAGTGCGTCCTGCGCGCGCAGGAAATCGACCTCGGCAATGGCGCCGGCCTTGTAGCCACCTTCGGTGCGGGTGAGGATGCGTTGCGCCCCGAGGCGCGCGACTTCGGCTTCGTCGGCATCGCGGCGCGCGATCAGGCGCTGCTTCTCGGCGAGGATCTTCTGGCGCGCGACTTCGGCCTCGAGTTGGTCCAGCGTGGCCTGTTCGCGGGCAAGCTGGTTGCTCAGGTCCGGCGAGTCGAGCACGGCCAGCACATCACCCTTCTTGACTTTGTCGCCAGCGCGGATCTTCAAAGTGACGGTGCTGTTGGCCGGCGCGTACAGGGTCGGGCTGACGGCAGCGACCACGCGGCCGTTCACCGAGGCATCGCGAATCAGGGTGCCGCGGGTGACTTCGGCGATGCGCAGGCGCGAGACGTCCACCGAGCGCGAGCTGCCGAGCCAGCCGCTGAGCAGGAAGGCAATCGCCGCGACACCGGCGACGGCGCCGCCGATCCAGAGCAGGCGACGGCGATTCGCGCCGGCAACCGGGGCGGAGGCGAGGGAACGATCTTGGCCGGAGGTATCAGGGATCATGGCAGGGCACGGGCAGGGATTTTGGGGGAACTTCAGCAGGAACCGTGCCAATGCCTAAGCCATTGAAGTAGATGGATTTATCCGCAAGCCGGTGGCTGTCCGCGCTGTCCGGGAGCTGTCCGCCGGTCCGGCCGGACAAGGCAGGCACGGTGGGCCTTCGCGTTAAACTGCGCGTCTGCAAGAGGATGCGAACCCATGTGCGGAATCGTCGGCATCAGCGCCCAGCGCCCCATCGTCCACCACCTGATCGAGGGGCTTCAGGCCCTGGAGTACCGCGGCTACGACTCCGCCGGCATCGCCATGCTCACCGACAAGGGCATCGAACGCTTGCGCGCCAAAGGCAAGGTACGCGACCTCGACACCTTGCAGAAGCAAACCGGCCTGGACGGTTTCAGCGGTATCGCCCACACGCGCTGGGCCACGCACGGCGTGCCGAGCGAATTGAACGCGCACCCGCATGCGTCGGGCCAAGTCAGCGTGGTGCACAACGGCATCATCGAGAATCACGCGGAATTGCGCGCTGAATTGATGCGCGATGGCTTCGAGTTTGCCTCGCAGACCGACACTGAAGTCATCGCCCACATGATCGAGCGCGACCAGCGCCAAGGTCTGTCGCTGTTCGAGTCGGTAAAAAATACGGTGGCGCGCCTGCATGGTGCCTACGCGATCGTTGCCATTTCCGCGCGTGAGCCGGGTACGCTGGCCGGCGCCCGCCTGGGTTCGCCGCTGGTCGTGGGCTATGGCGATGGCGAAAATTATTTCGGCTCCGATGTGCATGCGCTGATTCCGCTGACGCGTCGCTTCAGCTACCTGGAAGAAGGCGATGTCGCCGAGATCACCCGCACCTCCGTGCGCGTCTGCAATGGCGCCGGTGAGGACGTGCATCGCGAGATCAAAGTTTCGAGCTTCAACAGTGACGCTGCGTCCAAGGGCGAGTACGCCCATTACATGCTCAAGGAAATCCACGAGCAGCCGCAGTCGGTGGCTGACACGCTGGAAGGGCGGATCGCCGGTGGCAAGATCCTGACCCAGATTTTCGGCGTGGACGCCGAAGCCTTGCTGCGCGCCACCGAGTCGGTGCACATCATCGCCTGCGGCACCAGTTATCACGCGGGCCTGGTCGCGCGTTACTGGATCGAACAGCTGGCCGGCGTGCCCTGCACCGCGGAAATCGCCAGCGAATACCGCTACCGCGACCCGGTGGTGAAGAAGGGCACGCTGTTCCTGACCATTTCGCAATCCGGCGAAACCGCCGATACGCTGGCGGCATTGAAGCTGGCCAAGCAGCGCGACTACCTTACGCAACTGGCCATCTGCAATGTGCCCGAGTCGTCCATCGTGCGCGAAGCCGGGCTGGTGCTGATGACGCGCGCCGGCCCCGAGATCGGCGTGGCGTCAACGAAGGCGTTCACCACGCAGCTCACCGCGCTGGCCTTGTTCGCGCTGGAGCTCGCGCGCATCAAGGGCCTGGACCCGGAAACCTACAGCGACGGCGTGCGCCAGCTCGAGCATGTGCCGGCGCTGATCGGCGAGGCGCTCAAGCTCGACGGCCAGGTCAGCGACCTGGGCAAGAATTTCGCCGACAAGCAGCACGCGCTGTTCCTGGGCCGTGGCACGCACTGGCCGGTGGCCATGGAAGGCGCGCTCAAGCTCAAGGAGATCAGCTACATCCACGCCGAGGCTTACGCCGCAGGCGAGCTCAAGCACGGCCCGCTGGCGCTGGTGGACAAGGACATGCCGGTCATCGCGGTGGCGCCGAACGACGCCCTGCTCGACAAGCTCAAGTCGAACATGGAAGAAGTGCGCGCCCGCGGCGGCGAGCTCTACCTGTTCGCCGACGAAACCGTGGCCCATGGCATGACCGGCGACCACGTGGTTTCTCTGCCGGCCACCGGCATCATTGCTGCGCCGATTGTGTCGACGGTGCCGCTGCAGTTGCTGGCGTATCACATCGCGGTGCTGCGCGGCACGGATGTGGATCAGCCGCGGAATCTGGCGAAGTCGGTGACGGTGGAGTGATGCGAATCTGCATCTACGCCGCCTCCAGCCCCCAAGCCGCGCCGGAGTTCCTGGACGCCGCCCGTCGCCTCGGTGAAATCCTCGCCGAGAACCAATGCAGCATCGTCTACGGCGGTGGCTCGCAGGGCCTGATGGGCGCGGTCGCCAACGGCGCGCTCTCGCGCGGCGGCCAGGTCATCGGCATCCTGCCCAAGTTCATGGCCGACCTGGAATGGGGTCACCCCGGTCTTACGCACCTGGACCTCGTCGAGGACATGCGCGAGCGCAAGCACAAGCTGCTCACGGGTTCCGATGCCGTGGTGGCCTTGCCCGGCGGTTGTGGCACGCTGGAGGAGTTGTTCGAGGCCATCACGCTCAAGCGCCTGGGGCTGTACTTCAACCCGATCATCCTGCTGAACACGCGCAACTTCTACGCCGGTCTGCAGCAGTTCATGGATCACGTTATCGAGGAACGCTTCCTCAACCCCGAGCATGCGCAGATGTGGTCGCTGGCGAATGCGCCCGACGACGTGTTGCCAGCGATCAAGGCCACGCCGGCCTGGCGCGAGGACGCGCGCGACTACGCGATCGTGCGCTGATGACCGCGCAGTTCCTCATCAAGGTGTTGGTGTCGGCGCTGCTGGTGGCAGCGGTGTCGGAAGTGGCGCGGCGCAGCTCCCTGCTGGGCGCCTTGCTGGCCTCGCTGCCGGTGACGTCCTTGCTGGCCTTTATCTGGCTGTACCGCGACACCGGCGACAGCATGAAGGTGGCCGCGCTGAGCACCGACATCTTCTGGCTGGTGCTGCCATCCTTGGCGTTGTTTCTGCTGTTGCCCGTGTTGCTGAAGCAGGGCTGGAACTTCTGGCTGAGCCTGGGCGCATCCTGCGCGGCTACGGCACTGGCTTACGGCGCCACGACCTGGGCGCTGCGCGCGTTCCGCGCGGCTTAAGCGTCTTCGCCGGACGAGCCCGACGAAGGCTCGTCGAAGCCGCCAAAGCTGTCCGGGTCGGGCAGGGACGAATGATCGTCTTCGTCATTGCGCGTGGTGGTCACCGGACTGGCGGCGGGCATGCGCTTGCCCTTGGGCTGCGGCAACAGGGCCACGGCTTCGTCGGCCTGGATTATCAGCATGCTGCGGCGCTCTTCGGGAATGTCCTGCCAGTGGCAGTCCAGGATGGCGCCTTCCAGCGCGTAGAGCAGGTTCAGGCTGGGCTTGAAGCCCGCGCGCTTCACGCGGACATAAGCCGCCAGCGCGCCAACGGCCTGCAGGTCTTCCAGCGTGCGCACGCCGGTCTGGCGCAGCCAGGCCATGGACTTGGGGCCGATATTGCGCAGCTTCACCGTCATGCCAGGGACTCCAGGAAGATCGCGGCGATGGCTTCCAGGCCGGCCTGGTCGTCGGCATCGAAGCGCTCCAGGATCGGGCTGTCGAGGTCGAACACGCCGATCAGTTCCTCGCCGCGGTACAGCGGCACCACCAGTTCCGAGCGCGAAGCGGAATCGCAAGGAATATGGCCGGGGAAGGCATCAACATCGGCAATGCGTTGCGTCTGCCGCGAAACGGCGGCCGTGCCGCAAACGCCGCGCCCGAGCGCGATGCGCACGCAGGCCGGATGACCCTGGAAGGGACCGACCACCAGTTCATTGCCATCGTAAAAATAAAAGCCTACCCAGTTCAGTTGCGGCAGCGCGTGGAATACCAGCGAGCTGAGGTTGGCGGCATTGGCGGTGCGGTCACGTTCGCCCGACAGCAGGCCGCGCGCCTGGTGCGCGAGCTCGGCGTATTGCTCGGTCTTGCTGCCTGACAGGGCGGCCGTTTCGAACATGAGGGGGCTCCGATGGGGTGGCCAGTGTAGCAGCGGCCCCGCTGCTAGAATCGCGCCATGTCTGCAGCACTGCGCGCGTTTTATGTTACCGGTACCGACACCGGCGTCGGCAAGACGGTGGTCAGCGTCGCCCTGCTGCACGCCCTGCGCGCGCGCGGCCTGGCGGCGGTGGGCATGAAGCCGGTGGCCAGCGGTTGCGAGTTCATTGACGGGGCGTTGCGCAACGAAGACGCGCTCGCGCTGCAGGTGGCGAGTCGCCCGTCTCATTCCTACGACTTGCACAATCCTTACGCACTGCCCGAGCCCACCGCGCCGGAGCTGGCCGCGCGCCGCGCCGGCGTACGGGTCGAGTTGGGGCCGATTCGCAGCGCGTTTTCCCGGCTGGGCCGCGGCGCCGATATCCGCGTCGTTGAAGGCGTGGGCGGCTGGATGGCGCCGCTGACCGAAGGCCTGGAGCAAGCCACGCTGGCGCGCGAGTTGCGCTTGCCGGTGCTGATGGTGGTTGGCATTCGCCTGGGCTGCCTGAGCCACGCCCGCCTGACCGAGCGCGCCATCCGCGCCGACCGTCGCCCCTTGCTGGGCTGGATCGGCAATGTGGTCGATCCTGAATTTGCCGATGCCGCGGATTATCGCGGCCTGCTCGAGCGCGACCTGCATTCACCTTGCCTGGGTTGGCTGCCGTTTGATCCCGCGGCAACGCCCGGGCAGCGCGCGGCCGCGTTGAGGCTGCCCACGGGCTAGACGCGACTTCCGGCAGGGGGCAATCGTCATTTGAGGCCGATATACTGACCTGTCCTGTGCCACACCGCCGCCAAGCCGAAGGCTGAACCCATGCGCCGACTTCTTCCTCTGTTCGTCATCGTTGCCGTGGTCCTGCTCGGTTGGCTCGGCTACCGCCTGTTCTTCGCCGGCAATGGCGGGCAGGGCGCGGGCCCGGGCGGCTTCGGTGGTGGCATGCCGCCGACGGCGGTGGAAACCGTGCGCGTGCGCAGCCAGGCCTTGCCGAACCAGTTCGAGACCGTCGCTACCCTGCGTGCCGATGAGTCGGTGACGGTGCGACCGGAAATCGCGGGCAAGATTGAAAAGATCCACTTCGTCGAAGGCGAGCGCGTTGCCGCCGGCCAGCTGCTCTTCAGCCTGGACGATGCCCTGACCCGCGCCGACCTCAATGAAGCCAGCGCCAACCTCAAGAACAGCACGCGTGCGCATGATCGCGCCACCGAATTGGCCGGCAAGCAGCTCATCGCCAAATCCGACCTCGACAGCACGGCCGCGGAGCTGGCAGTGAATCAGGCGCGCGCCGCATCGGCGCAGACGCGCCTGGCGAAGACGCAGATCCGCGCGCCCTTCGCCGGCGTCATCGGCCTGCGCAATGTAAGTGCCGGTGATTACGTGGAAGTCGGCCAAGAACTGGTGCAACTGGTGCGCCTGGACCCGATCGAGATCGACATGCGCGCGCCGGAAGTGGTGCTGTCGAGCTTGTCGGTGGGGCAGCAGGTGGAGTTCGGCGTGGATGCTTTCCGCGACGATCGCTTCAGCGCCACCCTGGTGGCCATCGCGCCCACCGTGGACGCCGGCGGTCGCAGCGTTGCCCTGCGCGCGCGTACCGAAAATCCCGATCTGAAATTGCGCCCCGGCATGTCGGCGCGCGCGCGCATCACGCTCAGCACCAGCGCGCACGCGCTGCTGATTCCCGAACAAGCCATCTGGCCGAACGGCGAGCAGAAGATGGTGTACCTCGTTGACAAGGGCGTGGCCAAGCTCGCTCCGGTCACGCTTGGCACGCGCTTGCCCGGCCAGGTGGAAGTCACCAGCGGCTTGAAGGAAGGCGATGAAGTCGTCGTCACCGGCCAGCTCAAGTTGCACGACGGCGCCCAGGTGGCGCCCAAGCCGGCGTCCGCGGACCCGGCCACGCCGGCCACCGTTGCCACGCCCGCGGGCTGATTCCGCGACTCCCGGCCGAAACCAGGAAACCTGACGCATGGTGCTTTCCAATATCTCGATCCGCCGCCCGGTACTGGCGACGGTGATGAACCTGGTGATCCTGCTGGTCGGCATCATCTGCTACGACCGCCTGGCGGTGCGCCTGATTCCGAACGTGGACGTGCCGGTGGTGACGGTCGCCACGGGCTATCCCGGCGCGAATGCGCAGGTGATCGAATCGCAGATCACCAAGCCGATCGAAGACGCGCTCTCGGGCATCGAAGGCATCGATTTCATCCAGTCCGTCAGTCGCGCCGAATCGAGCCAGGTGACAGTGCGCTTCCGCCTGGATCGCGATGCCGATGCCGCAGCATCGGACGTGCGCGATCGCGTGGCCCAGGCCCGCGGCGCTTTGCCGGACGAGGCCCTCGAGCCGATCGTGCAAAAACAAGAAGCCGATGCGCAGCCGATCATCTATCTGGCATTTTCTTCCGACCGCCATTCGCTGATCGAAATCGCCGACTTCGCCACCCGCGTGGTGAAGGACCGCGTTCAGAACATTCCCGGCGTGGCGCAGGCGCAGGTCTACGGTAACCGCTACGCGATGCGCGTGTGGCTGGACCCGGAGAAGATGGCGGCGGTAGGCATGACACCGGCCGACGTCGAGGCCGCCCTACGCGCGCAGAACATCGAGATTCCCGCCGGCCGCGTGGAAAGCCGCCAGCGCGAGTTCACCGTGCTCTCGCAGACCGACCTGCGCACGCCGGCGGAATTCAGCCAGATCATCCTGTCGCGCACCGATGGTTATCTGGTGCGCCTGGGCGATGTTGCCAAGGTTGAACTGGGCGCCGATTCTTCGCGTTTCCGCGCCCGCTTCAACGGCAACAACGCCATTCCGCTGGGCATCGTCAAGCAGGCCGTGGCCAATCCGCTGGAAATCTCCGCGGCGCTGAAGAAGTTGTTGCCCGAAATCACCCGCACCTTGCCCGAAGGCATGAAGGTCGAGATCGCCTATGACTCGACGGTGTTCATCCAGAAGAGCATCGACGAGGTCAAGAAGACCGTGTTCGAGGCCTTCGTGCTGGTGGCCATTGTGATCTTCCTGTTCCTGCGCAGCTGGCGCGCGGTGATCATTCCGCTGGTGACCATTCCGGTCTCGCTGATCGGCGCGTTCGCGATCATGTACTTGCTGGGCTTCACCATCAACACGCTCAGCCTGCTGGCCATGGTACTGGCGATTGGCCTGGTGGTGGACGATGCCATCGTCATGCTCGAGAACATCTTCCGAAACGTGGAAGCGGGCATGTCACCCATGGCGGCGGCCTTCAAGGGCAGCAAGGAGATTGGTTTCGCCATCGTGGCGATGACCCTGACGCTGGCGGCGGTATACGTGCCCTTCGCGTTTTCCACGGGCCGCAGCGGCAAATTGTTCATCGAGTTCGCGCTCACCCTGGCCGGCGCGGTGATTGTGTCGGGCTTCACTGCCCTGACCCTGTCGCCGATGATGAGCTCGCGCTTGTTGCGGCACGAAAAGAAGCACGGCGCCTTCTATGAGTATGGCGAGCGCCTGCTGCGCAATCTGGATGCCGGCTACAAACGCGTGCTGGGTGCCGTGCTCGGCCGCCGCGGCCTGGTGCTTGGCGGCGCCGTGCTGGTTCTGGTGGGCATGTTTGGCCTGTTCAAGCTGCTGCCGGTGGAATTGGCGCCGCAGGAAGACCAGGGCCTGGTAATCGGCTTCGGCACCGCGCCGGAAGGCTCGACCATTGACTACACCGACAAATACGCCAAGCAGATGGAAGACATCTTCCGGACCATTCCGGAACACGACCGATTCTTCGAGATCGTCGGCTTCAATGGCGTGACGTCGGCGATTGGTTTCGTGCGCCTGAAGGATTGGTCCGAGCGCGAGCGTTCGCCGGAGCAGGTGAAGGGCGAGTTGTTCCCGAAGTTCATGGGCATCAGCGGCATCATGGCCTTCCCGATCACGCCGGCACCGCTGGGCCAACAGGGCTTTGGCCAGCCGGTAAGTTTCGTGGTGCAGACCACCGGCACCTGGGACGACCTGGACTTGCTGGTGAAGCGCATGCTCGCCAAGATGGCCGAGAACCCGAATCTCACCAATCCCGATTCCGACCTCAAGCTCAACAAGCCCGAGCTCCGGGTCGAGCTCAACCGCGACAAGATCGCCAGCATCGGCAGCAATGTCACCTCGGTCGGGCGCACACTCGAAACCATGCTTGGTGGCCGGCGCGTGACGCGCTTCAAGAAGGGCTCCGAGCAGTACGACGTGATCGTGCAGATCGCCGACGACGCCCGGCGCACGCCCGAGGACCTGTCGAACATCTTCGTGCGCGGCGGCGACGGCAGCATGGTGCAGCTCGACAACGTGGCTTCGGTGAAGGAAACCGTGGCGGCCAAGGAGTTGAACCACTTCAACAAGCTGCGCGCGGCCACCATCAGCGTCGGCTTGGCGCCCGGCTATTCGCAGGGCCAGGCCCTGGACTGGATGGAGAAGGCACTGCAGGACGTGGCGCCCGGCTCGCAGTACGACTTGTCCGGGCAATCGCGTGAGTTCCGAGAATCCGGTTCCAGCGCGACCATGATGCTGCTGCTGGCGCTGGCCTTTATCTACCTGGTGTTGTCGGCGCAGTTCGAGAGCTTCATTGATCCGCTGGTGATCCTGGTGTCGGTGCCGCTGGCGGTGTTCGGCGCTTTCCTGTGCCTGGTGCTGCTCAACGCCGGCTCGCATGCGGGGCTATGGACCGCAACGGGATCCTGGAACATCTACACGCAAATCGGCGTGGTCACGCTGATCGGCCTGATTTCCAAGCACGGCATCCTGATCGTGGAATTCGCCAACCAGTTGCAGGAACAGGGCCGCACCAAGGCCCAGGCGGCGCTGGAATCGGCCGGCCTGCGCCTGCGCCCGATCCTGATGACCACCGGCGCAATGGTGCTGGGCTCGATTCCGCTGGCCTTCGCGTCCGGCGCGGGCGCGGAAGCGCGCCACCAGATCGGCTGGGTCATCGTCGGCGGCATGAGCTTCGGCACCTTGCTCACCCTGTTCGTGGTGCCGGTGGTGTATGTGCTGCTGGCGCGGAACCGCCACGGCCACGCCGTGGACGATGTCGAAGGTGCCGACGCCGCTTAACCGCGGTAGCGGCAGCCGGAGGTGCAGGTTTCGTGCACCACCACTTCGCTCAGTAGCGGCAGCGCCGGTTTCAGGCGCTGCCAGATCCAGATCGCCAGCTGCTCGCTGGTGGGATTTTCCAGGCCTTCGATATCGTTCAAGTAATGGTGGTCGAGCTGCTCGTACAGCGGCGCGAAGGCCTGCTTGATCTCGGAAAAATCCATTACCCAGCCGGTGTGCGCGCCCGGTTCGCCCGACACCAGCAACTCCACTTCGAAACTGTGGCCGTGCAGGCGCGCGCACTTGTGCCCCGGCGGCACGTTCGGCAGACGGTGCGCGGCTTCGATGCGAAAGCGCTTGAAGATGTCCATGCGCTCAGACCCGACCGACGACGGGCAGCAGCGCGCCGGTGACAGCGCGCGCCTGGTCGGACACCAGGAACAAAATCACGTCAGCCAGCTGCGAAGGCTGTACCCAGCGAGTGAAATCAGCCTTGGGCATGTCGGCGCGATTGGCGGCGGTATCAATGGTGCTGGGCAGCACCGCATTGACGGTGATGTTGCGATCCTTCAACTCTTCCGCCAATGCTTCAGTGAAGCGCGCCACGCCAGCCTTCGAGGCTGCGTACGCGCCCATGCCGGCGCCGGCCTTGGTCGCGCCATTGGCGCCGACGTTGACGATGCTGCCACCGCGCACGAGCAGGTGCGGCAGCGCGGCCTGGCTGGAAGCCACGGCCGTGCGCAGGTTCATCGCGAACATTTGGTCCCAGGTATCCAGCTGGCCGCCGTCGAGCGTTTCCCAACGAAAGCCGCCGGCCACGTTCACCAGTGCGTCCAGTCCGCCGAGTTCGGCGGCGATGCGGCTGAAGGCTTCGGCGGCGGATTCGGCATGGCCCAGGTCAACGCCGCCGAACAGATGGGCGCCGGCGAGCGTTTCGGGCTGGTGCGGTTGCGCGGAGCGGTCCACAGCCGCCACCTTCATACCGCGGGCGAGGGCGGCCTGCACGATGGCGCTGCCCAGGGCGCCAAAGGCACCGGTAATGGCGATGGTTTTGCCGTCAAGGCTCATGGCAGCGGGTCGTGTCTTGGGGGCGCACAGGTTAGCACCTCGCCCCGGCTGCCTGAATCCGGGCTCGCCAGCATGGGCTCCGGGCGTGACCCTCGCGCGCAAGCGGCGGATAATGAAAGGCTACCGATTCCAGGCGCCCGCATGAATAGCTCCCACCGCAAGCCGCTGCCCGGCACAAGCCTCGACTATTTCGACGCCCGCGCGGCGGTTGAAGGCCTGCAGCCCGGGGCCTGGAACGGACTGCCCTACAGCTCGCGCGTGCTGGCCGAAAACCTGGTGCGGCGCTGCGATCCGGCGATGCTTGAGGCTTCCTTGAAGCAGCTGATCGAACGCCGCCGCGACCTGGACTTCCCCTGGTTCCCGGCGCGCGTGGTCTGCCACGACATCCTCGGCCAGACGGCGTTGGTGGACCTGGCCGGCCTGCGCGATGCCATTGCCGAGCAGGGCGGCGATCCGGCGCAGGTGAATCCGGTAGTGCCGGTGCAGTTGATCGTGGACCACTCGCTGGCGGTGGAATGCGGCGGCTTCGACCCCGATGCCTTCACGAAAAATCGCGCGATCGAAGATCGCCGCAACGAAGACCGCTTCCATTTCATTGACTGGACCAAGCGCGCGTTTCGAAACGTGGATGTCATTCCGCCGGGCAACGGCATCATGCACCAGATCAACCTGGAGAAGATGTCGCCGGTGATCTACACGCAAGATGGCGTGGCCTTCCCGGATACCTGCGTGGGCACCGACAGCCATACGCCGCATGTGGATGCGCTGGGCGTGATTGCCATCGGCGTCGGCGGCCTGGAAGCCGAGAACGTGATGCTGGGCCGCGCGTCCTGGATGCGCCTGCCGGACATCATTGGCGTCGAACTGAGTGGTCGCCCGCAGCCGGGCATCACCGCTACCGACATAGTGCTGGCGCTGACCGAATTCCTGCGCAAGTCAAAGGTGGTCGGCGCCTGGCTGGAGTTCCGCGGCGAAGGCGCGGCGGCGCTGACCTTGGGCGATCGCGCGACGATCTCGAACATGGCGCCCGAATACGGCGCGACCGCGGCGATGTTCTTCATCGACGACAACACCCTCGACTACTTGCGCCTGACCGGACGCAGCGACGAGCAAGTGGCGCTGGTGGAAACGTATGCCAGGACCGCGGGTCTCTGGGCTTCCGATCTTGCCAGCGCCAGTTACGAGCGCAGCCTGAATTTCGATTTGTCGAGCGTGGGCCGCAATATGGCCGGCCCTTCCAATCCGCATGCGCGCGTGGCCACCGCCGATCTCGCCGACAAGGGTATTGCCGGCAACCTCGCTGCGGCGCGCGCGCAGGAAGCCGAAGGCCTGATGCCCGATGGCGCGGTGATCATCGCCGCCATTACCAGTTGCACCAACACCTCCAACCCGCGCAATGTCATCGCCGCCGGCCTACTGGCGCGCAATGCCAATCGCGCCGGGCTGCTGCGCAAGCCCTGGGTGAAGTCTTCGCTGGCGCCGGGCTCCAAGGCCGTGGCTCTGTACCTGGAAGAAGCCGGACTGAAGCAGGAGTTGGAGCAGTTGGGCTTCGGCATCGTCGCCTTCGCCTGCACCACCTGTAATGGCATGAGCGGCGCGCTGGATCCGGCGATCCAGAAGGAAATCATCGAGCGCGACCTGTACGCCACCGCGGTGCTGTCGGGCAATCGCAATTTCGACGGCCGCATCCACCCTTATGCCAAGCAAGCCTTCCTGGCTTCGCCGCCGCTGGTGGTCGCATACGCCATCGCTGGCACCATCCGCTTCGATATCGAGAAGGATGTGCTCGGCGTAGATCGCGAAGGCAACGAGGTGCGACTGAAGGATCTGTGGCCCAGTGACGCCGAGATCGACGCCATCGTGAAGTCTTCGGTCAAGCCCGAACAATTCCGCAAGGTGTACGAGCCGATGTTCCGCATCGCCGTCGAGTCCGGCGAGCGCGCCGCGCCACTGTACGACTGGCGTCCGATGAGCACGTATATCCGCCGCCCGCCGTATTGGGAAGGCGCGCTGGCCGCGCCGCGCACGCTCAGCGGCATGCGCGTGCTGGCCCTGCTGGGCGACAACATCACCACCGACCACCTCTCGCCTTCGAACGCGATCCTGGCCAGCAGCGCCGCCGGCGAATACCTGGCGAAAATGGGCTTGCCCGAAGAAGACTTCAACTCCTACGCCACGCATCGCGGCGACCACCTCACCGCCCTGCGCGCGACCTTCGCCAATCCCACGCTGTTGAACGAAATGGCGGTGGTGGATGGCGTAGTGAAGAAAGGATCGCTGGCCCGAGTGGAACCGGAAGGCCAGGTGATGCGCATGTGGGAGGCGATCGAAACGTATCTCGAGCGTCGCCAGCCGCTGATCATCATCGCCGGTGCCGACTATGGCCAGGGCAGTTCGCGTGACTGGGCCGCCAAGGGCGTGCGCCTGGCCGGCGTGGAAGCCATCGTTGCCGAAGGTTTCGAGCGCATCCATCGCACCAACCTGATCGGCATGGGCGTGTTGCCGCTGGAGTTCCTGCCCGGCACCACGCGCAAGACCCTCGGCCTGGACGGCAGCGAAAGCTTCAGCGTGCTGGGCGCGCGCACGCCGCGCGCGCAGCTGCAGCTGCGTATCGAGCGCCGCAATGGTGAGAAGATCGAAGTGCCGGTGACCTGTCGCCTCGATACCGCCGAGGAAGTTTCGATCTACGAAGCCGGCGGCGTATTGCAACGTTTCGCCCAGGATTTCCTGGAATCTCGGCAGGTCGCCTGAGGCCGGCCGCGCACTTAAGGAGGAGTTCGCCATGACTGAATCCACCGGCACCGTTCGCCTGCACCGGGTCCTGAAAGCCCCGCCCGAGCGCGTCTATCGCGCCTTCCTCGATCCTGATGCGATGGTGAAATGGCTGCCGCCGCATGGCTTCACCGGCAAGGTGCACCACATGGATGCGCGCGTGGGCGGTGGGCACAAGATGTCCTTCACCAATTTTTCCACGGGTAGCAGCCATTCCTTCGGCGGCAGCTATCTGGAAATGGTGGAAGGCCAGCGCCTGCGCTACACCGATTCCTTCGACAGCCCCGGACTGCCCGGACAGATGGACGTGCAGATTGATTTTCGCGCGGTGCTGGTCGGCACCGAGTTGAGCATCGTGCAGAGCGGAATTCCTGCCGCCATTCCGGTCGAGTTTTGCTACTTGGGCTGGCAAGAGTCGCTCACCTTGCTGGCGCAATTGGTCGAGCCAAATATCCCCGACAATCCCTGATCCAGGATTCCCCATGTCTTTTGCACCGCAGCTGAGAATTCCCGCCACCTACATGCGCGGCGGCACGTCCAAGGGCGTGTTCTTCCGCTTGCAGGACTTGCCCGAGTCGGCGCAGGTGCCGGGCGCCGCGCGCGATGCCCTGCTGATGCGCGTGATTGGCTCGCCCGACCCTTACGGCAAGCACACCGATGGCATGGGCGGCGCCACCTCCAGCACCAGCAAGTGCGTGATCATCAGCAAGAGCTCGCAGCCCGGCCACGATGTCGACTATCTCTACGGCCAGGTCTCGATCGACACCGCCTTCGTGGACTGGAGCGGCAACTGCGGCAACCTCAGCACCGCGGTCGGGCCCTTCGCGATCAGCAACGGTTTCATCGATGCCTCCAGGCTGCCGCGCGAGGGCGTGTTCCCGGTGCGCGTCTGGCAGGCCAATATCGGCAAGACCATCGTCGTGCATGTGCCGATCAGCAATGGCCAGGTGCAGGAGACCGGTGATTTCGAACTCGATGGCGTGACCTTTCCGGCGGCGGAAATCGTGCTCGAATTCATCGACCCGGCCGACGAGGGCGAGGGTGGCGGCGCGATCTTCCCGACCGGCAATCTTGTGGACGCGCTGGAAGTGCCGGGCGTGGGCAAGCTGCAGGTGACCATGATCAATGCCGGCATCCCGAGCATTTTCGTCAATGCCGCCGACATCGGCTACACCGGCACCGAGCTGCAGGACGCCATCAATGGCGATGCCAAGGCACTGGCGATGTTCGAAGCCATCCGCGCCCATGGCGCCGTGCGCATGGGCCTGATCGCCACTGTGGCCGACGCCGCCAAGCGCCAGCACACGCCCAAGGTGATCTTTGTCGCGCCGCCGGCAAACTACAGCGCCAGCAGCGGCAAGCAGGTTGCCGGCGCTGACATCGATCTGCTCGCCCGCGCCCTCTCCATGGGCAAGCTGCATCACGCCATGATGGGAACCGCGGCGGTGGCCATCGGCACGGCAGCGGCGATTCCCGGCACGCTGGTGAATATCGCGGCAGGTGGTGGCCGGCGCGAAGCCGTGCGCTTCGGCCATCCCAGCGGCACCCTGCGCGTCGGTGCCGAAGCCGAGCAGGTGAATGGCCAGTGGACCGTGCGCAAGGCGGTGATGAGCCGCAGCGCGCGCGTGCTGATGGAAGGCTTCGTGCGGGTGCCGGCGTGAACCTGTTTCGGCTCCGGGTGGCGGCACTGGCCGCATTCGCGTTTTCGGCGACAAGCGCCTTTGCCCAGTCCATGCCCGCCAAGCCGGCGCGCTCGACGGCGCCGGTATCGGCAGCCATCGGCACGAAACAGCCCACGGGCCTGGAAGTGTTGCGCAACGCGCTGATCACGGTGTGTGCGCGCCACCCCGCCGTGGAGCGCTGCTTCCTCATGCTGGCCCAGGGCGACGGCCAGAAGCAGGCCAGCATCTGGTTCGTGCCCATCTTCGACCGCGAGGTGGACAACAGCGCGCTTGGCGAGGCCCAGCAGGTTTATCTGAAGTTGTTCCCCGGCAGCGGGCAGTTGCCGATGATGTTGCTGTCGCGCCAGACCTGGCGCAAGCAGACCGCCGGCGTCGTACCGATTTACGTGCGCAAGGCCAAGTAGCTTTTACCCGACCAGCAGCAAGCGCAGGGCCAGCGCGAAGTAAACCAACGGTGGCAGCCAGCGCAGGATTCGTGTCGTTCCGGAGGGGTGAAGCAGTGTTCGCGCGAAGGTGCCGCCGAGCGCGCCCAAGGCTGCATGAAATAGCAGTGCCAGCAGCGACAGCGTTGCGCCCAATAGCAGCAGTTGCCGTTCGGCTCGGCCACGCCCGGCCTCCACGAATTGCGGGAGGAATACCAGGAAGAACAGCAAGGCCTTGGGATTGAGCAGGCTGGTGAGCGCGGACATCCGGAAGATCCTACCGAGGCCACCCTGCAACGTTGGACTGGTGGCGCTGGCGCGGCGTGCTGCCAACGATTGCGCCCCGAGCCATAGCAGGTATAACGCGCCGGAAGCACGCAGCAGGCTGAAGGCGGGCGGCCAGGCGGCCAGAAGGCTTGCTACGCCCGCAGCCGTCAGCAGGGTCAGCACCAGGTCCGCGCCGAATATTCCCGCCGCCGCCGCGATGCCCCCGCGCGGCCCGTGGCTGATTCCGTGCGAGATCACGAACACCATATTCGGCCCCGGCGAAAGCAGCAGCCCCAACGCCGCCATCGAGAACAACAGCAAGGTGTGCGTTGATAGGGGCAGTGACAGCCCAGGCATGGCCGGTTATGCGGCGCGATCGGGATTGAGCAGGCTGCGGCGCCGGCCATAGCCGAAGTACACCAGCAGGCCCAGCGCGCCCCACATCGGGAACACCAGTTGTGCCGCCGGCGGCAGGAAGAAGAACAGCAGCACACAGCCCAGCACCGACAGCGGACCGATGACGCGGATCCAGGGTGCGCGGAAAGGCCGCGCCCGCGACGGGTCGCTGCGCCGGAGCATCATCACCGCCAGCGACACCACCAGGAAGGCGAACAGCGTGCCGGAGTTGGAAATGTCCGCCAGCTTGCCGACCGGGAAGAAAGCCGCGCCAAAAATCACGATGGCGCCGGTGCACAACGTGACCACATGCGGCGTCTGGAAACGCGGGTGGACACGGCTGAGCCCCGCTGGCAACAGACCATCGCGCGACATGGCGAAGAAGATTCGGGTCTGGCCATAGATCATGGTCAGGATGACCGAGGGCAGGGCGATGAACACCGCCAGGCCAAGCAGATTACCGGCGCCGGTGTGGCCGATGGAGCGCAGCACATGCGCCAGTGCCTCGCCCGAGCATGCCAGCGGCGTCGCGCTTGCCGCTGACAATTCGGCGCAACGCAGGGACAGTTCCTGAGAACCCGGTGCAAGCGCTACGCCTTGCGCATCCAGCACAGGCATCGCGCCGTACGCACCGATCGCGCCGGCCGCCACCAGCAGGTAGAAGACCGTGCACACCGCCAGCGCACCGAGCAGGCCGATGGGAATATTGCGTTGCGGGTTCCGCGTTTCCTCGGCGGCCGTGGACACCGCATCAAAACCCACGTAGGCGAAGAAGATCGAGGCCGCCGCGCCGATGACGCCGGGTGTGCCCAAGGGCGCGAAGGGATGGAAATTCTCGTCGCGCATGGCTGGCAGGGTCAGCACGATGAACATCACCAGGGCCGCCATCTTCACCAGCACCAGTAGCGCGTTCAGGCGCGCCGACTCGCGCGTGCCGCGCACCAGCATCGCCGTCACCAGCAGGCCAATGAAAATGGCCGGAATATTGATGATGCCGCCCTCGAAAGGACCTGCGGTCAATGCCCGTGGCAGCTCCACGCCGAGGGCGCTGTGCAGCAAGCCCACCACGTACTTCGACCAGCCGCCGCAGACCGCGCTGGCGGCGACCGCATACTCCAGGATCAGCGCCCAGCCCACCATCCAGGCCAGGAATTCACCGAGCACCGCATACGAATAGGTGTAGGCCGAACCCGACACCGGCACCATTGCGGCCAGCTCGGCGTAGCACAGCGCGGTAACGCCGCAGACGAAGCCGGCGATCACGAAGGACGCCATCATGCCCGGGCCCGCTTTCTGCGCGGCTTCCGCGGTGAGCACGAAAATGCCGGTACCGATGATGGCGCCGATGCCCAGCATCACCAGTTGGAAGCCACCCAGGTCGCGTTTGAGGCCGCGCTCTTTCGCCGTGGCCAGGATGGCGTCGAGGGACTTGATGCGGTCGAAGATCATGCAGGGCTTCCAGGCAAGGGGATAGGTGATCAGGCAAGGCGCAAGCAGTAGAAGCCGGTGGCGACGCGCACGACGGGAAACTCCGGCGGCAGTTCATGCTGTGCGACGGCAGCAAAACCATTCTTCCTGTACAGGTGCTGCGCCGCCCGCCATTGTTCGTTGGTCTCCAGGTACAGGCGGGCGACCTGCTCGCGCCGGGCCCAGGCCAGCGCCGTATCCAGAAGGCGTTGGGCCAGGCCGCGGCCGCGGTAGTCGTTGTGCGTGTACATGCGCCGAAGCTCGAAGTCCGCGCCTGAGAGCCGATACAGACCAATGCAGGCAACAATGCGCGCGCCATCGCAGGCGACCCAAAAGTTGCCGTAGCTGTGAAGTCGGTAAGCGGCGTGGATGTCCACCAGGTCCGGCAATTCATCCAGGCCCAGCTGCATGCGGTATTCGAGGTTCAGGATATCCAGCACCAGGTCACGCGTGGCCAGGTTGTCGGCGGGCCGGAGCTCGCGCAGGGTCAGCTCCGCCATGGCGCATCTCCCGGACTTGCCGCGCGATACAGGATCAGCTGCGTGCAGCGGAACAAGGCGAGGGTGCGGCCGCTGCCCAGCTCAGTGAGCACGGCGTCCCAGACCTGGGTCGAGCGCCCGCGATGGGTGGCGCGAGCGACGCATTCGACCACGCCTTCGCTGATCGCCCCGAGCAGGTTCGATTTCATTTCCAGCGTGAGGAAGCCGGTGGCGCCATCGGGCAGGCTGGCCAAGCAGCCGCAACCGGCGGCGGTATCGGCCAGCACGGAGATGGCGCCGCCATGCAACACATCGTTGGGCGACATCACCCGTTGCGAGAGCGGCATCTGGGCGGTGATGGCGATGCCGTCAGAGCGATCCACCTGGGTAATGCGGATATCGAGCTGGCCCGGCAGATAGCGGCTGGCGAAGCGGTTGAAGTCTTCGGCTTGCATCAGGCGCCGCTCCCGCCCACGGCGACCATGTCCAGATCCGAGTGTCCGGATTCATCGGCGCGGCGATACAGCTCCACGCAGTGCTGCATCAGGCCCGGCTGCGAGCCCGCGCCTTGCGCCTGTTCGGCCACCAACTCGGCGATGGTGCGTACATCATGGATGGCGGCCTGCGCGCTGAAGTCGGCATTCACCAGCTTCTCGAGCTTGATGCGCGAGACGTCGCTGGCCATCGGGCCGGCGTCAATCACCTCGCGCAGCAGGGTGAGGTCGATGCCCATGGCGCGCGCGCCGTCCACGGCCTCGGCAAGGCCGGCGACCATCACGATCAGGAAGTGGTTCACTGCGAGCTTGAGCTGCATCGCTGCAGGTACCTTTCCGCACCGGAACGATCGCGCCAGCGCGGGCGATAGCAGCGATGCGGCCAAGTCCACCGCATCCGCATCGCCCGCCAGCATGGCGACCAGGCGGCCTTGTTCGGCCTGCACGCGCGACCCGGAGACGGGGGCTTCGACATAGCGGCCGCCGGCGCGCTGCACGCGCGCTGCCAATGCCGCCGAGTCGGCAGCAGACGTCGTGCCCAGGTTGATCAGGGTGCGGCCCGACAGCGCGCGGTCGTCGTCGCAGGTCAGCGCGCCTAGCGTCGCGTCCATCGCCGCCGCGTCCAGCAGCATCAACAGGATCACCTCGCAGTCCTGGAACAGCTGCGGCAGCGACTCGGCCACGCGTGTTCCCAGTGCGCGCAGATGTGCGCACTTGCCAGGCGTGCGATTCCAAACGCTTAGCTTCATGCCGGCAGCGAGCAAGCGCCGCGCGATCGGCTCGCCCATGGTGCCGGTGCCGACAAAGCCAATGTTCAAATGATCGCCTCGGGCGAAAAGCCTGGCGCGCCATGAAGGCGCAAGGACAGGAAGGCCAGCACCTCATCGCGTGCCTTGGCCGTGGGTTCGCCTTCACCATCGACCAGGTGCGCCGTCAGCACGCTGTGCGGGCTGGCGATGACATCGCGAAAAAAAGGCGGCGGCGCTGGGTTGGCCGCCGTGTCGGGCAGGGCACGGCCGACAAAACGCGGGCCGAGCGCAGATTCGTAGGCAGCGAAGCGCTCGGCGCGGCAATAGCGATCGCCTTCGAAGCGATAGGCCAGCACGGTGAGGTCTTCGCGCTCGAGGCGCTCGCGCACTGTTGCCAGGTCCTGCGCGGAAATCTCCAGTCCGGCCGGATCGTCCAGCGGCAGGGACGGCTGCGAAAGCACCGGCGCCAGCAGCGCCGGTTCGAGCATCATCGCCAGTGCGAAATTGCCGGTGAAGCACATGCCCACGGCGCCCAGGCCGGGGCCACCGCAGTCGTGGTGCGCCTTGCGCGCCAAAGCGCGCAGCCACTGCGTCACCGGGCTGGACTGGCCAGCGCCGAGCGCACGAAACTCGGCGCTGATGCAGGCGCGACGCAGCACCACCAGGCCCTCGTCGGGCTGGGGCAGGGCGCCGTCGCGACCGAACAGCGAAGGCAGATAGACGGTGAATCCCGCCTGTCGCACCCAACGCGCGAAGCGCGCCACCTGCGGACTGATGCCCGGCATCTCGGCCATCACGATGACCGCCGGCCCGTGGCCGGAGACGTACACGCGCTTCTCGATGCCGTCGAGGTGGATCGTTTGCGCGTGGAAGTCTGCGAGGGAATCGTCAGCGTCGGTGTCAGTCATGCGGCCCAGGGCGTCGCGGTTAGTGCACTACCATTTCAGCGCTGCAGGCCTTATGGTGGCAGTGTCGCTTGGGACAGGTTTCGGGCTTTTTCAGACATGCGCGATTTCCAGGTACTCATAGCCGAGGACGCCTTCGCCAGCAGCGTGGCGATTACGCGCGACATCCTTGCCACCGCGTCGGCGCTGGCGCCGCGCGTCAACGCGCCGACGCCCACCTGGGGCCTGTACTCGCTTGAAGGTGGGCCGGTGCGCTTGCAGGGCGGTTTCAGCGTGGACACCACCCGACTGCCGAAGGCGCGCCAGGCCACGGGCTCGGTGCTGGTGCTGCCGGGTCTGGGATTCGCCACGCGCAAGGATCTGCTCAAGCGCTTGCAGCGCGAAGACGCCGCGCTGCTGGCGCAGCGCATCGCCGCGCACGTGGATGCCGGTGGCGAAGTTGCGGCTTCCTGCTCGGCCGTATTTTTGCTGCAGGCCGCCGGGCTGTTGGTCGGTCGGCGCGCGACCACCTTCTGGCTGCTGGCGCCGGTGCTCGCGCATCTGGAGCCCGGTTGCGTGGTGGATTCGGATCGCATGGTCATCGCCGATGGCTGCATCACCACGGCCGGCGCCTCCTTCGCGCATTCGGACTTGATGCTGCATCTGTTGCGGCACAAATTTGGCGCGGCGTTATGCGATCCGGTGCAGCGCATGCTGCTGCTGGATGGTCGCGAGGCGCAGTCGTCCTTCGTGATTCCGGAAATGCTGGCGAGCGGCGACGCGCTGGTGGCGCGCCTGGCCGCGCGCGTGGAGTCGGCCTTGCCGAATCCGCCTTCCGTCGCGCAGCTGGCGCGCGAGTTCTGCGTGTCCGAGCGCACGCTCTCGCGCCACGTGCGCGTGGCCATCGGCAAGAGCACCAGCGGGCTGGTGCAGAGCGTGCGCCTGCGGCGTGCGCGCACCTTGCTCGAGAGCAGCCGCATGAGCATTGACCAGGTTGCCAGCGCCGTCGGCTACCAGGACGCCACCGCGCTGCGGCGCCTGATGCGCAAGGTGGCCGGCGCCAACCCCAGCCGCTTCCGCAAGGACAGCTATGCCCAAGCCTGAAGCGCGCGTGGTGCTGGTCACCGGCGCCAGCCGCGGCATCGGCGCGGCGACCGCGCTCCGGCTGGCGCAAGAGGGTTATGCCCTCGCGATCAACTATCGCGTTGCGCGTGATGAAGCCGAAGCCCTGGTCGCTGGCATCGTCGCAGCCGGAGGCCGCGCGGCGGCTTTCCAGGCCGACGTCTCCGATGAGGCTCAGGTGGAACGCCTGTTCGCGCAGTGCGAGCGCGATCTCGGCCCCCTGTATGGGCTGGTGAACAATGCCGGCATCCTGGAACAACAGATGCGCCTGCAAGCGATGGACGCGCAGCGCCTGCAGCGCGTGTTCGCCACCAATGTCATCGGCAGCATGCTATGCGCGCGCGAAGCAGTGCGGCGTCTGTCCACCCGCAATGGCGGCACGGGCGGTGCCATCGTAAATGTTTCGTCGGCGGCCGCGCGACTGGGTTCGCCCGGCGAGTATGTGGACTACGCCGCGTCCAAGGGCGCGATAGACAGCTTCACCATCGGCTTGGCGCGCGAGGTGGCGGGCGAGGGCATCCGCGTCAACGCCGTGCGTCCGGGCTTCATCGAAACCGGCATCCATGCCGCCGGTGGCGAACCCGATCGCCTGCAACGTATTGCCCCCAGCCTGCCGATGGCGCGCGCGGGTCGTGCTGAAGAAGTGGCCGAGGCGATCGCCTGGCTGATGTCCGACAAGGCCAGCTATTGCACCGGCACCTTCATTGACGTCAGCGGCGGTCGCTGAGCGTCCAAAAACAAACGACCCGGCAGGACACGAGGCTCTGCCGGGTCGCGAATTGCGCCGTACGATTACTTCAAGTCGAAGCGATCGTTCTCCATCACCTTCACCCAGGCCGCCACGAAGTCGGACACGAATTTGCCCTGGGCGTCGCTGGTGGCATAGACCTCGGCCAGCGCGCGCAGCTGCGAGTTGGAACCGAACACGAGGTCGGCCACGGTGCCCGTCCACTTCACGGCGCCGGACTTGCGGTCGCGGCCTTCCAGCACGTTGGCATCATCCGACGAACGCTGCCAGGCGGTGCCCATGTCCAGCAGGTTGACGAAGAAGTCATTGCTCAGCGTGCCCGGGCGCTGGGTGAACACGCCATGCGCGCTGCCACCGACATTGTTGCCGAGCACGCGCAGGCCGCCGACCAGCACGGTCATCTCCGGCGCGGTCAGGTTCAGCAGCTGCGCCTTGTCCACCAGCAGCTCGGCCACCGCGGGCTCGGCGCCCTTGCGCACGTAGTTGCGGAAGCCATCGGCCACCGGCTCGAGCACGGCGAAGCTGTGCGCGTCGGTCTGCTCCTGCGAAGCATCGGTGCGGCCGGCGTGGAAGGGCACAGTGACATCCTGTCCGGCCTTCTTCGCCGCCGCTTCGATGGCGGCGCCACCGGCCAGCACGATCAGGTCGGCCAGCGAGATCTTCTTGCCGCCGGACGCGGAGGCGTTGAAGTCCTTCTGGATGGATTCGAGCGCGGCCAGCACTTTCGCCAACTGCGCCGGTTGGTTCGCGGCCCAGTCCTTCTGCGGGGCGAGGCGAATGCGCGCGCCATTGGCGCCGCCACGCTTGTCGCTGCCGCGGAAGCTCGACGCCGAAGCCCAGGCCGTCGACACCAACTCGGACGTGGACAGGCCCGAGGCGAGCACCTTGGCCTTGAGCGCGGCGATGTCATTGGCATCCACCAGCGCGTGATCCACGGCCGGCACCGGGTCCTGCCAGATCAGCACTTCGCTCGGCACCAGCTTGCCCAGGTAACGGGCGCGCGGGCCCATGTCGCGGTGGGTCAGCTTGAACCAGGCGCGAGCGAAGGCGTCGGCAAAAGCCTTCGGGTCCTGGTGGAAGCGGCGCGAGATCTTCTCGTAGGCCGGGTCGAAGCGCAGCGACAGGTCGGCGGTGGTCATCATCGGCCGCGCGCTCTTGGACGGATCGTGCGCGTCCGGAATCATGTGCTCGGGCTTGCAGTCCTTGGGGTGCCACTGGAAGGCGCCGGCGGGGCTCTTGCTCAGTTCCCACTCGTAGCCGAAGAGCATGTCGAAGTAGCCGTTGTCCCAACGCGTCGGGTTCGGCTTCCACGCGCCTTCGATGCCGCTGGTGGTGGTGTGCACGCCCTTGCCGCTGCCGAACTTGTTGATCCAGCCGAAGCCTTGGTGCTCGATCTCGGCACCTTCGGGTTCGCGCCCGACCAGGTCCGGATCGCCGGCGCCGTGGGCCTTGCCGAAGGTGTGGCCGCCGGCGACCAGCGCGACGGTCTCTTCGTCATTCATGGCCATGCGCGCGAAGGTTTCGCGCACATCGCGGCCGGAGGCGACCGGATCGGGATTGCCGTTCGGGCCCTGCGGGTTCACGTAGATCAAACCCATCTGCACGGCACCGAGCGGATTGGCGAGCTCGCGATCGCCGCTGTAGCGCGCATCACCGAGCCAGGTGGTTTCCGGGCCCCAGTAGATTTCTTCTTCCGGTTCCCAGATGTCGGCGCGGCCGCCGGCGAAACCGAAGGTCTTGAAGCCCATCGAGTCGAGCGCGACGTTGCCGGCGAGGATGAAAAGATCGGCCCAGCTGAGCTTGCGGCCGTACTTCTGCTTGATCGGCCACAGCAGGCGCCGCGCCTTGTCGAGGTTGCCGTTGTCCGGCCAGCTGTTGAGCGGCGCGAAGCGCTGGTTGCCGGTGCCCGCGCCACCGCGACCGTCGTGGATGCGGTAGGTGCCGGCCGCGTGCCAGGCCATGCGGATCATCAGGCCGCCGTAGTGGCCCCAGTCGGCCGGCCACCAATCCTGCGAATCGGTCATCAGCGCCGTGAGGTCCTTCACCACGGCGTCGAGGTCGAGGGTCTTGAACTCGGCGGCGTAATCAAAATCCTCGCCCATCGGGTCGGACTTGGCCGAACGCTGGTGCAGGATTTTCAGGTTGAGCTGCTCGGGCCACCAATTGGCATTGGACTGGCTGCCGACGATGGCGCGGCTGGCGCCTGAGAAGGGACACTTGGCTTCGCTGGACATGATTCTCTCCTTGGAACGGATACAGCTTGGGTCGTGGGGCTATTCTGGCCCTGCTGCCAAGAATAGGTGAAATCGTTTGTTCCGATGTATTACATAGGCTAAAGCTATGACTGAATCGCCCAAGGACGTGGCCAAGCCGGCGCGGCGCAGCCCGATCCGGGAAGGCTTGCTGCGCCTGGTCCAGCGCCTGCTGATCCGGCCGGCGCTGGCGCCGGGCAAGTCCTGGCCGGCGCAAAGGCGCTGGCTGGAAGGCGTGGCCACCCTTGGTCGAGCTCCCGAAGGCATGGTGTCGGAGTCGCTGGACCTGGGTGGCGTCGCCACCACGTGCTGGCGCGATGGCCGCGCGCCGGCATGCCGCCAGGGCAGCATCCTGTTCCTGCACGGCGGCGCTTACTGCGTGGGTTCGGCGCGCACGCACCGCGCGCTGATCGCCACGCTGGCGCGCGATACCGGTTTGCCGGTGTACGCCATCGACTATCAGCTGGCGCCGGAACATCCCTTTCCGGCCGCGCTGGACGATGCGCTTGCGGCTTTCGCGGCCTTGAGAGAACGCGGCCCCGTGCTTGTGGTCGGCGATTCGGCGGGTGGCGGCCTGGCGCTGTCGCTGGCCTTGCAACTGCGGGCGCTTGGTGGGCCGCAAGCGCTGGCGCTGGGACTGCTCTCGCCCTGGGTGGACTTGAGGCCGGCGCAGGTGCCGGCGGCAGTAGCCGGCGAATTGATGCTCAGCCCCGAGCGGTTGCTGGCCTGTGCAAAACACTACGCCGGCGAGCGCTGCGATGACCCGCGCGTGTCGCCCTTGCTTGCCAACCTGCAAGGATTGCCGCCCATTCGCCTGCACTGCTGCCGCGATGAAATGCTGGCACCGCAGGCGCACGCGCTCGCCCAAGCTTTGCGCGAAGCCGAGGTGCGTTGCGAATTCTCGGTCGCTGACGGGCCCTGGCATGTGCAGGAATTGCAGGCCGGGCTGTTGCCTGCCGCCAACGACGCGGTCGCTGAGCTCGCCGACTTCCTGTTGCGTGAACTCGACGCGAGCGCAGCAGTGGGCAATGTTGGCGAGCGGATGTACGAGACCGTCGTGCTCGGCGCCGGCATGTCGGGCATCTGCACGGCCATCGAGCTGCGGCGCGCCGGCCTGAACGATTTCCTGATGATCGAACAGAGCGAAGGCCTGGGCGGTACCTGGTGGGACAACCGCTACCCGGGCGCGCAGGTGGATGTGCCGGCGCCGGCCTATGCCTTCAGCTTCGCGCCCAATGCGCGCTGGCGCCAGCGCTTTGCCGATGCCGCGCAGATCCACGACTACATGCAGGAATTGGCGCGCGCGCAGGGGCTTTCCGCGCGCCTGCGTCTGCGCACGCGACTGGTGGACGCTAGCTTCGATGAAGCTACAGGGCACTGGCGTTTCCGCACCGCCAAGGGCGAGCGTTTCAGCGCGCGCTTTTTCATCTGCAGCACCGGGCCACTGAGCCAGCCGCGCTGGCCGGATATCGCCGGTATCGAAGACTTCAAGGGCCTGCGCCTGCATTCGGCGCGCTGGGACGCCAGCCTGCCGCTGGACGGTTTGCGTATCGGCGTCATCGGCACCGGCTCGACCGCAGTGCAGCTGGTGCCGCCGCTGGCGGCGCAGGCCGCGCGGCTGCACCTGTTCCAGCGCACGCCGAACTGGGTGCTGCCCCAGCTGGAACGCAAGTACCGCTGGTTCGACCGCGTGCTGGTGCATCTGCCCTTCTACGCGGCGGCGGTGCGTTGGGGCTGGGTGCAGTTCCTGGAGCTGACGCGGCGCGGCTTCAATGAAGGCAGTCCGATGCGGCGCTTCATGCTCTGGCTTGCCACGCGCCACCGGCGCGAACAAGTGCCCGACCCGCAACTGCGCGAACGCCTCACGCCGACCTATCCGCTCGGCTGCAAGCGCATCATCTATTCGAGTGACTTCTACCCGAGCCTGGCGCAGCCGAACGTGGAGCTGGTGACGGCCGGCATCGAGCGCATCATCGCCAAAGGCATCGCCTGCAGCGATGGCCGCGAACGCGAGCTCGATGCCCTGGTCTGCGCCACCGGCTTCGAGACCGTGCACTTGCTGCAGTCGCTGGAGATTCGTGGGCGCGGCGGCAAGACCCTGGCCGACGCCTGGGCTGCGGGCCCCGAGGCCTACCATGGCATCACGGTGAGCGGCTTCCCGAACCTGTTCCTGATGCTGGGCCCGAACACCGCGACCGGCCACACCTCGACGCTGCTCTACATCGAGCCCTCGGTTCGCCACGCGATCGCCTGCATGAAACAGGTCGCCCAGCGTGGCCAGCGCAGCATCGAGGTGCGCGAGGACGTGATGCGCGCGCACAACGCCGAGCTTCAGCAGCGCCTGGCCGGTTCGATCTGGAGCCAGTGCCGCAGCTGGTACCGCATGGACAGTGGCAAGGTGGTGGCGATCTTCCCGGGCTTCACTCGCGACTACGTGCGGGCGCTGCGCGCGATTCCCTGGTCGGATTTTCGCTTCGAAGACTAGGGCGCGCTTTGGGCGCGGCGCGCGCGATCGGACACGAAACTGTCACGCGGCGAGCCTAGTCTGGAGCGTCGCCACTCCCCTCCGCCCCGAGGTCCGCCCGTGAACCAAGCCAATAGCGCCTGGAACGCCATCATGCAGTACAGCTTCCTGCGCGTGTTCGCCGACGACGGCACCATCAGCGCCGATGAGCTGGCCATGTTCGAGAAACTCGCACTAGCCGACGGCGAAGTGGACGACAAGGAACGCGCGGTGCTCGGCCGCATCTTCGCGCGCGTGAATGCCGACAGCGTCGCGCCCGAGGTCTGGCAGCGCATCGAAGCCTTCAAGGCGCAGTACCGCATCCCCTGAGCGCCCGCGCCAGGATCAGCGCAGCAGCGCGTGCAGCAAGACCGCCGGCAGCCAGGTGAACAGGCCCGACAGCGCCACCGATACATAGACAAGCCCGAACACGACCATCGTCATCAGCACGGCCACCACGGCCAACAGCGGCGCCAGGATCAGGCGCGCGGCCAGTGGCATCGCGTGGCCCGAAGGCACCGCCACATGCGCGCCCATGACGCCGAGCGCCTTCAGGCGCCGGTCCACGGCCGGCGCCATCGGCACGCTGGAGCCACCGAGAATGCTCTGCGCGCCGATCAGGGGATTGGGAACCACGCACAGGTGCGCGATCCAGGCGCCGACCACGCCCTGCACCGGCGCGCCGCGCATCTTGAGCAGGGCGCTGCCCAGGGTGTCGGGGTTGCGGCTCAACTGCACGGCGATGGCGTCGGCCTGGTATTTGCGCCGGCGCCAGCCCAGTGCGAGCAAGGGCCCGAGCAGGAAGCTGCAGACCACGCCGCCGAAGAAGCCGCTGATCGCCAGCGGTCCGGCTAAGGGCAGCCAGGCGATCGTTCGCCAGGGCACTTTGTTCGAAGCACTGTCCGCTTCGCGCGGCGCGTGCAACTCGGGGTCGAAGGGATGGGTCAGGGCCATCGCCAGCTCGCCGTCGGCGGCGCTGCTGCCGGGTCGCAGCGAGCGCAACAGCAAGCGCCCGAGGCGACGCGCGGCCTGGCGGTCGGACAGCGACTGACCCAGTCGGGCGATCAAGCCGAACATGCCCAGCAAGGAGGCTATGCGCGCGCCCACGCGCAGGTCGCCATTGGCGATGCAGCCGACCAAGTGCGCGGCGACGCCCTGCAGTTCGTCGCGCGTGGCGCCTTCGAGCAGGCCACGGCTGATGACGATGCTCGCGCGCGCTTCGTCGGCGCCGAAGGCGGCAGCGTTCACCGCATCGCTGTCGCTGACCAGGACGCGTGGCGCAGGAATCGAGGCGGCGATGGCCATCTCGGCGACGGTGTTGGCGAAGCGCTGCTCGGCGAGTACGCCGGCATCGGGCTTGCGCGCGGGGCCGATGGCCGCCTCGGCCGACATGGCCTCGCGCATCACGCGGTTCAGTCCATGCAGCATCAGCAGCATCAGCACGGCGCCAGGAATGGCCGCGTACAACCCGATTTGCGCGTAGCGCCAGAGGGGAATGGCCTCGGGCACGTCGATCAATCCGCTGACGGCATCGGTCGCCGGACCGATCACATCGGGCATGGGAACGAGCAGGTTCACCAGGTCCAGCAGCAGGCCGAGCAGGGCATAGCACAGCGGCGCCATCAGCATCGCCACCACCAGGGCCAGCACCAGGGCGCAGGCATCGGCCAGGCGTTGCAGCCAGGCCGCGCCGCGGCGATGGCGGGCGATCGCCGCAAAAAAACTCTCGCGCTGCTGCGCGCTGAAAACCGGTAGCGTGGCTTCCGGCACCGGATCCAAGTGCTTACATCCTGGCCTTGGCGGTGTCGATGATCTGCTTCACGGCGGCCGGTTCATCCGCGGCGCCGAATACGGTCACGGCGACCAGGTCCTTGCCTTGGCGCACGACCACGGCCGGGCCTTCGTAGACAGCGTCATCGCCGATGCCTTTGTAGGCTTCGTCGCCGGCGGCGTCGTGCTTGGACATCTCGCGCACCATCTTCAAGGTCGACTCGCCATCGCCCCAGGAAATCATGATCTCGGCGCTGTGGCCGGAACTGCCGCTGGGTGAATAGCTGCAGGCGGTGATGCCCTCGGTGCTGTCGTTGGGCGTGGCAATGACGTCATTGCCCAGGATCTTCGACATCTCGGCGGCATTGACCAGGTTGCAGGCCTTGCGCGCGTCGGCGGCTGACAGTGTGGCTGCAGGTGCGGCGGCTTCGGCAGCAGGCGCGGGCGCGCTTGCGGTATCGCTTCCTGCGGCCGCGCTGGGTGCAGCGGGCGCCGGATTCGAGCAGGCCTGCAACATCGGCATCGCCAAGGCCAGCAGCCACAGGGAACGAGTCGATTTCATCGGCAACTCCTTTGTCGGGATCACTGGTTGTCCGGCGGCGGTGCGTCGGCGTCGGCGGGCGCCGGGTCTTCCTCATCGGGCAGAACGTCGACGGTTTCGTTCCATCGGTTGTTGCCCGGGTTCGACTCGGCATAGTCGAAGTCGGGATTGAGCAAGCAACTGACCGGCGTCGCTCCTGCACTCGTCGGCGTCCAGAGTTGCCGAGCCTGGAATTGGCCCGCCTCGACCCTGCCCTGGAAGGAAAAGCGTTGCGGTGCCGCGCCACCGACGAGGATGAGGCCCTGCCAAGGCTGGATCTGGAATGCCAGCGCGCCTGCCCCTTGGTTGACGATGTAGAAGCAGTCAATGGTGGTCTGCTTGCCGACCATCGGGTTGGCAACTTGCTCGCCGTCCTGCCAATAGCGCATGCGGCCAACTTCCAGGTCGTGCGGCGCCATCACGGGCGGATTCCGCGCTGCGGGCTGCGCTGCGGGGGCAGGAGCCGCCGCAACGGGAGCCGAATGCGCGGCCATATATTCCCTGCATTGCTTTTCAAGGCTCGGCGCCGCGGGGGAATTTCGCTCGCGCGCTGACTTGGCGTAGTCGCAGACCGTCTTGCCGGGATCGGGCGCCGTTGCCGGCGCGGCGCGTCCCAGCAGCACCGTTGGCCTTGCCGGCGCCACCACCGCAGGGGTCGCGCAGTTGGCGACGCGATCGCTATGCCATTGCGCCGTACTGCGCGGATTGTTCCTGTCGAAAGTGCTGCCGACGATCAGGCCTTGTGGGCCCACTACGCCGGAATAGACGCCGATGGCGTTGTCACTCCAATAGATCGTCAACTCAAAGGCATTGCCATTGAGGGTGCCCACAGCGGGACCGGAGAAGCTGACGTAATCCTGGCCGCAAGCGGCGATGCTGCAGGCCCAGAAATCATCGTCAACCATGCGTCCGAACGAAGCCTGTCCCGAGTATCCGTTTCCCGATGGCTCCAGGGTGACGGAGACGGCGGTGTTGTTGGACTGGATCAGGGTCCAGTGTCCACGCACGTCCCATTGGTCACAACCGGCATCGGCCGCAAGCGCCACTCCGGCACGAAACAACGCGGCCAGCACGAGCAGGCAGCACGGCGCAATGAGTTTTCGGATGCTGGCCATCAACGGTATTTGCGCGCCAAGTGGAAGTTCACGGAATCATTGAAGCCTTGCTGGCCGGCGGCATCGAGCGAATCACGAATGCGCGCCGAGCCCGGGCCCATCAAGGTGTTGCCGGCAGCGCCGAGCGCCGGATCGCCGAACAGACCCGAGGCGATGTCGAAGCCACGCTGGTAGGAAGCGCTGGCATTGCCGTTGCGCGCTGCCGCGACTGAAGGATCTGTTTGCGCAATCGTCGCGCCTGTGGCGGCGAGGGCATCGATGCGCCCGGCATCCAGCGCAGGCAGCGGCGCGAAGGAGCCTCCGCTCGCCGTGCATTGCCGCTCCAGTCCCGGCGCCGCCGGAGAATTGCGGGCGCGCGCACTGCGAGCGGCGTCGCACAGGGACAGTGGCGCCGTCGAAGCGGCGCCATCGGTCTTCACCCGGCCCAAGGCCAGGGTCGGCGTGGAAGGGCTGGCCGCATTTGCCGGGTCGGCCGACGCTGACGTGGATGCCGCAGGATCTTCAAACAAGGCTCGGGCCGCGGCGTGCGGGTCGCTGCGTTCGGCAAAATCCGGTGGCGCGGGAACCGGGAAGTGACCCGCGCACCAAGCCGCCGTAGCACTCCAGGCACCGGCCTTGGGCAGCCAATGCGCCTGCGTGAAGCTCGATCCGGTGGACTGGCGCACGGTCAGTGTGGTGCTGCCACCGTTGTTCCAGGCGGCCGCGATATCGGCCTTGCCATCGCCGCTGAAATCACCGGCGATCCAGCGCACATCGTCCATCCAGCCGCCATCGCGCCGGCTCCATTGGCTCCAGCCGGTGAAGCGGCGACCATCGGAGGGATACACCGCAATCGAGGTGGCATCGCCATCGTGCCAAGCGCCGGCGAGGTCGAGCCGGCCATCACCATTGAAATCGCCCGCGACCCAGGTTGTTGTGTCCATCCAGCCGCCAGCCTTCACTGCCCAGTGCGCCTGCGCGAAGCCGGCGCCGGTGGATTGCCGCACCGTGAGGGTGTTGCTGCCGCCATCAT
This sequence comes from uncultured Gammaproteobacteria bacterium, assembly GCA_966096795.1. GTDB lineage: Bacteria > Pseudomonadota > Gammaproteobacteria > Xanthomonadales > Xanthomonadaceae > Arenimonas. Next base: position 48,173 of record CBHTVR010000006.1, read on the forward strand.
TCCATATGGCGACGATGTCGGCCTTGCCGTCGCCGGTGAAGTCGCCGACCGCCCATTTCTCGTCGTCCGACCAGCCGCCATCGCGCCGCGACCACTGCACCGGAGCCGCGAAGTGCGTGCCATCGGACAGGTACACCGCAATGGACGTCAGGTCGCCATCGTCCCAGACACCGGCCACGTCCAGGCGGCCGTCGCCATTGAAATCGCCGGGCAACCACACGGTGCTGTCCACCCAGGTGCCGGCGCGAATTGCCCAGTGCGCCGGCACCAGGCGCGAACCGCTGGAAAGGCGCAGCGTCAGGGTGGTGCTGCCGCCATCGTTCCAGGCGGCCAGCAGGTCGGACTTGCCATCGCTGTTGAAATCACCCGAAGCCCACTTCGCGCTGTCGGCCCAGCCGCCGTCGCGGGTGCTGGGATGTGAGGGCAAGCCGAACCGGCTGCCGTCGGCCGCAAACACCGACACCGACGTGGCGTGCTGGTCCTGGCGAATCGACGCCAGGTCTACCGGCCCCTTGGCAATCACAGTCGACACGCAAGCATTCGCACCGAAAGGCGCGCTGTTCACTACATCGATGCTCAGTCCGGTGGCCGCCGCCGACAGATACTTGCCCAAGTGTTCGCAGGCGCTGCGGTCGCCTTCCTTGCAGGCCTGCGCGCTCTCGGCGGCGCCCTGCACGCCATCCAGCGGAACCTGGTCCTTGACCGCTTCCTTGGCGAGCTTGAAGCAGGTGTCCTTGTTGCCATCCAGGCAGGCCTGGGCGTCGAGTATGTCGCCGGTGAGGTTTCCGGTGTCGACGCCGCCGGCATCGGCTGCCTCCCGGCCCAGGCGCACACAGGCGGCGAAGTCGCCATCGGTGCACTTCTGCTGGTCCTCGAAAATCTTGATCGCAGGCACGCCGGGAATCTCCAGGCCCACCGCCTTGGCGCCACACGCGCCCAGGTAGGCGCAGGCGACCACATCACCATCGATGCATTGCGGCGCCTTGTTGGCGACGTACAGGGCATCGCCAACCTCCGTCGGAATCTCCAACCCGGCCTGGTCGGAAACCTCCAGCGCCAGCACCGCGCAGGCGTAGATCTGCCCATACAGGCAAGTGACGGCGAGCACGCCCTCGCCCACGAACGGCGCCGCGGTCAGCAGCCCCTCGCCAATGCCGGTCCAGATATGGATGAACTGTTCGTCGATCGTGTCGGCGTGGTATTTCGGCGTGCACTTGAGTACGCGCACATCGCCACGCCAGGTGCCGGGCGCGGACACGGTAGTGACGGCGGCATAGGCGCCACGGTCGTCGCAATACTTGTTGATGCCCATGAAGTCCGTGCAGGCATCCATCTTCTCGTCGTCTTCGTAGCCGTCGCGCCACTGCCGGAAGAAGCGCGTGCAGGCGCCGGCATTGGGGAAGGCCGCGATGTACACGTCCTTGCACCGACCCGCGCTGTCGCATTGGCGAACGGTACGCGCGGGTGTCGGGGTGTAGGCCTGCGCCTCGGAGGAGACTGCCAAGCCAAGAAGCAAGGCCGCAGGCAAGGACAGGACGCGAACGACCGGCAAGGCAGACATGCTCGACTCCCAGGCTTGGGCTGCAGTGTCGCCGGTACGCTGGATTGGGCCGGACGACCCCTTCTATTCCTGAAGCCGGGGACTGTCAACTTGCCGGTCGCGACCCGCCGCGACCGGGTAGTCGGGGTATTCGAAATCCAGTGCCACGCCTTGGGCAGTGCGGCGACCGGGCGCCTCCGTCACCTGTTCGTGGCCCAGACCGGTACTTCGTTTCGCGCGTGGTTGCTATGGGCACGGGCCGAAGCGGCGATTGCGGCATCGACGAAGGGCCGTCCTTGGAGTGATGCTGCGCAAGACGCCGGCTTCTTCGCCGATGCAGCGCACTTCACCCGCACGCGGAACCCCTTGCGCCCCAAACAGAAGCCAACAGATGCGGCGCCGTACGCTACGGGTGGTAGGTTGCTTCGATCGAGTTCAATTTTGGGTCGGTAGTAAAGATCATTCGAAATGCGTAGTGATTCAATAAATCAGGCTTTTCTGCCATGGCTTGCACCAAGGCGTACCTGCGAGGATTGTTGTTCGCGTCATTCATCAACAGCTGAGAGATCTCCTTTTCATCCGGTCCCGTTGCAACAATTTCGGCAGCGCAGAGTTGATGTCCGCAAACTATGCGCTCAACGGAGAATCGCTTGTCTGAAGCAAGTGTATTCTGCATTGATGAGCGGTATAGTTCTGTCTGCTCCAGTGAGTTCGCATCAATCCCTTGCTGCATCTTGGCAAACAGCAAGTCGAATTTACTGGTCGAAACCACGTCCTGGGCTGCGTCGGCTCTCAAGCCACTCTTGCCAATTAAGAACGATTCGATTGGAGCGGCCGAACGCCGTCCCGGCTGGCTATCCGGGCTGTGTGCACCGTCCGCCAGATAGCTAACAGAGCTTGAATCATCCCCGTTGCTGTTGGAGATGCCCACATCTGGAGATTGCTCGGCACCGGCACTCGTTGCGAGCTTCGTAGCGCTGGCGGCGTCCGAGCCGCGACTGCCGCCGGATCGGTCCCCAGCGCCGCCGGCCCTCACGAAAATCGCCAAGCCGACAATTACGAGAACCGCAAGAATTATCTGGACCATCCTATTCATGTGATTCCTCTCGATGGTCAACTAGGGGTGGGGGTTCGAATTTTTGTCGCTATAACCGTCGCCCCCTTGGCGTCCGCAACCGACCACTGGCCGTTGCTATAAGTCACAACACATCCGTTCGGACAATGGTAAGACCAGCCGTTGATCACAGTATCGGCCTTGGCGCTGGACGGGAAAAGGTAGAAAGCCGCGATGGAAATCGTAAGAAGCGCAGATCGCAAAATGAACATGGTTTCCCCTTAATTCGGATTTTACGCGGCTGTCGCTTTACGACTTCGGGACAGGAATCCGCTTTGCAACGCCCTGCACTACGCCACCCTGAGAATCCCGAACCCCGTAGGTGCCATTGGAGTTCACGGTCACAACGCACATGTTCTCGCAAGTCCAGACCACATTTCCGATGGTAACTGAGTCCGTTGCGGACGCAGTCGATGAAATTGAAGCGAGTCCAATCGTAAGCGCGAGCGACTTTAACGCATTGCCCTTTATCATCCGAATCTCCCCTTCAGAGTTTTGGATCACTAGTTTCAGATAGTTGGAGGCTAGCAACCTAGTGCGTTGTATCAGCGAAGCAAGAGTAACGTCAATGAAGATTAGCGAGACTCTCACCAATGAGACAGCGCAAGTTGGGCTCGCGATGCTTGTCAGGGAGACGCGTAGCAGATCTTCCTACACAAAAAGGAGGCTTTGTCCTAAAGCCGCAGAAGTATTGCGCGCGAGCAAGCTTCGCCGGAGTCGAAGGCGTCAGATCTAAGCACACGCCACGGCAGGTAACTCGCGGGGTTCAACCTCAGAAACCTCGGAGGCATCGCAGGACTCGCAAGGTTGCCAGCCGAAGCGGGCCACCCGGCGAGGATGGATTGTTGACGTCCGCCCAAATCTGATCGACTTGCTGGGTAGACTTCGATCTAACCCCGACCCACCCCGGAACCTGGGCTAAGCAGGTTCTGTTTTGGCGGCGCCTAGCAGGACATCGGGAGGAGAGGGCATTGGCTTGACCGCGACATCCGCCTCTTGAAATTGCACTACCCAGATCAAGGCAAGGTCAGCTTTGGATGAAAAACCAGGGTCAATTTCGCGTGGAACTCAACACAAAGTCTTCAACGAGCTTGATGGAGCATCTCTCGGTGGGCTTTGGATCAGCCGCGTGTGTTTGTTCAGGTCCGCGTTCGGGTCTTCCGAAGTTTCGAACCGACCAAATGAATAGGCCAGCCCGGTCGTTTCGCCGATGTCAATTGCGAACAGTCGACCATGCACTGCTGGGTTCTACGCAAAATTGACCCAGGGGCTTCCCAGAAAAAACCCGCCGATCGGCGGGTCTTTCGTTTACTTGCAGCTGACGTGGCTGCTGTACTTCTTGCCGCCGAGGCGGGCAGCACGGCGACGGGCGCGGGAACGCTTCATGACGATGGCCTTGTTCAAGTGAAAGAGGACGGCGACAAAAGCGGACGCCATTTGTATGGTGGCTATGGGTGGACTCGAACCACCGACCCCAGCATTATGAGTGCTGTGCTCTAACCGGCTGAGCTACATAGCCATCGCCCGGGAAACAGCGCCGGGGCGCGCATTCTAGCCGGGGCCGCCGGTCCGGGCAAATTGAACCGACTTTCGCCAAGCTGAAGCGCCGCCGCGCGGCGCTTGTGACCCGCGTTGCGCCTGTGGCAGTCTGGGGACAGTGAAGCTTTTGGAGTCCGATCGTGATCGATCCGGACGGTTATCGCCCCAACGTGGGCATCGTGCTGATGCGCGAGGACGGTCGGCTGTTCTGGGCCCGCAGGGTGAACCGGGACGGTTGGCAGTTCCCGCAGGGCGGCATGAATACCGACGAGACCCCGCTCGAGGCCATGTACCGCGAGCTGCGTGAAGAAGTCGGCCTGGGCCCGGAGCACGTGGACGTGCTCGGCGCGACCCCGGGCTGGCTGCGCTATCGCCTGCCCCAGCGCTGCATCCGCCGCAGCAGCAAGCCGGCCTGCATCGGCCAGAAGCAGGTGTGGTTCCTGCTGCGCCTGCAGGGCCAGGAAAGCGACCTGCGCCTGGACCTGACCGACAAGCCCGAGTTCGACAGCTGGCGCTGGGTGGACTTCTGGTACCCGGTGGAGAACGTGGTGCAGTTCAAGCGCGAAGTCTATGTCCGCGCCTTGCACCATCTGGCACCCATTGCCCGCACGATCGCCGGGGATGAGGCCATTTCGGCCCAGAACGCCCCGGCCTTGCCGGAACCGGCCCGCCCCCGCCCACGCGGCTGAGGGCGGAACCCGGGGCCTGGCCTAGCCGCCCAGCAGGGCGGCCAAGGCGGCCTTGGCGCGGCGGAACTCGTTTTCCAGCATCAGAACCGCCAGGCCGGGCTTGGTCAGCGCCTCTGTACGGGCCCCGAACTCGATGCGCTTGGCCACCGAAGACAGCGCCAGCGCGCCGAGATTGGCGCTGGAGGACTTGAGCGTATGCGCCGGCGCGACCATGCCGGCGATGTCGTTGTTGGCGGCAGCGGCGCGCAGGGTTTCGATGTGCGTGGGCGCGTCCTCCAGGAACATCTTCACCAGGCCGCGATATTCATCGCCCATGATCGAGCGCAGTTCCTCGATCACTTCCATTTCCAGCACCGGCGCGGCGGGGCCGGCCGGAGGCGCAGCGGCCGGGCTTGGCGCCGCAGCGGCGGCCGCGAAGCGGGCGGCGGTGGAAGCGGCCGGCGGCGGAGGCGGGGTTGGATTCAGGTCGGCCGGGACCGCCGGGCGGGCGGCTGCCACCGGCGCCACCGGTGCCTGGACCGGTGCCTGGACCGGCGCCACCGGCGGGCGCGGCGGCGGCCGGATGCCAGCGGTCGGTGCCAGCGGCGGCGGCTTGGGGCCGGTGGCCATCATCGGCCGTGGCGCGTTGGTGGCGGCGGGAATATTCATGGCCGGGCGCGCCTGGCCGTTGCCGCGGCGCGGCGAGCGCTGCAGCCACAGCGCCAGGCATTGTTCGAGCAGGCGCCGGTCCACCGGCTTGGACAGGTAATCGTCCATGCCCGCGTCCAGGCATTTCTGGCGATCGCCGGCCATGGCATTGGCGGTCATGGCGATGATCGGCAGCGGCGCCAGGCTGTTGGCGGTTTCGTGCTGGCGCCATTCGCTGGTGGCGCTGTAGCCGTCTTTCACCGGCATCTGGCAATCCATCAGCACCAGGTCGAGTTCGCCGGCCTGCATGCGCTTGAGCGCGATCTCGCCGTTGTCGGCGGTCTCGCATTCCAGGCCGAGCAACTTGATCAGGCTTTGCGCAACCTTCTGGTTGATCGGATTGTCTTCGACCAGCAACACCTTGCCGCGCAAGGTGCCGCCGGGCGGCGTGTCCATCGGCCGCGGCGCCGGCGGCTCGTCGGACACGTAGCGGGTGTCGAGCACTTGGCCACCGCCGGTGTTGGTGCGCGTGGCCGGTGGCGTGGCGATGAAGGTGGTGATGGCAGAGCGCATTTCCGGCGCGCCCATCGAGCGCGAAAGGATCAGCACCTGCGGGCCGTCGCTGAGCTCGGCGGGCGGCGATTCCTGGCCTTTCAGGTAGACCACCGGCAGCGATTCGAACTCGGCCGCGCGCTGCAGGTTGCGGTGCAGGGCGATGGCCGTGCTGCGCACGCTGTTCAAGTCCACCAGCAACAGGTCGAAGGCCCAGCTGCCGCCGCGCGCAAGCGCTGCGCGCAGGGCAGTCAGCGCGTCCTGCGTGGTCGGCACGTCGCTGATGTGCGCGCCCCAACCGGGCGCCGCCTGCTGCATGCGCTGGCGCAGCGGGCCGTCGTTGCTGAGCAGCAGGATCTTGCCGCCATTGATGTCCTGGCGTTGGCCTTGCGTGTCACCCACGGCCTTGAGCAGCGGCACCTCGAACCAGAAGGTGGAACCGCGGCCCGGCTCGGAGTCAACGCCGATCTTTCCGCCCATCAGTTCGACGATGCGCTGGCAGATCACCAGGCCCAGGCCGGTGCCGCCATAAAGGCGCGTGGTCGAAGCATCGGCCTGCGCGAAGGCGCGGAACAGGTTGGCCAGGTTGTCCTTGCTGATGCCGATGCCGGTGTCGCGCACTTCAAAGCGCAGCTCGTGCTGGTTGCGGCTCTCGCCCTTGCGCGTCACGTGCACGGTGATCGAACCGCGCTCGGTGAACTTGAGCGAATTGCTGACCAGGTTGGTCAGCACCTGGCGCAGGCGCACCGGGTCGCCACGCACGGCCAGGCGCACGCCCGGGTCCAGCTGCAGGTTCAGGCGCAGGCCCTTGGACTCGGCCGGCTTTTCCATCAGGCGGATGATCGAGTCGAGCAGTTCGCGCAGGTTGAAGCTGGTGGTCTCCAGCTGCAGCTTGTTCGCTTCGAGCTTGGAGTAGTCCAGGATGTCATCAACGATGCGCAACATCTGCCGCGACGAGGTATAGGCGGTGCGCACGAAATCCTGCTGGTCCGGCGCCAGCTTGGAATTCATCAGCAGGTCGAGCATCGGGATGATGCCGTTGAGCGGCGTGCGGATCTCGTGGCTCATCGTGGCCAGGAATTCGCCCTTGGCCATCACCGCCGCTTCGGCGGTCTGTTTGGCCTGCACCAGTTCGCGCTCGAGGTTGCGGTGGATTTCCAGCTCGCGCTGCAGGTCGCCCATCACCCGTTGCTGCTGGCCGGACTCTTCCACCACTTCGGCCAGCGCATTGGTGCGCAGGCGAATCGCCCGCCACAGGCCGGCTACGGCCGCCAGCGCCAACAAGGCGGCGCAAAAGGCCACGGTGTTCCAGTAGGGATTGGCGGTGAAGTAGGCGAATGCCTGGGCAATCGCGGCACCGAGCGCGCCGGCGATGGCCAGCCAACGCGCGACAAGGAAATCACTGGCCTTGAAGTGGCTCATTCAGAGCACCGCCTGGTTGAAGTCGAAATTGGTGCCGGGATCGGCCTGCTGCACCAGGTTGCCCTGGATGAAATCAATGCCGCTCATCCACAGCGTGGCGGCGGACTGCGCGTCTTCCACGCAGTGGCCGATGACCTGCAGTTTGTGCCGGTGGGCGCGGTCGATGAGGATCTTGAGTTCGTCGCGCAGCAAGGGGCTGAGATTGCCGGCGGTGTACTTGCGCGCCAGCTTCACGAAGCTCAGGGGCAACTGGCCGGCGAGCATCTCGGCATCGGCGCCGGCTTCGAACTGGCTCAGGCAGAACTGCAGGCCCAGAGGCGCCATCGCCTCGCAGAACTGGCGCACGGTGCCGGCGTGCACGGCGGCGTCTTCCAGGCGCAACTCAATCACCACGCTGTCGCCGGGGATGCCGGCGCCGAGTACTTCATTGCGCAGCCATTCGGCCTGGCCGGGCGCGGCCAGGGTCAGCGGTGACTGGGTAACGAACAGGCGCAGTTGCTGGCCTTCTTCCAGGCGCTCGCGGATCAGCGAAAGCGATTGCAGCATGACCCAGCGGTCGATCTCTACGATCAGGCTGGTGCGCTCGGCCATCGGGATGATCTCGGCGGCCGAACGAAGCTTGCCGCTCGCGTCGCGCAGGCGCAGCAGCACCTGGTATTGCGAGGTCTCGCTGCCGGCCACCGCCACCACCGGCTGGTAAAGCAGCACCAGGCTGTCCCGGTCAATGGCATCGCGCACCAGTTCCAGCAGCGCGGCTTCCTTCACCGCTTCCTGCGCGCGCGGTGGTTCGTAACGACGCACGCCGCGCTCGTGGGTACGCGCTTCGCGCGCGACCTTTTCAACCGCGTTGATCATCGCGCCGGATTCGGCGAAGCCGTGCTTGAACGCGCATACACCCGCCGACAAGCGCAGGCGCAGCGGATGGCCCAAGGCCTGGAAGGCGTTCTGCATCAGCACCGCGCGCAACTCGGTGGCCAGCGAATCCAGGGCCAGGTCTTCGCGCGCGCGGTCCAGCAACAACCAGCTGCCATCGCCGAAGCGCGTGGTCGGCAAGTCGCCAGCGCTGCTGGTCAGCAGGCGGCTGACGTCGCCGAGCAGGATCTCGAGCGCCGTCAGGCCGATGCGCTCGCGCAGCAGGGCCAGGCTCTCGACTTCCAGGAACACCAGGCCGCCGGTTTGCTGCCCCTGGGCCAGGCATTCATCGAGCTGTTCCAGCAGCGTCTTGCGATACACCAGGCCGGTGGCGGCATCCTTGTCGGGGCGCTTGGCCTTGCGGTTCTCCTGCTGGCGGTGGCGACGCACGCGCGTCTGCACGGCGGAGATCAGGTGGCGCGGGCGAATGGGCTTGCTCAGGAAATCATCGCCACCGGCGTCAATGGCGTCGAACTGCAAGTCTTCGCTGGCTTCGCCGGACAGGAACACGATGGGCGTGTGGGCGAAGGCCTCCTGCTCGCGGATCAGCGCGGTCAGCTCGATGCCGTTGGCACCGGGCATGTTCAGGTCCATCAGGATCAGGTCGGGGCGGAAGTTCTTCAGCGCCGGCATCACGTCCAGCGCGTCAATCACCACCAGCGAGTCCATGCCGGCGTTGCGCAGGATGCCTTCGGCGAACAGGGCCTGGCTGCGGTCGTCTTCGACGATGAGGATACGGAAATTCTCTTCGCGCTCCGGGTCGACCAGGGCCTGCAGGCGGCGCAGCACATCGCTGGCATCGGTGGGCGCGACGATCAGCGCGTCCACGCCGGCGCGGCGCGCGCTCAGGCGCAGGTTGATGTCGTCCGCTTCGGAAATCGCCACCAGGCGCAGGCGCTGCTTGTTGCTGCTGGCGCGCGCCAGGCGGATGGCGCTGCCGATGCTGTCGAGTTCATCGGCGAAGCAGGCATCAATCAGCACCAGATCGGCGGGCAGGGCGCTCAGCAATTCGTTGAGTTCCTCGACTTGCTCGAGCAACTCGATTTCCAGCCCCAGGGCTTCGAAGCGCTGGTCCAGTTCCAGGGACAGCGAGCCGTAACCGCTGAGGTGGTAAATGCGAAAGCCGGGCGGCACCGAGAACAGGGCCGCTTCGCCGGCGGGGCGGGCGGGGGCAGCAGCGGCTGGCGTAGGCGCGGGTGTTGGCGCTGGCGCCGGCGCACTGGCGCGTGCCGCCGGGCTGCCCGAGGGCAGGTGCGTGATCGGCGCCGCGCGGGTGGTGGAGGTGGGCGTGCTGGCGGGTTTCGGCAACACCGGCGGCGTGGTCACCGTTGCGCGTGGCGTGGCGCCGCTTCCCTGGCCCTCGGTTTTTCCGAACAGCGCAACGGCATCGCCCCAGATGTCCTGTTCGGGCGTCGCATCGGTCGCGGCGCTGGCGGCTTCGGGCGTGGCGGGCGTGGCCAGTTCGCCGTAGGCCGCCTCGACCGCGTCCAGGTCCAGCTCGATGGCCTGGAAATCTTCCGCGACCACCGCCACTTCTTCCGGAACCGGCAGGGTTTGCTCGAGGGTGTCGGCCAGCAGCAACAACTGCGCGGACTGCGGGGCTTCGGGCAATTCTTCGCGCTCGACATTGCCGGCGATCAGGCGCGCCAGTTCGCGCAGCGGCGCGCTGGCCTGGTCAAGTTTCAGGTCGGCGGCCTTGCGCCCGAGCACCAGGGCTTCGGCGCGGATCAGTTCCAGGCCGTTGATGTCCCAGCCCGAGGCTTCGAAGCGGCGCAGGCGGCGGGCGATCACCTGCGCCCGCAGTGCGAGCTGGCGCAGGTGCGCCGAACTGTCGTCGGCGAGTGTGGCCCCGTCCTGGTCGATCATCGTGCAACCCATTGTCTGGACCCCGGATTATGCCCCCGGGCTGCCGGACTGTCAGGCCGGGGCCGCCGTTTCTTTATGGTGCAGGGCATCAACGGTATCCTCGCGCCATGGACTCCCCCATTCCAAGCCCGGCGCCATCGCCAGGTTCCACCAAGGCACGGCGCTGGCGCGGCTGGCTCATCGCAGGCGCCCTGCTGTGGCTGCTCAGCCTGGCCATTACCTGGAAACTGGCCAGCGAGCGCGCCGCGCCGGACCTCGCGCAGGCGCGCCAGACCCTGGCCCAGGAGCGTCGCCAGGCGCGCCAGGACACGGCCGAGCTCGACGACCTGCGCCAGCAGGCCGCGACCCTCAAGCGCTCCGACCAGATCAGCCGCAACGCCAATATCGAGCTGCAGAACGAACTGGCCGAACGCGAGGAAGAGGTTTCCGGCCTGCGCGCCGACGTGGCCTTCTACGAGCGCCTGGTCGGCTCCACCGGCCAGCGCCAGGGCCTGCGCGTGCACGAGGCCAAGTTCGCCCCGGAAAGCGGCGGCACCTGGCATTACACCGTCACCCTGACCCAGAACCTCAACCGCGGCACCATCAGCAAGGGCAGCATGCGCTTCGTGGTGGACGGCATCCGCGCCGGCAAGCTCGGCACGGTGAAGTGGGACGAACTGGTGCAAACCCCCAACGCCCCGGGGAAGCCCTTCTCCTTCCGCTATTTCCAGCAGCTCGAGGACAGCGTGATGCTGCCGCCCGGATTCACCCCGCAACGGGTGCGGGTGAGCCTGCAGGGCAATGCCGGCACCATTGAGCAGACCTTCACCTGGGACGCGCGCAAGCCCAGCGGGGAATGAGCCGCCCGGCGCGGCGCTGAGGCTTGATTCACGCCGGAACGCGCATACTTGTAAGCCATGGACAGCCAACCCACCTACCTCGACCTCGACCGGCCGCTGGAATTCACTGCCGCTGCCGCGCACAAGGTCGCCGCGCTGATCGCCGAAGAAGGCAACCCGCAACTCAAGCTGCGCGTGTACATCAGCGGCGGCGGTTGTTCGGGCTTCCAGTACGGCTTCAGCTTCGATGAGGAACGCGCCGAGGACGACCTCGCGCTCGAGCGCGATGGCGTGACCCTGCTGGTGGACCCGCTCAGCCTGCAGTACCTGATGGGCGCGGAAGTGGATTACCGCGAGAGCCTGCAGGGCGCGCAGTTCGTCATCCGCAATCCCAACGCCAAGACCACCTGCGGCTGCGGCAGCAGTTTCTCGGTGTGAGTTCGGCGCCCCGGCAATTCGCCTTCCAGCATCCGGGCCTGGACCGGGCCGAGCACCTGCGCGAAGACCGCGAGTCCCTGCACCGGCATTGGCCGCAGGCGCGCGTGCTGGTGCTCGATGACGACGGCTCGGTGTTGTTCTCGGGCAGCGAGGACGCGCCGGAGTTCGTGCTCGGTGCCGACGAATGCGAACACGTGCCCGAATGCGCCGTCTTCCTTGGATTGGACGAACAGGCCGCTGCCTGGTTCGCCGTGTCGCTCGATCAGGTCCGGCAGGCACCGCCGCAGCGGCTGGACTTGCGCAGCGCCGCCCTGCGCTGGCCGGCGCCGTCGGCATCGGCCTATGCGCAGGCGCGGGCTCTGCTGCATTGGCAGCGCCACAACCGTTTCTGCGGGCGCTGTGGCCAGGCCCTGGAACTGGTGCGCGGCGGTTTCGTAGCGCGCTGCAAGACCTGCAATATCGAACATTACCCGCGCACCGACCCCGCCATCATCGTGGCGGTGAGCGACGGCGAACGCCTGCTGCTCGGCCGCCAGGCCAGCTGGCCGGAGAAGCGCTGGTCGGTGCTGGCAGGTTTCCTGGAGCCCGGCGAATCGCTGGAACAAACCGTGGCGCGCGAGGTGATGGAAGAGGCCGGCGTGCGTATTCGCGAAGCGCGCTACCTGGCCTCGCAACCCTGGCCCTTCCCGGCGGCGTTGATGCTGGGCTTCGAGGCTGACGCCGATCCGCAGCCGGTGACGGTGGGCGCCGAGCTGGAAGATGCGCGCTGGTTCACCGCCGGCGAAATTCGCGAGCAGATCGCTGCGGGCGAGATGATTTCATCGCCACGCATGTCCATTTCGCGTTGGCTGATCGAGGACTGGTTGTCCCGGCACTAGGCTTCGGTCGTGCGAAGCCCGGCCCGGTTTCACGCTTCGCGGGTGAAAAGCGGGGCTACAATCGAGCCATGAACCCCGGAGAAGCTGCGTGGACCTTGCCCTGATCGCCGTCGTGTTGGCGCTGGTGCTGGGCCATGTCGCGCCTGGCCTGGGCTCGGTGCGCCGCTACGGCTGGTTCATCGGCTGGCTGCATTGGCTGGGGCGCCTGTTCGCGGGCCAGACGGCCTGGCAGGGCCGCTTCGGATTGCTGCTGGCGGTGGGTTTGCCGGTGCTGGTGATCGGCGCGGTGCAGTGGCTGCTGGGCGACCATCTGTACGGCCTGCCCTTGTTTGTTTTCGCGCTGGCGGCGCTGATCTACACCTGGGGCCCGCGCGACCTGGACCTGGATGTGGACGCGGTGGTGGAAGCGCGCGATCCCGCCGAGCGTCGCAACGCTGCCGCGGCGCTCTTTCCCGAAGGCGGCGAGCCCGTGATCGAAGGCCCCAGCCTGGTCGAAGCGGTGTTCCGCTGCGCGCTGTGGCGTTGGTTCGGCGTGCTGTTCTGGTTCCTGCTGCTCGGCCCGGCCGGCGCGGTGCTCTATCGCCTGGTGTCGCTGAGCGCGCAGGGCGAAGCGCGGCGCCTGCTGCCACCGGCGCAATCGCAGGCGGCCACCTTGTTCATCGCCCTGCTCAACTGGCCGGTCGCGCACCTGATGACCTTCGGGCTCGCGCTGGCCGCGAACTTCGACGGCGTGCTCGGTGCCTGGCGCGACTGGCATGCCAATGGCGGCATGCGCCTTGATACTGGTTTCCTGGGCGCGGCTGCCCGCGCCAGCGTGGTCTGCGAATTGGCCGAAGAAGACGCCTACGCCATCGACGGCCCGGCGCAGGCGCCGGCGCTGCTCGAGTTGCGCGACGCGATGTCGCTGGTCTGGCGCGTGCTGCTTCTCTGGCTCGCCGTGCTCGCGATCTTCGTGGTGGCGGGTTTCGTCAACTAGTTCGCCTGCCGAGATGTGAACGCGCCGGCGGGGACTGTGTGTCGCTGGTCGGGCGTTCGGTAAGCGGCGTCCTGCGAACCGAAGCCCGAACGGCAGGCCATCCGCAGGAGTGCCTCAGCAGTTCAAGCGGACGTGCCGCGCAAGGCACGCACGATGCTTTCCAGTTGGGAAGCCGTAGCGGTGGAGCCCGGAACGGCGGGCGCCGCGACCACTTCGATGCGGGCGCGCAGCCGACGTGGCACGCGCAATTGGCCCAGGCGCGAATTGCGCTTGCTCCACATGCTCGACCACAGGCCCTTCAGCGCCATTGGCACCACCGGCACCGGGCGCTGCGCCAGGATGCGCTCGACGCCGGACTTGAACTTGGCGATCTCACCGTCCTTGGTCAATGCGCCTTCGGGGAAGATGCAGACCAGCTCGCCCGCGGCCAGCGCGGCGTCCACTTCCGCGAAGGCTTTTTCCATCAGCGCCGCGTCTTCCTTCGCGCCGGCGATGGGAATGGCGCGCGCGGTCTTGAACAGCCAGCCGGCGCCGGGCGTGTTGAAGATCTTGTAGTACATGACGAAACGAATGGGCCGCGGGATGGCGCCGCTCAGAACCAGCGCATCCATGTAGCTGACGTGGTTGCAGACCAGCAGGGCGGCGCCTTCATCGGGCACGTTCTCTTCCACGCCGGTGCTGCGCACGCGATACATCAGCGAGACATAGATCCAGGCCAGGAAGCGCATCAGGAACTCGGGCACCAGCCCGAAGATGTAGATCGCCACCAAGCCGTTGAGCAGGGCCACGGCCAGGAAGAACTGCGGAATGGTCCAGCCCAGCACCTTCTGCGCGACGATGCCGAACACCGCGGCGCTGACGATGAAGGCCGCGTTGAGGATGTTGTTGCCGGCGATGACGCGCGAGAGTTCGGCCTTGGGCGTGCGGCTTTGCACCAGCGCGAACAGCGGCACCAGGTAGAAACCGCCGAACACGCCGATCATCAGCAGGTCGAACAGGATGCGATGCGCACCGGGCGTGTGCAGAAACTCGGCAAGCCCCGCGACGGCCATCGGCGCCGCGCCGGTGCGTGCGAAGTACAGGTCAATGCCGAACGCGGTGACGCCGATCGCGCCCAGCGGCACCAGGCCGATCTCCACGGTGCGGTGGGAAAGTTTTTCGCAGAGCAGAGAACCGATGCCGGTGCCGACCGAAAATACGCCCAACGCCAGCATCAGCAGCGCGCCCTTCGCCTCCTCGGACACGCCGCCCAGGTTCACTTCGGCGTAGACCGGCAGCTGCGCGGTAAGCGCCGTGCCGAAAAACCAGAACCAGGAAATACCCAGCACCGAATTCCACACCGCTGGCTGGCGGCGGCACAGGGCGATGATCGGCAGGCTCGAAGTGATCGGGTTCCAGTCGACCCGAATATCGGGCGCCGTGGCGGGCGCGGGCGGAATGAAACGCGACGCGCCATAGCCCACCAAAGCGATTGCGATCACCGCGATCGACGCCGGCAGCGGATGGCCCGAACTCATCAGCCAGATGCCCAGCATCATGCCCAGCAGGATGGACATGGCCGTGCCCGATTCCACCAGGCCGTTGCCGCCGGTGAGTTCCTCGGGCTTCAGCGCCTGCGGCAGGATGGCGTACTTGATCGGCCCGAACACGGTCGAGTGCAGGCCCATCAGGAACAGCACCACCAGCAGCAAGCCGGCCTGGTGCGCATAGAAACCCCAGGCCGCGATCGCCATGGCCACGATTTCGAACAACTTCACCGCGCGGATGATTCGGGTCTTCTCGTATTTCTCGGCGAGCTGTCCGGCCGTTGCCGAGAAAAAGAAGAAGGGCAGGATGAACAGCGCTGGCGCGAGATTCGTGTAGGTGCTCTGGTCGGCCGTATTCAGGCCCATATGCACCGTGATCAGCGCGAGCGTGGCGTTGCGAAAGACGTTGTCGTTGAAGGCGCCCAGCAGCTGGGTCAGGAAGAAGGGCGCGAAGCGCCGCGTGCCCAGGAGGGAAAACTGGTTGTGCGCCATCAGCGGGAACCCCGGTTCAGTGACCGGGGCAGTTTACGGGACTTCGGTGGCCGGAAATCTAGCCGCGCTCGCGGGCGATGGCGCGCCAGCCGATATCGTGGCGGTGGAACTCGCCGTCCCAGGTGATGGCATCGGCCACGCCGTAGGCGCGCTGCTGGGCCTCGGCCACGGACTCGCCCAGGGCGCAGGCACAGAGCACGCGGCCACCGGCGGTGGTGACGCGGCCGTCGGCTTCGAGCTTGGTGCCGGCGTGGAAAACCTTGCCATCCGTCGCCACGGGCGCGTCGAGACCGTGGATTTCATCGCCGATGCGGGGCGCTTCCGGATACGGCGTTGCCGCCATCACTACGCCCAGTGATGGGCGCGGGTCCCAGTCGGCCTGCTTGCCGGCGAGTTGGCCTTCCACCGCAGTGTCGAGCAGATCAAGCAAGTCCGAGCGCAGGCGCATCATCACCGGCTGCGTTTCCGGATCGCCGAAGCGCACGTTGAACTCGATGACTTTCGGCGCGCCGTGCTGGTCGATCATCAGGCCGGCATACAGGAAGCCGGTGAAGGGGTGGCCGTCGGCGATCATGCCCTGTACGGTCGGGTTGACGATCTCGCGCATGACGCGTTCGTGCACTTCGGGCGTGACCACGGGCGCGGGCGAGTAGGCGCCCATGCCGCCGGTGTTCGGGCCGGTGTCGCCATCGTGCACGCGCTTGTGGTCCTGGCTGGTCGCCATGGGCAATGCAGTGGTGCCATCGACAATCGAGATAAAGCTGGCTTCTTCGCCATCGAGAAATTCCTCGATGACTACGCGCGAACCGGCGGCGCCGAAGGCATTGCCTTGCAGCATGTCCTGGATCGCGTCTTCGGCGTCCTGCAGGGTCATTGCCACGATCACGCCCTTGCCCGCGGCCAGGCCATCGGCCTTGATGACGATGGGCGCGCCGACATCGCGCACGTGGTCCAGTGCCAGCTCCACGTCTTCGAACACCTGGTAGTAGCCGGTGGGAATCTTGTGCCGGGCCAGGAAGTCTTTCGCGAAGGCCTTGCTGCCCTCGAGCTGCGCGGCATATTCGGTGGGTCCGAAAATGCGCTGGCCGGCAAGGCGGAACTTGTCGACGATGCCACGCACCAGGGGCGCTTCCGGGCCGACGACGGTCAGGTGCACCGCCTCGTCCTGCGCCAGCTCGAGCAAGCCGTCGAGGTCGGTGGAGGCGAGTGCGATATTGCGGCACTTGGCTTCGCGCGCCGTGCCAGCATTGCCGGGCGCGACGAGGACTTCGCTTACTCGCGAGGACTGCGCCAACTTCCAGGCCAGGGCATGCTCGCGACCGCCGGAACCGATGACCAGGACTTTCATGGGCGTGGCCTCAGTGGCGGAAGTGGCGGCGGCCGGTGAAGACCATGGCCATGTCGTGTTCGTCGGCGGCAGCGATGACTTCGCCATCGCGCATGGAGCCGCCGGGCTGGATCACCGCGGCGATGCCCGCTTCGGCGGCGGCATCAATGCCATCGCGGAAGGGGAAGAAGGCGTCGCTGGCCATCACCGCGCCAGGCACGACGAGGCCGGCTTCGGCCGCTTTCAGGCCGGCGATCTTCGCCGAGACCACGCGGCTCATCTGGCCGGCGCCGATGCCTACGGTTTGCAAGTCGCGGGCATAGACGATGGCGTTGGACTTCACATACATCGCCACTTTCCAGGCGAAGAGCAGGTCGTCCATCTGGGCGGCGGTGGGCGCGCGCTTGCTCACCACTTTCAAGTCGGCGGCAGTGAGGGAATCGGTGTCGGCATCCTGCACCAGCAGCCCGCCGGCGATGCGCTTGTACTCCAGTCCTTCGCTGCGGCGAAGCTCGCCCACGGCGAGCACGCGTACATTCGGCTTCTTGGCGAATAGCGGCAGCGCGTCTTCGGCAATGGACGGCGCCAGCACCACCTCGACAAACTGGCGCTTGAGGATCTCGCCGGCAGTGGCGGCATCGAGCGGGCGATTGAAGGCGATGATGCCGCCGAAAGCCGAAGTCGGATCCACCGCGTAAGCGCGGTCGTAGGCAGACATCAAATCGGCGGCCACCGCCACGCCACAGGGATTGGCGTGCTTGACGATGACGCAGGCCGGGGCTTCGAAGGCCTTGACGCATTCCAGCGCGGCATCGGCATCGGCGAGGTTGTTGTAGCTCAGCTCCTTGCCTTGCACGAAGCGCGCGGTGGCGACGATGCCGGCGGGCGCATTCTTCTCGACGTACAGCGCGCCACGCTGGTGCGGGTTCTCGCCGTAACGCAAGGACGAGGACAGCACGAAGCTCGGGTGCAGGCTATGCGGCCAGGCTTCCGGGGCCGAGGGCTCCGCCGCACGCGACGACAACCATTCAGTGACCTGGCCGTCGTAGCTGGAGGTATGCGCGTAGGCGCGGGCCGCGAAGCCGCGACGCTGCGCCAGCGTCGTGCCACCCGCGCGCAAAGCGTCGAGCAGCGCGTCGTACTGCGACGGTTCGACCACCACGCTGACGCGGTCATGGTTCTTGGCCGCCGCACGCAGCATCGCCGGGCCGCCGATATCGATATTCTCGATCGCGTCCTCGTAGCTGCAATCAGGCTTGGCCACGGTGGCGGCGAAGGGATACAGGTTCACCACCAGCAGGTCGATCGGGGCGATGCCGTGTTCGGCCATCACCGCTTCGTCCACGCCCAGTCGGCCGAGCAGGCCGCCGTGGATGGACGGGTGCAGGGTCTTGACCCGGCCGTCCATGATTTCCGGGAAGCCGGTGACTTCCGAGACATCGCGCACCGGAATGCCCGCTTCGCGCAAGGCTTTGGCGGTGCCGCCGGTGGAGAGCAATTCGACGCCAAGCCCGGCCAATTCGCGGGCCAGGGGCAGCAGCCCGGTCTTGTCGGAAACGGAAAGCAGCGCCCGGCGCACGGGCAGACGGTCGGCAGACATGGATCACCCCGGAAAGAGGGGCGAATTATAGCGCGAGGCGCGGGCGCTTCAGCCGATGCCGTATTCGCGCAGCTTCTTGCGCAGGGTCGCGCGATTCAGGCCCAGGGTGGCCGCGGCCTTGCTCTGGTTGCCTTCGCAATGACGCATGACCTCGGTCAGCATCGGCACTTCAATCTCGCGCAGCACGATCTCGTAGAGTTCGTGCGAATCGCATTCGCCCAGGTCCAGCAAATAGCGGCGCACGGCCTTGGCCACGTACTCGCGCAGGGCCGGTTGGGGATGCGAAGGCGGCGCGGGTTCGGCGCGCAGTGCGTGCAGGGCGTTCACGGGGGATGGGGCTCGAGGTGTGCAGCGGACGAGCAGTCTACCGCCGCAACCGGGTCGGGGCTAGTGGAATTGGAAGTCGAAGCTCACCGCGCGCTTGCCGGGATCGAGCACTTCCAATGTGACACTGGCGGACTGGCCCGGCCCGATAAGCGCGCTGGACGGAGTTCCGCCCAGGTATTCACGCGGCGCGAAGCGGCGCAGGCCGAGCGGTTCGCCGTCAAGATTGGCCAGGCTCAATTGCAACTGCGGCCAGGCTTGGGCGAAGGCCGCGTCATTCCTGAAGCTGGCCGTGACCAGCAGCACACCTTGCGCCGAAGGATGCGGCCGCAGCTCGCGCGCGGTGATGTGGAAAGCATTGGGCTCGCGCCAGGGCGGCAGCTTGCAACGCAGCAAGCCGCACAGCATTTCCATGCGTGGGCGCCAATTCGCATCGGCAGCGAGACGGGCGCGATCGGCGATCAGCACCTGCAGCACCAGGCTTGCGATCAATACCGGCACCGCGATCCAGCCGCCAATGCGCAGCCAGTCGCGCAAGGGTTTACGAGCGGGCCGGGTGAATTCAGGCGCCTTGGCCACGGTTCAGCCCTTGCGCTTGCCGGTGATGCGCATCCAGTCGTCCATGCGCTCGGCTTTCAACTCGTCGAACCACTCGGCGTATTGCTGCAGCAGCGCCGCTTCCTGCCCATGCAGGATGCCGGAGAGGGCGATGACGCCGCCGGGCGCCACGCGCGCGGCCAGTAGTGGCGCCAATTGCTCCAGCGCCACCGCAAGAATATTCGCGACCACGATGGGATAGGTCCGCTTCGGCTCGTCGTCGGGCAAGTAAACCGACAAGCGATCGCCCACGCCATTGCGCTCGGCGTTGTCGGCGCTGGCGAGCAGGGCCTGCGGGTCGTTGTCCACGCCCACGGCGCGCGCGGCACCCAGCTTCAGCGCCGCGAGCGCGAGGATGCCGGAGCCGCAGCCGAAATCGAGCACTTCCTGATCTCGCAGGTCGAGCGAATCCAGCCATTGCAGGCACAGCGCCGTGGTCGGATGCGTACCGGAACCAAATGCCAGCCCCGGATCCAGCCGAACGATGACCTCGCGCTCGGCCTCGGCCGGCGCTTCCATGTTCCAGGGAATGATCCAGGTGCGCCGGCCGAATTTCATCGGCTGGTACTGGTCCATCCAGGCGCGTTCCCAGTCCTGGTCTTCGACCACGCGAAAGCTGGCCTGCGACAAGTCGATGCGCTCGTCCCAGGCTTCGATCGCGTGCAGCAGCAAGCCGGGGTTGGTGCTGTCTTCGAACAGGGCCAGCATCACGACTTCCGGCCACAGCGGAATCTCGCCGACGCCGGGCTCAAGGATCGCCTTCTCGTTCTCGGCGTCGGCCGCGTCCAGTAGCGATACCGACAGCGCGCCCAGGTCTTCCAGCGCTGCTTCGATGCGAGCTTCGTCGGAGGCGCGGCAGCGCAGGGAAAGTTCAAGCCAGGGCATAGCTATCAGCCCAGGCCGATGACCTTCTCTTTCCGTTCGGCCAGGCGCTTCTCGAGGTAATGGATATTCGCGCCGCCCTGCTGGAAACCGATGTCGGCCATGATGCGCTGCTGCAGCGGGACATTGGTCTTGATGCCGTCGACGATCATTTCCGACAGCGCGACCTTCATGCGCGAGATCGCCTGGGCGCGGGTGTGGCCGTGCACGATCAGCTTGCCGATCATCGAATCGTAGTTCGGCGGCACCTTGTAGCCTTCGTAGATATGCGAGTCCACGCGCACGCCGGGGCCGCCGGGGGCGTGGAAGTGCTTGATCAGGCCGGGCGAGGGCAGGAAGCTTTCCGGGTCTTCGGCATTGATGCGGCATTCGATGGCGTGGCCGCGGATGACGATGTCTTCCTGGCGCAGCTTCAGCGGCTCGCCCGAGGCGATCAGCAACTGCTCGCGCACCAGATCCACGCCCGTCACCAACTCGGTCACCGGGTGTTCGACCTGGATGCGGGTATTCATTTCGATGAAGTAGAAGCGGCCGTCCTGGTACAGGAACTCGAAGGTGCCGGCGCCGCGGTAGCCGATGCGCACGCAGGCGTCGGTGCAGATCTTGCCGATCTCGGCGCGCTGTTCATTGGTGATGCCGGGTGCAGGCGCTTCCTCGACCACCTTCTGGTGGCGGCGCTGCATCGAGCAGTCGCGCTCGCCCAGGTGGATGGCATTGCCCTGGCCATCGGAGAGCACCTGGATTTCCACATGGCGCGGGTTTTCCAGGAATTTTTCCATGTACACCATGTCGTTGCCGAAGGCCGCCTTGGCTTCGGCGCGGGTGGTGACGATGGAGGACATCAGCGCGGATTCTTCGCGCACCACGCGCATGCCGCGGCCGCCGCCGCCGCCCGCCGCCTTGACGATGATCGGGTAGCCGATCTCGCGGCCCAGGCGCAGGGCCTCGGCCTCGTCATCGCCCACCGGGCCACCGGAACCGGGCACGCAGGGCACGCCGGCTTCCTTCATGGCGCGGATGGCTTCGACCTTGTCGCCCATCATGCGGATGACGTTGGCGGTCGGGCCGATGAAGATGAAGCCCGAGGACTCGACGCGCTCGGCAAAGTCCGCGTTCTCGGACAGAAAGCCGTAGCCCGGATGAATCGCCGAAGCATCGGTGACTTCCGCCGCGGCGATGATCGCCGGGATATTCAGATAGCTCTCGCTCGAAGGCGCCGGGCCGATGCAGACCGACTCGTCGGCCATGGCCACGTGCTTGAGGTTGCGATCCACCGTCGAGTGCACGGCCACGGTCTTGATGCCGAGCGCATGGCAGGCGCGCAGGATGCGCAGCGCGATTTCGCCGCGGTTGGCGATGACGACTTTCTTCAGCATGGTCGTTGCAGTCCCGGGGTCAGGCAATCACGAACATGGGTTCGTCGAACTCGATCGGCTGGCCGGTGCTGACCAGGATCGCGCGCACCGTGCCCGAGACTTCCGCCTCGATCGGGTTGAACATCTTCATCGCCTCGATGATGCCCAGCGTTTCGCCGGCCTTCACCGTCTGGCCAACCTTCACGAAGGGCGGCGAGTCGGGATTGGGCGAGGCGTAGTAGGTGCCGACCATGGGCGAGCGGATCATGTGGCCGTCGGGCACGTCCTTGCCGTTCTTGCCGACCTGCGCTTCGCTCGCAGTAGCGGCGACCGCCGGCATGGCCTGCGGCGCGGCCGCGCGCGGAGCTTCCGCGGGCGCTTGCATCTGCATCGGCGCGGCGTGGCTGACCATCACCGGCGCGTGCGCGGAATGACGGGCCAGGCGAACGGACTCCTCGCCTTCCTTGATCTCGAGTTCGGCGAGGTTGGATTTGTCGAGCAGGTCAATCAGCGCTTTGATCTTGCGAAGGTCCATGACGGCCTCGTGTCTTGCGAAAGGAAAAGGGGGCGCGACTCAGGCTTCGTCGTCTTCACCGGTCTTGCGGTCGGCAAGGCGGCGGATGACGTGCTCGAGGGCGTAGCGATAGCTGTCGGCGCCGCAGCCGCTGATGACCGCCTTGGCCAGGTCGCTGAAATAGGAGCGATGGCGGAACGGTTCGCGGGCGTGCGGGTTGGACAAATGGATTTCAACGAAGGGCAGGCGGCTGGCAGCCAGCGCGTCGCGCAGGGCCACCGAGGTGTGGGTGAAGGCGGCCGGATTCACCAGTACCCAGGCAAAGTCCTGGTCGATGGCGGCTTGCACGCGGTTCACCAGCTCGTGCTCGGCATTGGACTGGAAGCTTTCCAGCGTGTGGCCGCAGTCTTCGGCGCGCTCGATCAGGCGGGCATCGATCTCGGCCAGGGTGGTGCGGCCATAGACGGCAGGCTCGCGCACGCCGAGCAGGTTGAGGTTGGGTCCATGCAGGACAAGAATTTTGGCCACCGGTCCCTCCAGAGCGGACGGGCAGTGTGCCTCGGGCTTTCGGGACTGTCCAGACGATAACGGGAAGTTCACGGCAGATGCCCGCCGTTTGCCAGCCTTTTGCCGGTCAGGGCCGGGCCAGGCCCTGCGCGATCCAGGCCTGAAGCTCGGCCTTGGAGTGGAAAGCCCCGGTCTTGCGGGCCCTCAGGCGGCCCCGGGCGTCCACCAGTACGCTGAAAGGCAGCACGCTGGCGCGGTTGCCCAGGCGCACCGAGCTGTCGCCGGGGCCGGGTTCTTCGACCGGCGCGGGCAGTTGCAGGCCCTGTTGGGCGAGGAAGGCGCGGGCGGCTTCGGGGCTGTCCAGGGCGATGGCCTGCACCGCGATGCCGGCCTGAGGATCACGGGCCAGTTCGGCGAGCAGGGGCAGTTCCTCGCGGCAGGGCCCGCACCAACTTGCCCAGTAGTTGATGACGGTCGCCTGGCCGGGCACGGGCACTTTGGTCTGGGCGCCGTCCAGGGTGGGCAGGGACCAGGGCTCGACGCCATCGCCGATCGCCAGCACGCCGTCCTTGTTCGAAGGCCAGATGCGATCGAGCATCTGGCCCAGCGGTGAAGCCAGCAGCGGGCCCGGCCCGTACACCGCCACGCTCGCCGCCAAGCCGAGCACCGCCGCCAGGAAGGCAGCAGCCACGACCAGCAGACTCGAACGCAGCTGCATGCTCAGCGCGCCGCGCCCGGCTCCAAGGCCTCGCGCATGATCTTCTGGCTGAGCAACTGCGGCAGCTTGCGGCCTTCGCCACCGCCGGCCGGATAGACCACGTACAGCGGCACGCCCGGCGCGTGGAACTCATCAAGAAACGCGCTGATCTCGGGGTCCTGGTCGGTCCAGTCGCCGACCATGTACACGGTGCCGGTGCGTTGCAGCAGGGCGCGGAAGGCTTCGGTGTGCAGCACGGCTTTTTCATTGACCTTGCAGGTGATGCACCAGTCCGCGGTCATGTCCACGAATACCGGCTTGCCGGCGGCGCGCGCTTCGGCCATCGCACTCGCCGTCCACTTCACCGCGCCGTCGGTCGGTGCTTGCGAGCCCGCGGTGGAAGGCAGGCGCACGGCCATCACCATGCCGCCGAGCGCGATGGCGACCAGCGCGAAGGCGAGCCACTTCTTACTTCGCGATTCGGCGTAGCGCTGCTTCTCCAACCACCACAGTCCGGCCGCCAGCAGCACCGCCGCGGCCAGCAACACCGCCACCGAATCCATGCCGCGTTGCTTGCCGAACACCCACAGCAGCCACACCGCCGTCAGGTACATGGGAATCGCCAGCCAGCGCCGCAGCGTGTCCATCCAGGCACCCGGCTTGGGCAGGCGCGAAGCCAGCGCCGGCACGAAACCGATCAGCAGGAAGGGCAGTGCGAGGCCCAAGCCAAGGAACAGGAAGGTCAGCATCGCCGGCACGACCGGCGCGGTGAATGCGTAACCGAGCGCGCCCGCCATGAACGGTACGGTGCAGGGGCTGGCGACGACCACGGCGAGCACGCCGGTGAAGAAGTCGCCGGCCGCACCGGATTTTTCCGTCAGCGATTGCCCGGCGCTCATCCAGGAGCTGCCGATTTCGAACAGCCCCGACAAATTCAGGCCGATCGCGAACATCAGCATCACCAGCGCGGCCACGACGCCCGGCTGTTGCAACTGGAAGCCCCAGCCCAAGGCCTGGCCGGCGCCGCGCAGCGCCAGTACCAGTGCGCCCACCGCCGCGAAACTCACCAGCACGCCGGCCGTGTACCAGAGCGCATGCGCACGGGCATGGGCGTGGCTGCGGCTCGACTCGGCCAGGCCCAGGGCCTTGAAGCTCAGCACCGGCAGCACGCAGGGCATCAGGTTGAGGATCAGGCCGCCGAGCAAGGCCAGCAGCAGCGACAACCACAGGCCGGGGTTGTCAGCGCCGCCCGCATCGGCACTGTTCGCGGTCGTAGCGACAGCGCCGGCGCCAGCCGGCAGGTTCAGGTCAATCTCGCGCGTCATCGGCGGATAGCAGATGCCGTCGGTCTGGCAACCCTGGAAATGCGCGCGCAACGAGATTGTGGTGGCGGCCGTGTTCGTGCGCGTAATCGGCAGCGGAATCTCGGCGTATTCGAAATACACCGTCACTTCGCCGAAGTGTTCGTCGCGATGCGCCTTGCCCGGCGGGAAACGCGGCGTGCCCAACTGCACGCCGTCGCCGCGCGCCAATTCGAAGGAGGTCTTGTCGCGGTAGAGGTAATAGCCGGGCGAAGGCGTCAGGCGCACCAGCAATTCGGAAGGCGAGTTGACGATGGCCTCGAAGCGGAAGGCCTGGTCTTCGGGCAGGGCTTCGCCGGCGGGCACGCCGACCGCGCTGCTGGCGCCGAGTGCCGCCAGCGGATCGGCCACTTTCGCCGGGTCCATCGCCACGCTCGAAGCGCCATCGTCCACCGGCAGCGCAACGGTGATGGTGCGCGTCTGCGGCGGATAGCAGACGCCGATGTCGGCGCAGCCCTGGTACTTCACCCTCAGGCTGACCGAATCCACGCCGCCGGCGGCGGCGCCGGTCTGCACCGCGGTCAGGCTGCCGCGATAGGTTTCGACATTGCCGAAGAATTCGTCGGTGTGCTTGTCGCCGGCCGGCATTTGCAGCGGATTGGCCTTGAACGACGAATCCACCGCTTGCACCGAGGTGCGGTGGCGATAGAGGTAATAGCCCGGCGCGATCTTCCAGGTGATCTCGATGCGCTCGCGGCTGGTGGCCTTGGCCGTCAGCACATAGGCCTGGTCCACGGGCATCAGGTCGGACTGGTCGACCGCCCGCGCCGGTGTCGGAGCGATTCCCGCCAGCCCGGCCAGGGCCAGGATCCAAGCCGCCATCTGTTGCTTCATGTCTGTCCCGAAGGTCGTCGCGAGGGGTCCGGGGCCGGGGCGCTGGGCACCCGACCGCCTGATTGGAGCCGGCATTATCGTGGGAAGTTCAGTTCCGGGGGCGAAAAGCCGCCCCGGCCCTTGAGTCCGCCCGCGCCGACCCCATTCAGGCTGGGTCGCAGCCCTACCCCCGGGTCGGGCTTGCGCGTAAAATTTGGCACTCACCGGGGTCGAGTGCTAACAGTTGGGTCCGGGCTTCCGGGCCGCCAGCTGCAAGCACTTGATCCGAAACAGTTTGACCCACCCTTCAAGAGGAAAGACATGAACATCAAGCCCCTTCACGACCGCGTGGTCATCAAGCGCATGGAAGAAGAGCGCATGTCCGCTGGCGGCATCGTCATCCCCGACTCGGCCACCGAAAAGCCGATCCGCGGCGAAGTCATCGCCGTCGGCGAAGGCAAGCCCCTGGACAACGGCTCGGTCCGCGCCCCCAAGGTCAAGGCCGGCGACAAGGTGCTGTTCGGCAAGTACGCCGGCACCGAGGTCAAGCTCGACGGCAGCGACTTCCTGGTGGTCAAGGAAGACGACATCTTCGCGATCCTCGGCTGATCCGCCGGGACGCGTGCGCCGCGCGCTCCGCGTCCCGACCCAGCAAATCCCTTTTCAAAAATTCTTCAGAGGTAAATAGCAATGGCTGCCAAGGAAATTCGTTTCGGTGAAGACGCGCGCTCGCGCATGGTCAAGGGTGTCAACATCCTGGCCAATGCGGTGAAGGCCACCCTGGGCCCGAAGGGCCGCAATGTCGTGCTCGACAAGAGCTACGGCGCCCCGACCATCACCAAGGACGGCGTGTCGGTCGCCAAGGAAATCGAGCTCGCCGACAAGTTCGAGAACATGGGCGCGCAGATGGTGAAGGAAGTCGCCTCCAAGACCTCCGACATCGCCGGCGACGGCACCACCACCGCCACCGTGCTGGCCCAGGCCCTGATTCGCGAAGGCATGAAGGCCGTTGCGGCCGGCATGAACCCGATGGACCTCAAGCGCGGTATCGACAAGGCCGTCGTGGCCGCCGTCACCGAGCTCAAGGGCATCTCCAAGCCCTGCAACTCGTCCAAGGAAATCGCCCAGGTCGGTTCGATCTCGGCCAACTCCGACCAGAACATCGGCGACCTGATCGCCAAGGCCATGGACAAGGTCGGCAAGGAAGGCGTGATCACGGTTGAAGAAGGTTCCGGCCTGGACAATGAACTCGACGTCGTCGAGGGCATGCAGTTCGACCGCGGCTACCTGTCGCCCTACTTCATCAACAACCAGCAGTCGATGTCGGCCGAGCTGGAAGACCCCTTCATCCTGCTGCACGACAAGAAGATCTCGAACGTGCGCGAGCTGCTGCCCGTGCTCGAGGCCGTTGCCAAGGCCGGCAAGCCGCTGCTGATCGTGGCCGAAGAAGTGGAAGGCGAAGCCCTCGCCACCCTGGTGGTCAACACCATCCGCGGCATCGTCAAGGTCTGCGCCGTGAAGGCCCCGGGCTTCGGCGACCGTCGCAAGGCGATGCTGGAAGACATGGCCATCCTGACCGGCGGCACGGTGATTTCGGAAGAAGTCGGCCTGGCCCTGGACAAGGCCACCATCAAGGACCTGGGCCGCGCCCGCAAGATCCAGGTGTCGAAGGAAAACAGCACGATCATTGACGGCGCCGGCGCTGCCGAAGGCATCCAGGCCCGCATCAAGCAGATCAAGGCGCAGATCGAAGAGACCTCTTCGGACTACGACCGCGAGAAGCTGCAGGAGCGCGTCGCCAAGCTCGCCGGCGGCGTGGCCGTGATCAAGGTCGGTGCCTCGACCGAAATCGAAATGAAGGAAAAGAAGGCCCGCGTTGAAGACGCCCTGCACGCGACCCGCGCAGCCGTCGAAGAAGGCGTGGTCCCGGGCGGCGGCGTGGCCCTGGTGCGCGCGCTCGGCACGATCAGCGGCCTGAAGGGTGCCAACGAAGACCAGAACCACGGCATCACCATCGCCCTGCGCGCCATGGAAGCCCCGCTGCGCGAGATCGTCACCAACTGCGGCGAAGAGCCCTCGGTGGTGCTGAACCAGGTCAAGAGCGGTACCGGCAGCTACGGCTACAACGCCGCCAGCGGCGAGTACGGCGACATGATCGAGATGGGCATCCTGGACCCGACCAAGGTCACGCGTACTGCCCTGCAGAACGCCGCCTCGATCGCCGGCCTGATGATCACCACCGAAGCGATGGTGGCTGAAGCGCCGAAGAAGGAAGAGCCGATGGCCGGTGGCCACGGCGGTGGCGGCATGGGTGGCATGGGCGGCATGGACTTCTGAGGAACGCCCTCACCGTAAAGAAGAAAGGCCCCGCATTGCGGGGCCTTTCTTTTTGCCGCAGCCTCAGCGGCTTTGTTTGGCTTGCTGGTACAGCCCCAGCATTTCGGCGACCTTCTCGGCCGGCAACACGCTGCGGTCCAGGGTCACATAGCTGACCGTCCACTGCAGGGGGTCATCGCGGTTGTTGTCGGAGAAGAACACGTCGTTGTTGCCTGCGTAACCGTTCACGCCAAGACCGAGCAGATGGTGATCACTGTTGTTGAAGGTGAACTCGAAGCCCTGCAAGGCGTCGATCGGCGCGACCACGGTCGGCGCAGCGCGGCTGGCGCCCGCCAGCGGATGGACGCCCTTCACCAGCGCGGTCGGAATCCACGCGTACTGCACCAGTACCTTATAGCCACGATACTTCCCGACCATTCCCGGTGAATTGCCCTGCAGGGCATCGACGCCGAAGCTGCCGTCCTGCTGTTGCTCGGACACCGTGGTGGTTTCGATCACGCCGGGCAGGCCACTGGCGCCGGCCAAGGCAATCGCGCCGAGGGTGTCCAGCAGGGCTCGCATATCGATGCCCTGGTCGTCGATCAGCGAGACCTGCGCGACATTGCGGGCGCCGTCGAGCTTGATGCCGATGTTGCGCACATTGGCATCGGTGCCGTCGGTGCGCCGGAATTCGAAGCCCCGCAGCACGATCGTGTATGCGGAGGCGGGAAATGGCCTTGGACCCAGCGGGATCTCGAACTTGCCGCCGCCGGTCGCGCTTACCTCGCCGACAAAACCATTGGTGAAGGTGGTGTAGGTGGCATTGAAGCGATAGGGATCGTCGCCGTTCTGGTCAGCGAAGGCGGAATGGGTGAACGGCCCATCCCCCAGGAGCCGGATGTCCCGGATCTTGTGGTCGCCGTTGTTGAAATTGAAGGCGAAGCCGCGCAGCGCGTACACCGGCCCCAGGTTCGGGGTGTTTGCGGAATCACCGGCATCGCGCAACCCATTGATACTGGTGAAGGAGAACCCCCAAGTGCCCGGGTCCACGCGGACCGGCAGGGGCTTGAGCGGAACGTGAATTGGCAAGGGATTGATTTGCACCTGGGCGGACGCCGCCGACAGGCCAAGCAGCGACGCGAGCGCGAACGAAATTGCGTAAGGGGATCGGTTCATTGCAGGACCTCCATCAAGGCAGCAACGGGGCTGCGGGGGCAGCACGGGAAGCATAGACTCTTTTTCAGTATCGGGCGGTCGAACACCTTTGTGATGCGAAGGCCCTAGGCCAGCCGGTGTCGAAATCGGGACCTCCCGTTCGTCGGGTAACATCGACCGATTGCAAGGAGCCGCCATGCCGCCCGTCTCGTCCTCGGACACCCCCGCCGCCGACCCGAGCTCACAGTCCTTGTTCGCCAGCCTGCGCGACGCCATCCGCGGCACCAGTGCCGACTACACACGCATCCCGCTGCGGCGGGCGGTGTTCTTGCTGGCGGTGCCGATGGTGCTGGAGCTGGTGCTGGAGTCCACCTTCGCGGTGGTGGACATTTTCTTCGTCGGCAAGCTGGGGCCCTCGGCCGTGGCTACGGTCGGGCTCACCGAGAGCTACCTGTTCCTGCTGTACTCCATTGCGATGGGCCTGGCGATGGGCGTCACCGCCTTGGTCGCGCGCCGTGTCGGCGAAGGAAACGCTGGTGAGGCTTCGATCACCGCCGCTCAGGCGCTTTGGATCGCGGTGCTGGCCTCAGTGCCCTTCGCCATCGCGGGCATCGTCTGGGCGCGCGAGTTGCTCGCGCTCATGGGAGCCGATGCTTGGACGCTGGAGCACGGCGTTGGCTACATGCAGTGGATGCTGGGCGGCAACGTGGTGATCTTGCTGCTTTTCGTGATCAATGCGATCTTCCGCGGCGCCGGCGACGCGGCCATCGCCATGCGCGTGCTGTGGTTTGCGAACGGTTTGAACATCTGCCTGGATCCCCTGTTGATCTTCGGCTGGGGTCCGGTACCGGCCTTTGGCGTCGAGGGCGCGGCAATGGCGACGAACATCGGGCGCGGCGCCGGCGTGCTGATGCAGCTATGGATCTTGTTCCACGGCGGCAAGCACATCCGGGTGCTGGGCTCGCAGCTGGCTTGGCATGGCCGCCTGGCCTGGCAAATCGTGCGCACCTCGCTGGGCGGGGTCGGCCAGATGATCGTGGCGATGACTTCGTGGATCTTCCTGATGCGGATCCTGGCCAGCATCGGCAGCGAGGCGGTTGCAGGCGCTACGATTGCCATCCGCATCATGATGTTCACGATGATGCCGGCCTGGGGGATGTCGAATGCCGCAGCGACCTTGGTGGGGCAGAACCTCGGCGCGCAGCAGCCTGCGCGCGCGGAGGCCTCGGTATGGCAGATCGGCCGCTACAACATGGCCTACCTTCTCCTCATCGCATTGCTGTTCTTCTTTCTGCCGCGCGAGCTGGTCGGCTTTTTCTCCGCCGATCCCGCGGTGGTGAACATCGGGGCCACCTGGCTGCGCATCCTGTCCTATTCGTTGTTCGTGTATGGCTGGTGGATGGTCAGCGTGCAGGCTTTCAATGGAGCCGGCGACACCGTGACGCCCACCTGGATCAATGTCGTGTTTTTCTGGATGATCCAGATCCCCTTGGCCTGGCTGCTGGCCCTTCACTGGCAGCATGGCGCTACTGGCGTGTTCTGGGCGGTGTTCGTGTCAGAAACCGCGGTCGGACTGTTCACCCTCTGGTTGTTCAGCCGCGGGGGCTGGAAGAACGCGAAGGTCTAGTTGACCGTCTCGCAGTCATGTCCCGCCGGACACGCGCTCTCTTCCGGTTCGGGCGCGTCGGGGATGCGCACGCGCTGCCGACCCTCATCGAAGGAAAACAGGATCTGAAGCTGCACCGAGGGCTTTTCCTTTGCGCTCCGGCAAGGCTGGACTAACGTACGGTTGCAGGGCAAGGCTAGGGGCCCTTAGGCTGGATGCACCACCTTCCACTGCCGAGGTCCCCTGCATGCGCTTGTCCGCCCCGCGTTCGAAGATCGTCGCGCTGTCGTTGTTGTGCACCTTGTTTTCAGGCGCGGCCCTGGCGGCCTTTGGCGAAACGGCCGCCCAGGTATGGGCTGCCCGCAGCAATGCCATCGCCGCCGCGGTGAACAAGCCCATCCTGCCGGGCGAGAGCCAGAGTGCGACCGAGGACAATGCCTTGGACTATATCGCCGGCATCAAGGACAGTTGCTCGGGCCTGACCGGCGAGATCATCAAGAACGGCGGCAAGAACACGCCAGTGTGGGCGCAGACCGCGCAACAAAAGTTCTGCCTGGGCGCCAGCAACCTGATGCGCGCCTACAAGGACGGCCACGGCAACAAGGACTATTGCAAGGACCTGCGCTCGGCCATCGGCTATGCCACCAAGGCCAAGCGCGGCGAAGACCCCGATATCGTGGTGGACGCGTCCGAGGCCTTGGTCGCGGCCGGCAACCGCCTGCTGTCCATTCCGATCAAGGTCACCAAGAAGAGTTTCCTCGGCGACAGCCAGCGCAGTTTCAGTTGCAGCTGATGCGTCGATGTGTTGTCCGCGTGAAGATGAAAGGCCCCGCAGTGCGGGGCCTTTCTCTTTTTCGGGCCGCGATGCGATTGCCATACGCCTGGCCTGCCGCGTAGTCTCCGAAGCTTCGTTCGACACCAAGGAAAACGCATGCCATTGCTTCGTCCTTTCCTCGCAGCCTGCTGCCTGCTGGGCCTGGCCCATTCGCAGCCGACGCAGGCGCAGGAGCCGATCATTGATATGCACATGCATGCATTGCATGTGGACGATCAGGGCCCGCCGCCGTTGGGCATGTGCACGCCGCTCGACGGGATGCCGGCCTGGGATCCGGCGACGCCGTATCCGCAGGTGCTGATGGGCATGTTCACGCACCCGACCTGCGCCGATCCGCTGTGGTCGCCGACCAAGGAAGAGGACCTGGTCCGGCAGAACGCGGCGGCAATGGAAAAGCTCAATGTCATCGGCGTGGTCAGCGGCGCCGATGACCGCATTGCGGCCTTGCGCGCCGCGGTACCCCAACGCGTCATCCCGGGCATGGGCAATAACCTGATGCTGCCTTCGCTGGACGTCGTGCGCGCGCAGCACGCGGCCGGAAACCTTGCGGTGCTCGGCGAGATCAGCGCGCAGTACCTGGGCATCGCGGCGGACGATCCCAAGCTCGAACCCTACTGGGCCCTGGCCGAGGAGCTCGACATTCCGGTTGCCATCCATATCGGCCCGGGACCTCCTGGCGTGATCTACATGGGCGCCAAGGGCTACCGCGCGCGCCTGCACAGCCCGCTGCAACTGGAGGAAGTGCTGGTCAAGCACCCGAAGCTGCGCGTGGACGTGATGCATGCCGGCTTCCCGATGCTCGATGACACGATGGCCATGATGTATGCGCACCCGCAGGTTTATCTGGACACCGGCGTCATCGTGTACACGCAGCCGCGCCCGGCCTTCTACCGCTACCTGCAGACCTTGGTGGACGCGGGCTTCGGCAAGCGCATCATGTTCGGCTCCGACCAGATGGTCTGGCCGGGCGCGATCGAGCGCTCGGTGAATGTCATCAACGAGGCGCCCTTCCTGAGCGCCGAGCAGAAGCGCGACATCCTGTTCAACAACGCCGCGCGCTTCCTGCGCCTGACACCGGCCCAGATTGATGCTTACCGCAAGATGGGCAAGCCGGTGAAGGCCGCAAGGGCCAAGGCCGAGTGAGGCCCAGGCCCGATCGTGGCGAGATGCGCATAGATCGTCTGCTGGTGCCGGGGACCTGAGCGGATTTGCCCGAGCGCGCCTTTCTTTTGTTTCCGCGCTGCGGTCGCGTACCCTAGGCAATCCGAGGGCCTCGAAGCACACGACACCACCATGCCCGTTGATCCGCGCCCCAACTTGTCCCTCGTCATCCCGGTGTATGGCAGCGAAAGCGTGCTGCCAGAACTGGTCTCCCAGGTCGAGGCCGCCCTGAACGCGATCCCATCGCTGGACCGACGTTACGAGCTGATCCTGGTCTGCGACTGCTCGCCGGACCACAGCTGGCGGACAATCTGCGAGCTGGCATCGCGGCACCCTTGGGTTCGCGGACTCTCGCTGCGGATGAATGCCGGCCAGCACAATGCGGTGATGGCCGGGTTTGCCCATGCCCGCGGCAAGTTCGTGGTAACGATGGATGACGACCTGCAGCATTCTCCGCAGGACATCGCTGCGTTGCTCGACGAGCTCGCCCAGGGTCGCGACGTGGTGTATGCGCGCTTCAAGGAGCGCAAGCACGCACTGTGGAAGATCGCCGGCAGCCGCCTCAACGACTGGGTCGCCGGTTACCTGCTGCAAAAACCGAAAGGGCTCTATCTGTCGCCCTTTCGCGCATTGCGCGCGGATATCGTCGCGGACGTGCTGCGCTACAAGGGCCCGTATGCGTATGTCGATGGCCTGGTCCTTTCGGTCACGCGCAATATCGGCAGCATCGAGGTCGCGCACCATGACCGCTACGCGGGCCAGTCCGCCTATGGCCTGCGCAAGTCCATTTCGCTGTGGCTGAAGATGGCCACCAGCTTCTCGATCGTGCCCTTGCGGCTGACCTCGTTCGCGGGCCTGTGCTTCGCGGGCCTCGGCTTCCTGCTGGCGATGGCCTTCGTCGTGCAGAAGTTCACCATTGACCGGATGCCCGATGGCTGGTCCTCGCTGATGGTTTCGATCTTGATCCTTGGTGGCGTGCAGTTGATCGCGCTCGGCATGCTGGGGGAATACCTGGGCCGGGTATTGCTCACGATCAATTCGCGGCCGCAGTTTGTCATTGGTGAATCCACCGATGCGGCGCAGGCGCAAGACGCGCAAATTGGCCGGCAAGGCCAGGGCAGATGAAGCAATTCCTGCTCTATTGCGTGTGCGGTGGCCTGGGTGTCGCCACCGACTATTCGGTCTTTTACCTCGCCGTGACGGGCGGTATCTGGTACCAGGCGGCAAACGGTCTGGGCTATCTCGCCGGCACCCTGCTGAGTTTCGCGCTCAACCGCGTGATCACCTTCAAGATGCACGACCGCGTGCTGCAGCGACTCGGGCTGTTCCTGACCGTTGCCGGCATCGGCTTCGCGGCCTCGGCCCTGCTGCTGTGGCTCTTGGTCGACGTCGTGCACATGGACGTCAGGATTGCGAAGCTGGTCACCCTGCCGGTGGTGGTGCTGCTGCAGTTTTCCCTCAATCGGCGCTTTTCCTTCAATGCCGGCTTGTCGCGGCGGGCGCCCCATGGCTGAGCACTTCGATGCGGTGATCGTTGGCGCGGGTTTCACCGGACTGAGCGCCGCGCTCGAGCTGTCACGGCGGGGCCGGAAAGTACTGGTGCTTGAAGGCGATGCCGTACCTGGCGGGCTGGCCGGCACCTTCGAATTTGCCGATGGCGTGACCATCGAGAAGTTCTACCACCACTGGTTCGACAACGACGCCTATGTACCGCACCTGGTCCGGTCGTTGGGCATGGAGTCCGACATCGTCACCTTGCCGTCCCGCACCGGCATGTATTTCAACGGCCGCCACTGGCGCCTGTCCTCGCCACTGGACTTGCTGCGCTTCAAACCACTTCCGCTGGTCGACCGGATTCGGCTGGGGCTGCTGGTGTTGCGGGTGCGCATGGTCAAGGACTGGAAGCCGCTTGAGCACTTGTCCATCCGCGAATGGCTCGAGCCGTTGTGCGGTGCCAATGCTTTCCGCGTTGTCTGGCAACCATTGATCGAGAGCAAGTTCTCCGTGTTCGCCGACGCGGTGAATGCCGTCTGGATGTGGAAGAAGCTGGTGTTGCGCGGTAGCACCCGGGATGCCAAGGGCGGCGAACAGCTGGCTTATTTCAAGGGTGGGTTCGGACGTCTGGCGCAGGCGATGGCAGACGAGATCACCCGACTGGGCGGCGAGATCCGGTACCGCTCTCCGGTAACGGGTATTACCGGGGATGGCGATCTGATCACCGCGCTGCTCACCGCCGATGGCGAGGTGCGAGGCACGCAGTACCTGCTGACCCCGGCCTTCCCGATCATCGCCGATATCTTCGAGGGCGCCGCCGATCCGGGGTGGCTGCAGGCGATGCGCCGCGTGAACTACCTTGGCAACGTTTGTCTGGTGCTGGAACTGGACCGCAGTCTGTCGAGCACCTACTGGCTCAATGTCAACGACCCCGGGTTTCCTTTTGTCGGCGTCATCGAGCACACCAATTTCGACAGCGCCGAGAATTACCGCGGTAGGCGTATCGTTTTCCTGTCCCGTTACCTTGCCAAGGAAGATCCGCTCTGGACGCTGGGCGACGAGGCGTATCTGGAGTTCGCGCTGGAGCATTTGCAGCGCATGTTTCCGGAAATGGATCGGTCATGGGTGCATGATTTCCGCATCTGGCGCGCCGAGCACGCGCAGCCGGTCACCGAGCGCGGCTATTCCGAATACGTGCCTGGCCGCGAAACGCCCTACCGCAATGCCTGGATCAGCACGATGGCGCAGATCTATCCCGAAGACCGCGGGACCAACTATGCGATCCGGGACGGGCAGTCTGCCGCCGCATCGATGCTGCAAAACGATTCCACCAGACCTGCCGAGCCGACATGATGCCGACCGCCCCGACACGCCGCGAACCCTCCATCGGCCTGCAACTCGGGCTGCTCGCGTTGGCGGCGACGTTTGTCGTGATCCAGGCCATCGGCTCGATGTGGTCGGGCTCGGTCGACCTCGCGCACCACTACGCCCTGGTCGCCCGGCTTGCCGAATACTGGTCGCTTCCCGCCGGGGTCGACCCCTCGCTCATGGAGATGAGCGTCTACCCACGCACCAGCCATGGCATGGCCGCGATCGTCGGCACCGTGTTCAATTCCCCGCTGATCGGTATGCAGCTGGTGGGCTTGCTTTCCATCGTTGTCGTGTGGGCCAGTTTCATTTACCTGCTGCACTCGCTACCGGGCAAACTTGCCACCCGTGGCTTGCTGGTGTTCGTTGGCCTGCTTGTGCTCAACCGCGTGGAACTTCGCTTCGAAATCCATGGCCGTGAGTTGGTGGAGTCCTACTTCTTCTCGCAACTGGTGGCGCAGGCCGTGGTGGCGCTATCGCTGGTTGCCCTGTTGGCGATGGAGCGGCGTCAGGTCGAATCGGTAACGCGCTACGCGGTCTGCGTTGCGATTCTGTACTTCTGTGTCGGCATCCACCTGCTGCCCGCGCTGGAACTGCTGGGCAGCTTCCTGCTGCTGGTGACCATCGACTTCCTGGTGCGCGCCATGGACGGAGCACAAGGCAGGCTACGCAGCGGCGCAATTGCGCTTGCCTTGATGCTGGGAGCAATTGCCCTGTTGGTTCGGCATCCGGCGTTTTCGGCCATGGCCGAAATCAGCCGCAACAACGGCGCCCTCGCGCCGAAGCACTTGAACAGCATCGCCGCCATCACGGCTTACGCCACGCTCATCGCGATCATGTCGGTGGTGATCGTGCGCCAGTGGTTTGTGTCGAGGCATGGCGACATGGCGCGTGGCCTGCTGGTGCTGAAGTACTTGGGCGCGTACGGCTTGGCGGTTGCCGGGCTGTGTCTGGTCCAGGTCCTGGCGCTCAAGTTCGGGCAGGGCTCTGAGTATGCAGTGAAAAAGCACGTGTTTGCCCTCAACACGGTCATGCTCCTCGAGCTCTCGCTGGTGCCGGCGCTTCTCGCGACGCGGGCCGGCCGGAGCGTCTCGTCCGATGCCAGTGAGAACTCGGGCTTCGTCTTTCGCTACCTGCTGCTGCCACTGCTGACGGTCCTCGCCTTCTATGCCATCGCGCCCCGCAAGCACGCCAGCGACACCGCGCAGGTCGTGGCGCTGGAGCGGGCCTTGCAGAAAAACCGCGATGCGCTGGTCGGCGATACGCCCGGGAAATTCGCCTACGTCCTTCCCGGGCCCGGTGTCCCGCCGCCGCTCGCCTACATGTTGACCATTGGCATCCTGAAGAGCCCGCGGGGTCACGGCAGCAATTCCTTCAGCATCTTGCAGGGGCAGCCCCTGGTCGACTGGTCCGTGGTCGGCACGATCGTCCAACCGGGGCAGGTGCCATCGGCGCAGGCATCAGGCTGTCTGCGACCTTTCCCCGGAGCGCCCTTCTCGGTCCTTGATGGCGAGTGTGTGCAACGCGCGGCGAAGCAGCCAGCAACCCTCGTCCGGTTCGTGGCAGGGTCCGTGCCGTCGCCATGCATCCTGACCGGATTTGGTGCACCCGAAGCCATGTTCACGTGGACTACGCAAGCCCGGGCAACAATCGAATGCCCGGTACCTGAGATTGCCGGGCAACCTGCCACGCGCATGATCCTTTCCGCGGGCGCTTTCCTCGATCACGTACCATTCCAACGCGCACGCGTGTCCGTGGAAGGCGGGGCCACGGTCGACTTGCGCTTCGACCAGGCCAAGCCTTTCCAATCCCTTGCCCTGGATCTTCCCGCAGGCTGCAGCCGGAGGTGCCGCGTGGTGTTGGAACTCCCGGACTCGATTTCGCCCAAGGACGTCGGGGTCAGCGTGGACCCGCGGCAACTGGGTTTGCGCGTGGAAAGGATCGAGTTCCAATGAAGGTACTGGTGCTCGGTGGCGGGGGATTCATCGGTTCGCACGTGGCCGAGCAGCTCGTCACCCGGGGCCATGACGTCTCGGTCTTTGCGCGCCGCAACCTGGATCGGCGCAATTTGGCGGCGATCGAGTCGCGGGTGCGCTTCATTGGCGGGGACTTCCTCAATGCCGAGGATGTGCGTGAGGCGGTGCGTGGCATCGACGTGGCAATCCACCTGGTCGGTTCGACCTTGCCGGGAAACTCCCTTGCCAACCCGGTATTCGACCTGCAAACCAACGTAGCCGCGTCGGTGGAGTTGCTTGCGGCCTGCGTTGCGGCCGAGGTCCGCAAGCTCGTATACATTTCTTCGGGCGGCACGGTTTATGGCATTCCCCGGAGTGAGCTTATTGACGAAGACCATCCGCTCGACCCGATCAATCCCTACGGCTTGTCGAAGTTGGCGGTCGAGAAATATTGCGGCGTGTTCCACCACCAATACGGCCTGGATTACACGGTTCTGCGCCTGTCGAATCCGTACGGAGCCCGGCAGCGCGAGGGATCGGGCCAGGGCGTCATTGGCGCGTGGATGAAACGCCTGCGCCATGCCGAGCCCATCGAGATGTGGGGTGACGGCAGCGTGGTTCGGGACTACCTCGCGGTACAGGATGCCGCGGCGGCGATTGTCCTTGCGGCAGAGGCCACCGGCTGCCCCAAGGTCATGAATATCGGTTCCGGGCGAGGCCACTCGCTCGCAGATGTCCTGTCGATGATCGAGGCCTGTGCCGGGCGCAAGGCGACTGTCGTGCACCGGGAGGCGCGGCGGGTGGACGTTCCGCGCAACGTGCTTGAGGTTTCGCGCGCCGCCCGGGCATTGGGTTGGACGGCAACGGTTCCACTTGAAACGGGGCTGCGCGCCGTCTGGCAGGCGATGCGCTGACGGCTTTCGAAAGCAATTTTTCTGCCTGCATTTCCATTGCCCGTGCGAAGTGCGTGGCCGCTGCTGCAGGCTTCACGACTCTCCCCTCTGCCGATGCACACTGGCCTGGTCGCGGATGGCCCGGCGCATCGTCTCGTCCAGCCGCGACAGATTCTTCAGCTGCATGCCCATGCGCGGATTGCGTTGCAGCAGTGCCTCGTGGCGCATCAGGAAATCCCAGTACAGCGTAGTGAAGGGGCAGGCATTCGCGCCCGTGGATAGCGCGGGGTTGAACCGGCAGCCGGCGCAATGGTTGCTCATGCGCTGGATGTACTTGCCGCTGGCGACATAGGGTTTGCTGCCCAGCAGGCCGCCATCGCCGTACTGGGACATGCCCAGGGTGTTGGGCAGCTCCACCCATTCCACCGCGTCCACGTACACGCCCAGGTACCAGGCGTGCACGGCCTGCGGCTTCACGCCCAGCAGCAGCGCGTACAGGCCCGTCACCATCAGGCGCTGGATGTGGTGGGCGTAGCCGTACTCGAGTGTCCGCGTGATGGCGTCGCGCAGGCAGGCCATCTCGGTGTCGCCGGTCCAGTACCAGTCCGGCAACTCGGCTTGTGCATCGAGCGCGTTGCGCTCCAGGTAGTCGGGCATGTGCAGCCAGTAAATGCCGCGCACGAATTCGCGCCAACCCAGGATCTGGCGGATGAAGCCCTCCACCGCCGGCAGGGGCGCATGGCCGCTGCGGTAGGACTGCTCGGCGGCGGCCACCACTTCGCGCGGGTCGAGCAACTTCAGGTTCAACGCGCAGCTCAGCTGCGAGTGGTAGAGCCAAGGCTCGCCCGACCACATCGCGTCCTCGTATTTTCCGAACAGGGGCAGGCGTTGTTCGATGAATGCTTGCAGGGCGAGCCGCGCCTGTTCGCGCGTCACCGGCCAGGCGAAGTGCTGCAGTCGCCCGGGATGCGCGGCGAAGCGCTCGTCCACCAGCGCGATCACCTCGCGGCTAGTCGCGTCAGGCTCGAATCGTGCAGGTGCAGGCACTTGCTGCGGGCCGGCTTTGCCGAAGGATTCACGATTGTCGGCGTCGAAGTTCCACTGCCCGCCGACCGGCTGCTTGCCGTCCATCAGGATGCCGTGCTTCTGCCGCAGTTCGCGGTACCAATATTCCAGGCGCAGCTGCTTGCGACCCCTGGCATGCGCGGCGAACTCGCGCACGGTGCTGAAGAAGTGCGTGTCCTCGCGCAGGTCCAGCGGCAGCTTGTGCGCCGCCGCCACTGCGCGCAAGTCCTGCAGCACGCGCCAGTCGCCGGGCGCGCACAGCACCAGTGCCGCGGGCCGGAATTGCGCAATGGCCTTGGCCAGCTCCAGCGCCAGGCTGCCGCGGTTGTCGGCATCGTCCAGGCGCGTGTAGGACAGGGGCAGTCCGCGTTCGCGCAGGGCTTCGGCGA
This sequence comes from uncultured Gammaproteobacteria bacterium, assembly GCA_966096795.1. Lineage (GTDB taxonomy): Bacteria > Pseudomonadota > Gammaproteobacteria > Xanthomonadales > Xanthomonadaceae > Arenimonas. The sequence continues at coordinate 87,776 of CBHTVR010000006.1, forward strand.
AGTGGCGCATCGCGCTGAGGAAGACGGCGATGCGCTGCTTCGCCGACCACACATGCGTGGACTCCTGCGCAACTTCCGCCATCCACACCAGATCCTGCACCGGATCGAAATCGCGCAGGGCGGAAGAGTTCGCATCGAGCTGGTCGCCCAATACGATGACCAGGTGGCGAATGCGCTCAGCCAAGCGGCCGCCGTGCGCGTTTGCCGCGGCAGGCATCGGAGCAATACAGCACCGAGGCCCAGTTCTTAGCCCAGGCCTTGCGCCAGCTCATGGGGCGCGCGCACACGGTGCAGGGCTTGCTGGGCAGGTGTTGCTTGTTGCCCTTGAACGCGGTTTTCATGCGCCAAGCTTCGGCGCCGGGCCGTGTGCCCGGCGTCAAGGCCAGCGACTGCCTTCGCTTCAGTGCTGGTAGTTGCGCGCCAGGTGGAATCTCACGGAGGCATCGAAGCCGCGCTGGCCGGCCTGACTCAGCACGTTGCGGATCTTCAGCGAGCCCGGGCCCATCAGGGTGTTGCCGGCCGCGCCCAGGGCGGGGTCGCCGAACAATCCGCTGGCGATATCGAAGCCGCGCCCGAACAGGACGTCTGCGTCCGCGCCTCTGGCCTTGGCAACGTCCGCGTCCTGCGCGGCGATGCTCGCGCCGGTCGCGGCCAGTGCATTGGTGGCCTCGTCGTCAATGAAGCCGCCACCCGCCAGGCACTGTCGCTCCAGGCCGGGTGCCGCAGGTGAGTTGCGCTGGCGGGCGCCACGCGCGGCATCGCACAGGGACATCGCTGGAGCGTTCGGGTCGGCGGGAGCAGCGCGACCCAGTTGCAGGGGCGGCGGCGATTGCGCGGCGCACTGGCGCTCGAGCCCCGGTGCGGCGGGTGAATTGCGCGCGCGTGCACTCTTGGCGGCGGCGCAAATCGTGCTCGGGGTCGCCGGCGCCGGCGTGCCGGTTTCGATGCGACCCAGGGCCCGGTAGGTCTTCACCCGCGGCGCGCCGCAGATCAGGCCGAGCGCATCGAGCCACCTGCCGGCGCGTCCGTGCGCGCCGATGGCCACCTGGCCGGCCGGGCAACGCAGGGAACCTTGCTTCACCTGGGCGTCGTCGTTGCCGGGCGCATCGAAGATATTGGAAGGATTCGGGCCCGCACCGGTGCTGTTGTCGAACCAGCCGCAGAACAGATGGATATTGTTGACGGTAATGGTGTTCACGCCTTCCGCGCGCACGTCCATGCCGAGCACGATCGGCGCGTCCTCCGGGCAGAACACGCGCTCGATGTGGCCGCCGATGCCGCCATACCAACCCGGGGCCACGGCAAACTGCGAAGGGTTCAGCGACTGTCCCGCAGCGCGGGTGTCGCAGAACAGGTCATCGCTGGTGCAGACAATGCCGGTGCCTTGGGTCAGTTCGGCGGGGCCGACAACATGCTTGCCATCGCCGTTGATGGCGGCGGTGACGCAAACCGGCCGGACGGCATCGATGTCATCGCCCGCGCGCAATTCGAATCCGGCCAACTGCATGCCGGCGGCGCAGGGCACCTTGAACTGGCTGCCGCCACTGCCGCCCACGGCCGGTAGGTAGGTGCCCTCGGATGGCGGCAGGGCGTTCGGACTGAACTGCGCTGCTGCTGAGGTCGCCAGCAACAGCGTGACCAGCGTCACCGGCAAGGGGCTCACGCCATTTTTTCGCCACGCTTTTGCCAAGCAAGAAAACAGGAACATGGGTCGGCTCCGGTGGCTGGGCTCGGGGGTCGGATCAGCGAAAAGGCAGCGACGAATTTCAGTGCCGCTGGAAATGGAAGTTCATCGACGCATCGAAACCGGCCTGCCCGACACTGCCCAGCGCCGCGCGAATCGCCAGCGCGCCCGGGCCGATGGCGGTATTGCCCGAGCCACCCAGCGCCGGATCGCCAAACAGCGCGCTGCCGACATCAAAGCCGAACTGGAAGTCCGTGTCGGTATCGCCATTGCGGGCTTCGGCGACGGCGGGATCGGCATCGGCGATAGTGCTGCCGGTGGCGGCAAGCGACTGCAGTTTCTCGGCACTGACGCTCGTCGCCGGTTCTGGCGGACTTGCCTCGGGTGGCGGCGTTGAAGGCGCGCTCACGCCTGGCCGAAGGGCCGCGCTATCGATGCGCGCAGACGCTTCGGTCAAGGGCAGGGCCATCGAGCCGCCGCTCGCGAGGCATTGCCGTTCCAGTCCGGGGGCGGCGGGTGAATTGCGCGCCTTGGCCGAGCGCGCGGCATCGCAGATGGCCGGCGGTGGAGAGGCATCCCGCACGCCAACGCGACCAAGCGCGACCGCAGGCTTGGGCGCTTCGACGCTGGGTGGCGCTTGCACCGGGTCCGCGCAGACAAAGTGGTAGGCGCTCCAGTACTGGTACTGCGCCGGCTTCACGTACTCGTCGTGCGTGCTCCCTTCAAAGATGTAGCCGAGCATCTTCCCGTTGACCAGCCCGCCCTCACGGGCGCGCACCCTGCCACTGTACTGCCCGATGCTGGGCTGGCCGCTGTAGGTCCACAGGATGCGGGTCTGGAATACATCGCCCACCATGGTGCCGCTGAAGTTGCCGATGACGTTGCGCTGGGTGGTCTGGTACTGCGCCCAACCATGGAAGTTGGAGCCTTCCTGCTTGATTTGCAGGTAGACGCGCTGGCCGCCCTGGCCGTTCTGGATGATCTCCATGGAGGCCGGAACCTGCCACTGGCGGCAGCCGCTGTCCTGGGCCGCCGCGGTGCTGCTGGCTAGCGCGCCCGCGAACAAGCAGAGGGGAAAGAGCGGGCCGCGTGCACGCAGGCCGCGGCGGATCGGTGCAGGCAGACTCGCCATCGCGACAACTCCCCGGACCAGGGCCAGCCCACTTGATAGTCCTGCTTTGGCGGGGTGTCAACCGCTGCCCGACCGGAGCCTGCCAGAAGCTTGCTGCCGCCAAACCCAGGCCGCCAGGAGCACCGACAAGCTCGCCAGCAGATAGCCGAACTCGTCAATCGCCCAGGCCGTGTGCCCGGTCTCGACGGTGAGCATCGAGAAGATTGGCGTGATGAAGACGTTGTGGCTCGCGTGCAGGAACACCGCCGGCCACAGACTGTTCGTGCGCAGGCGGAACCAGCCATACACGAAGCTCATGCCGATCAGGCTGGTCGTGAAGCAGGCCATCGCGAAAGCGCGCGGCGTGTCTTCGCCATAGTTGGCCAGGAACAAGACCGGGAAATGCCACAGCGCCCAGACCGCTCCGGTGGCGATGCTGCCGCCGGCAAAGCCCCAGCGCGACAGCAGGCGTGGCGCCAGGAAACCTCGCCAGCCGATTTCTTCGCCCAGCGCGCTGGCGCAGGACAATGCGAATCCAGCGCTGGCCTGCAGCAGGATCATCAGCCCGACATGGGCGCCCGGCGACAGGCCAGGCAGGCCCAGCATCTTGCCGGCGTAAGCGGCGTAGTCGTTGGTGGACAGGGCGCCGAGTCCCAGCGTCCAGGCCAGGCCGTAAATCACCGCGCCATAGGCCAAGGGAATCAGATACGCCGCCGCCTGTACTCGCGTTCCTGGCCATGCCCAGCCCAGCGAGGCCAGCGAGATGCCGGCCATCCGGCAGGCCACCCATGCCGCCAGCGCCGGGCACCACATCAGGCCTGTCACATACAGGCGCATGCCCTCTCCGCGGCCGCCCGAGGCGTTGAGCAAGTAGTAGAACGGCAGGCTCAAGACCAGGATAGCGGCAAGGAAGACGGATACAGGATGTCGGGCAGTCATGGCGGTTCCCGGCGATGCAATCGAACGCGTACGGCGTGATGATGCCTTTGTGCGGGCGGAATTCACCAGCGCTGCCCCGGCCTTGATTGACGCCGTGGCCCGGAGCAAGCTTGGCATCCATCCGCAGCGGGGAGCGAGGCATGGACAAGACACTGATGGCACGCGGCGCCCTGGCGCTGTTGCTGGCCTTGGCCACCAGCCTGGCCTGGGCCGGTGAAGTCGGCCAGTTCAAGACTGTGAAGGGCGAGGTCTTCATCGAGCGCGGCAAGCAGCGCGTCGCGGTGGTGGTCGGTACCGCGGTGGAAGCGACCGATGTCGTGCACACCGGCAAGACCGGCAGCGCCGGCATTACCTTCATCGACAACTCGCGCATGGCCCTGGGCCCGGGCAGCGTGCTGGCGATTGATCGCTTCGAGTTCAACCAGACCACGCACGAAGGCAAGTTCGACAGCACCTTGCGGCGCGGCACCCTGTCGGCGGTGTCGGGCAAGGTCGCGCACCATTCCCCCGATGCGATGACGGTGAAGACGCGCTCGACCATCCTGGCCGTGCGCGGCACCGAATTCCTGGTGAGCACGAAATGAGCCGCCTCGGCCGCGTCCTCATCCTGCTCGTGCTGGCCGGGCTGGCCGCCTGCTCGACCTCGCGCGACACCGTCATCCTGCTGCCCAAGGAAGACGGCAGCACCGGCGCCATCGCCGCCAGCCGCGGCGGCAGCGAGATCCTGCTCGACAGCGCCTACGCCGAAGCCCGCTCGGGCGGCAGCAAGATGCGCCCGGGCACGGCCGATCGCGCCGAAGTGGAAAAGCGCTTCGGCGCCGCCCTGTCGGCCATGCCGCCGCCGCCGAAAAGCTTCGTGGTGTATTTCCAGAGCGGCAGCGACGACTTCACCGACGAGTCCAAGACCACGCTGGCGCAGATGCTAGAAGAGATGAAGCAGCGGCCCGCGCCGGAGATCACCGTTATCGGCCACACCGACCGTGTCGGCAGCGACGACGACAACGATGCGCTGTCGCTGCAGCGCGCGCAGAAGGTGCAGGAAATGCTGGTGGGCATGGGCGTGCCGCCGGAACATGTGAATGCCGCCGGGCGTGGCTCGCGTGAACCGCTGGTGCCGACCGAGGCCGGCGTGGACGAGCCGCGCAATCGCCGGGTCGAGGTCAGCGTTCGCTAGACGCTGACGGAACTCGCGCGCGGGCCGAGCCAGCGCAGCACCAGCAGTGTCTGGTCGTCGGAAGGTTCCGTGCCGGCTTCGAACTCGGCCACGCGCGCCAATAGTTGCTGGCCCAGTTCGTCCGCGCTGCGGCCGGAAACGGATTGCAGCAAGTTCTTGAGCGCTTCGCGGCCGAAGAGTTTGCCGGCCGGTGACAGGCATTCGGTGATGCCGTCCGACACCAGGGCCAGGCCATCGCCCGGTGCCAGCTGTAGCGTGGTGCTGGCATAGCTGGCGAATTCGAACACGCATAGCGGCGGGCCGCCGCCTTCATCGAGCACGCTCACCTCGCCGCTCGCGGCAATACGCAACAGCGGTTCGTGGCCAGCGTTGCAGTACTCCAGGCGGCCCGTGTCCAGGTCCAGGCAGATCGCCAGCAAGGTGACGAACAGGTCGTCGGGATTGTCGCGCGCCAGTTCGATGTTCACCGATTCCAGCAAGTCGCCCAGGCTGCCGCGGCCGCGCAGGCTGGAGCTCTTGGTCAGCGCCTTGCTAACCGCCATGAACAGGGCCGCGGCCAGGCCCTTGCCGGCGACATCGCCGACCACCGCGAACAGGCGGCGCTGGTCGAGATAGAAGAAGTCGTACAGGTCGCCGCCGACTTCGCGCGCGGGTTGCATGTGCGCGAACAACTCGACGCGCTGCTCGCGCGCCAGCACCTTGTCCGGGCGCGGCAGCATGCCGGTCTGGATGCGGCGCCCGGCTTCGAACTCGCCGGCGGTACGCGCCGCGGCTTCACGCTCGAGTACCAGCCTGGCCGCCAGGCCGCGCCGTTCCAGTTCGATCGCCATCATCGTCGCCAGTACCAGCGCGGCGTGAAGCAGGCCCAGGCCGAGCAGGGGCGTGAGCACATCGAACAATTGCTGCTGCCACAAATAGGCTGTCACGCCGCCGCCCAGCAGGAACGCCGCCTGGCCCAGCAGCACCAGGCTCGAGCGCGGCGCCGACAAGCGCGGTACCCACAGCACGGACAAGGCAGCGAGCAAAGCGAACGCGAAGGCCTCGATGCCGCGGGCACGGAAGGGCCGTTGCAACAAGGAACCCTCGAAGATGTTTTCGATAACCTCTGCGTGCACTTCCACGCCCGGCAGGCGCTCGCCCTGCGGTGTCAGTTGCTGGTCCACCAGACCCTGCCCGGTGACGCCGATCAAAGCCACGCGACCGCCCAGCTGATCAGGATCGTCGCGACCTTCCAGTACGTCCACGGCCGACACGTAGCGCGCCGGGCTATGGCCGGCGTAGTGAACGAACAGGCGGCCGTCGGCCTGCGCGGGCACCGACAGGTCGCCAATTACCACGCGCAGCGAGCGCCCGCGTTGCGAGACCACGCTGAACACCGGCTCGCCCGCCGCCACGCGCAAACATTCCAGAGGCAGCGACAGGATCGGATAGCCGGCCACCGTCGCCACCAGCGGCACGCGCCGCACCACGCCATCATCGAGCTCGGCATTGAACAGGCCGTGGCCCGCCGCGCCGGCATCAATGTCAGGTCGGCTGCGCTGGCCGTCGTGATACGACAGCAGCTTCGGCGCGGGCCCGAGCATGCGTGCCGGCGCGAAGCCTTCGCCACCGGCGCCGGCGGCGTCGGTGCCGATCACGCCCAGCACCACCGGCGATTGCGATAGCGCGTGGCCGAGCACGAGGTCGTGCGAAGGCAGTGCCTGCAATTGCAGCGCGAGCTGCGGTTCGCTGGCTGCGAACTGCGCCGCCAGGCGATCGGGCGAGGTGCGGTCGGGTTCGGCGAACAGGATGTCCACGCCAATCACGGCAGGCTTGCGCGCGGCCACGCGCTGCACCAGCTGGGCGACCTTGTCGCGCGGCCACGGCCATTGCCCGACTTGCGCCAGGCTGCGGTCGTCAATGGCGACGATGACCGCCGGTTGCGCGCTGCGTTGGCGCGGCCACAGGCGTTGGTAAGCGTCGAAACCCTGGAAGCGCAAGCCCGGCACAAAGCCCGGATCGGGCAAGAGCAGCAGCCCGCAGAACACCAAGGCCAGCGCCGCGCTCCAGGCGCGAATACCCTTGGGCGACAGCCAACGCCGCCAGTCGCGTCCCTCGGGCATTACGCTGGAAGCTGCGCCCGGCACCGGTCAGGCGTCGATCTCGAGGCCGTCATAGGCGGCGAGGATTTCCAGGCCCTGGCCGATGCGGGTGATCTGCTCCAGTCGGCGCGCTTCCTGCAGCAGGCGATCGATCGCCGCGTCGTCGTTCACCGGTTCGTGGTGGAACAGCACCAGCTTGCGCACGCCGGCCTTCTGGCACAGCTCCACGCCGACCACATTGCTCGAATGGCCCCAGTCCTCGCGCACCGACACGCTCTCGGCCAGCGAGTACATGGCATCGAACACGACCACGTCGGCATCGCGGAACAACTCCACGAAGGACAGTACGTCCTCGGCGTTCTCGGGCTTGTGCTCGGCATCGGTGGAATAGACCACCGCCTTGCCGTCGCGCTCGAAGCGGTAGCCGTAGGAATCACCGCCATGCAACTGCAAGCGCGCGCTGACCCAATAACCGCCGATTTCATAGCTGCGGCCCGGTTCGAGTCGCACGAATTCGATCTTCGCGCCCATCCGCGAGAAGTCCACCGGGAAACTCGGCTCGTCCTGCTGGCGCCGGAAGGCGTGCTCGAGCTGCTCGTGGCAACCGTAGATACGAATGGTCTGGCCGGGAATATAGGCCGGCACGAAAAACGGGAACCCCATGATGTGGTCCCAGTGCAGATGGGACATGAAGACATGGAAGGTGCCAGGCCGGCCCGAGAGTTGGCGCAAGGCCTCATAACCGGCCAGGCGCGCGCCCGAGCCCATGTCCAGCAACACGAATTCATCGCCCGGCGCGCTCAACTCCACGCAGGAGGAATTGCCGCCGTAGGTGCCGCTGGCCGCGAACGGTTGTGCCTCGAGGAAACGCTGCGCTTTCTCGAGCGTGTCGAGCGACTGGCCCGCGCCCGCGACCAGCGCCGCCGCCATTTTCTGGCGCAATTCGCGCAGGCCCAGCGGCGCCGGCAGCGAACCGCGTGTGCCCCAGAAGCGCACCGATACCCCGGCGCCACGCGTCGAAGCGGCGTGGCCCGCACCTTGCGGCATGGGCTGGCCGCCGGCCGGCTCGGCCAGGGCTTGATCAAGGTTCGGGAAGCAGGGGAACAAGGTATCGAAGCGGCTGATCTGGAAGATCTCCGCCACCACCGGCTGCAAGCCGGCGATCGCCAGGCCGATGCCGCGGGCGCGCGCCTGCTTGGCAGCAATCATCAACACCCGAAGGCCGGCGCTGGAGATGTATTCCAGTCCGGTGAAATCCAGCACCAGGCGTTTTTGCTCGCCGGCGGCAATGCGCGCCAGCAACTGGTCGCGCAGATTGTCGGCACTGCCGATATCCAGGGCGCCGAAGACCGACAGGATGCCGGTGCCGTCCTGCTGGGTGGCGAGGATTCTCATCAGAACTCCCGGTTGGCGGGGTTGATCAGCCGGTACAGCAGCAGGGCGGCGCGTTCGGTCTGCGATTCGAAGCTCGACAGGTCGGCGGTTTCTTCCACCGTGTGGTTGCCCGGGCCCATCATGCCGATGCCATCGATGGCCATCTTCACGCGGTTGGCGACGAAGGAAATATCGGCGGCGCCGGCATCACGCGGATTCACCGGTGCCACCGGGCCATGGCCCAGGTCCACGCTGGCGCCGCTGTAGATGGCCAGCATCTTTTCATTGCCGGGCGTGCGCGCCATCGCCGGATAGCCGTTGTCGAACTTGATGCTCGCCTGGGTGCCGGGCAAGTTGCGCCCGACAATTTCGCGCATGGTCTGCTGCGCCGCGGCCAGTTGTTCGGCCGACACCGCGCGCAGGTCGCCATCAACAATCGCGCTGCGCGACACCACATTGCTCTTGCCGAAGGCGGTGCCACGCGAGCTGTCCAGGTCCAGCGCGACATCGGTGCCGCCGACGATCACGCCGGGGTTGTAGGTCAGGTCCTGCATGCCGGCCAGCTCGGTGCGGAAGGCTTCCAGGATGCGCGCGGTTTCATAGATCGCGCCGGCGCCGACTTCGGGCTTGAAGATCTGCGAGGAATGCGCCGGCTTGCCGCTCACCTCCAGGCGCCAACCGCCGGCGCCGCGGCGCGAGATGGCGGCGTACTTCGGATCGCCCTTGGCGTTTTCGAAACCGATGGCAATGTCGGCCCAGTCGCCGGCTTCATACAGGGCCTGCTTGGACAGGGCTTCGGGCTCGCCGCTGTTTTCCTCATCGCCCGTCAGCACCACGCGGATGCTCAGCTTGTCGAGCTGGCCAGCTTTCTTCAGCGCGCGCAGGGCCTGGATCATGATGACGTCGCCGCCCTTCATGTCGGCTGCGCCCGGGCCATTGCCGGCGCGCGGCCCATCGAGCTGCAGCGACTGGAACGGGCTGTCTTCGGCGAACACGGTGTCCAGGTGGCCGATCAACAATATCTTCGGACCCTTCGTGCCATGGCTCGCCACCAGATGCCCGGCGCGATTGAAACCCTTGCCATCGAGCCACTGCACCTTGAAGCCGAGTTCCTTGAACTCGCGCTCAAACACCGCGCCGACCTTGCGCACACCGCTGAAGTTCATGGTGCCGCTGTTGATGTCCACGCTCTCCTTGAGCAAGGACAGGGCGCGCGCTTGCTCGGCGCGAATCTGCGCGGCCATCGCCGTCTCGACCTTGTCCAGCGGTGGCTTGGCCTGGGCCTGGCTGGTGCCGAGGATCAGGGCGGGCAGGAGGAGGAACAGGCTCGGCTTCATGCGGGGGCTCGTCAGGTGGCCCGGACCGGGCGCTTGCAGCCGATTGTACGGTGGCCGAGGGCTTCGTCGACCCCGGCCCCGGGCCGGAGGCGGGGGCCTCGCCAAGTGCGCGATTCCAGCCGCCATCGGCTACCCTAGGGCCAATCTGCAGGCCCCGCACAGGACCTTCGCTTGGCGCCCGATCCCAACAACCCGCTGCTTGGCCAGGTCGCCCGCCTCGACACCCAGACGGCGGTCGAGCGCCTGGACGAGCACGAGCCGGCCACGGCGGCGAAGGTGCTTTCGGCCCTGCCGCCGGCGCGCGCCAACCGCATCTTGTCGGCGATGTCCGAGGAAAGTCGCGAGCGCATCATCGAAGCCTCGCCTTCGGGCAGCGAATGGCTCGACGCCCTGCGCTACGACGAAGGCACGGTCGGCCGCCTGATCGAGGACCCACCGGCGGTGTTTCGCAGCGGCACCAGCGTGGCCACCGCCATTGATGTGCTGCGCGAGACCATCAGGCAGCGCATGGTCACGTACTTGTTTGTAGTGAACTCGGTCAATCGCCTGATCGGCGTGGCGGCGTTTCGCGAACTGCTCTACGCCGAGCGCAGCCAGACCCTGGACGAGGTGATGCTGCGCGAGCCGTTCTTCCTCACGCCCGACATGACCCTGGTGCAGGCGATGCGCGATGTGGTCACCCGCCACTACCCGGTGTACCCGGTGTGCGAGGAAGACGGCCTGCTGGTCGGGCAGGTGCGCGGCCAGGTGCTGTTCGAGCAGCAGGCCTTCGAAATTTCCGCGCAGGCCGGCGCCATGGTCGGTGTCGAGAAGGAAGAGCGCCTGGGCACGCCGCTCATGCGCAGCTTCAAGTTCCGCCACCCCTGGCTGCAGATCAATTTGCTGACGGTGTTCATCACCGCGGCGGTGGTGGGCATGTTCCAGGCGACGATCGACAAGATCGTGGTGCTGGCGATGTTCCTGCCGGTGCTGGGCGGGCAGAG
>CBHTVR010000007.1:0-92144 GCA_966096795.1 uncultured Gammaproteobacteria bacterium
CTTCGATGCGCAGCAACTGGTTGTACTTGGCCACGCGGTCGGAACGGCAGAGCGAGCCGGTCTTGATCTGGGTCGCCGTGGTGGCCACCGCGATGTCGGCGATGGTGGTGTCCTCGGTTTCGCCAGAACGATGCGAAACGATGGCCGCGTACTTCGCCGCGTCGGCCATCGCGATGGCTTCCAGCGTCTCGGTCAGCGTGCCGATCTGGTTGACCTTGATCAGGATGGCGTTGGCCGTGCCCTTGTCGATGCCTTCGCGGAAGATCTTCGGGTTGGTCACGAACAGGTCGTCACCCACCAGTTGCACCGTGCTGCCGACGCGCTCGGTAAGCAGCTTCCAGCCGGCCCAATCATCTTCCGACATGCCGTCTTCGATGGTGACGATGGGGTACTGGCGCGCCCAGTTCGCCAGGAAATCCACGAACTGTTCCGAGCTCAGGCGCTTGCCCTCGCCCACGAGGTTGTACTTGCCGTTCTCGTGGAATTCGGTGCTGGCCACGTCCAGGCCCAGCAGCACGTCTTCGCCCGCGACGTAGCCAGCCTTGTTGATGGCCTCGAGGATGACTTCGATGGCTTCTTCGTTCGAACGCAGGTCCGGCGCGAAGCCGCCCTCATCGCCCACCGCCGTGCCCAGGCCGCGGCCCTTGAGCACGGACTTGAGCGAATGAAAGATCTCGGTGCCCGAGCGCAGCGCCTCGGCGAAGCTGTCGAAGCCCACCGGCAGCACCATGAACTCCTGCATGTCCACGTTGTTGTCGGCATGGGCGCCGCCATTGATGATGTTCATCATCGGCACCGGCAGTTCAACCGCACGATCACCCGCCAGATGCGACCACAAGGGCATGCCCTTCGAGGCAGCAACAGCATGCGCGTTGGCCAGCGACACGCCGAGCAGCGCGTTCGCGCCCAGGCGGCCCTTGTTCTCGGTGCCGTCGAGGTTGATCAGGCGGCTGTCGAGGCCCTTCTGGTCGTTGGCATCGAAGCCCTTGAGCGCATCGGCGATGGCGCCATTGACGTTCGCTACGGCCTTGCGCACGCCCTTGCCCATGTAGCGGGTCTTGTCGCCGTCGCGCAGTTCCACCGCTTCCTTGGAGCCGGTGGATGCGCCCGAGGGCACCGCCGCGCGGCCGACATGGCCGCTGGCCAGGGTGACTTCGGCTTCGAGCGTGGGATTGCCGCGGCTGTCGAGAATTTCGCGGGCGTGGACGGAGCGGATGGACATTATTTTTCCTTGCCGATCAATTGGAGGGCGGCCGGGCCCAGCGTGCAGCTTCCGCCGCTGGATTTGGCCAGGTGATAGGAACTCAATGCGGCGGCGCGATAGCGCGTGGCCGGGGGCAAACGATCACCGCGCTCGCTGCCCACCAGCAGGCCCATGTAGCGCGCGGCCTGGTCGGCTTCGCTGGCATCGGCCGGAAGAGCGGCGAGATAGGCGGTGGCGACGGGTTTTTGTTCTTCGTCCAGGCTGTCGGCGAAGGCCTGGGCATCGGCACGCATTTGCGCCAGGTCGCCGTGTTTGGCCAGGTAGGCGTTGACCTTGTCGCCTTCGCGATCTTCGGCAGGCATGTGGCCGAAGGCGCAAAGCGCGGCCTGGTCCACTTCGCGCTGCAGCTTCAGGCCGTCGAAGTCCAACTCGGGCATCTGGGTGAGGCGGTCGTAGCGCGCGCGCGGAATGGCCGCGGCGAGCGCCGGGTCGATGGTGCAGCTGTCACCGGCCAGACGCGCCAGGAAATAATTGAACACCGCCAGGCCCAGCACATTCGGCCGGCGATCGATGGCATCGGCACTGGCGGACAAGTCCTGCGCCAACAGCGCAAGCATGTTGGCCACATCGGCCGCCTTATTCGGGTCCAGGCTGCGCAGGGAAGCGAAGTCGCCCGAGGCCGGGCTGATGGCACCCATCGCGCGCGCCTTCAGTTCACCACCCAGCCCCAGGTCGATCAGGCCCTTGCCTACGGACTCATCCAGCGGATGGCTGCCCATGTATTCGCCGACGCAGGCCATCAGGCTTTCGCCGCCGGTGGCAAGCGTTTGGAATTCTTCGGCGCTCAGCGGGCCATCGCGCGATTCGGGGGTCTGGGCCATGGCCACACCCGGCACAAGCACGGCGGCCAGCAGCAGCTCAGTGAGTCTCATCGCGCAACGTCTCCAAAGCGGTGGATCAAAGATTCGATTCCAGGAAGCCATTGCGCTTGGTGATGCTGTCCAAGGCCATCAGCGTTTCCAGCAGTGCCGCCATCTTCGGCAGCGGCCAGGCATTGGGGCCGTCGGACAGCGCCTTGTCCGGGTCCGGATGTGTTTCCATGAAGATGCCCGAAATGCCCACGGCCATGGCCGCGCGCGAAAGCACCGGCACGAATTCGCGCTGGCCGCCGCTCTTGCCGTCCATTCCACCGGGCAGTTGCACCGAATGCGTGGCGTCGAACACCACCGGGCAGCCGGTGTCGCGCATCACGCTGAGCGAGCGCATGTCGGACACGAGGTTGTTGTAGCCGAAGCTGGCGCCGCGCTCGCAGACCATGATGTCCTGGTTGCCGGTTTCCTTGGCCTTGTTGGAGACATGCTTCATCTCCCAGGGCGAAAGAAACTGGCCCTTCTTGATATTCACCGGCTTGCCGGCGCTGGCGACCTTGCGGATGAAATCGGTCTGGCGGCACAGGAAGGCCGGCGTCTGCAGCACGTCCACCACGGACGCGACTTCGTCCATCGGCGTGTATTCGTGCACATCGGTCAACACCGGCACGCCGATCTGGCGCTTCACTTCAGCCAGCACCTTCAGGCCTTCTTCCAGGCCCGGGCCACGGAAACTCGTGCCCGAGGTGCGGTTGGCCTTGTCGAAGCTGGACTTGAAGATGAAGGGAACACCGAGCTTGCCGGTGATCTCCTTCAGCTGGCCGGCAACATCGAGCTGCAATTGCATGGACTCGATAACGCAGGGCCCGGCGATGAGGAAGAAGGGCTTGTCCAGGCCGACCTCGAAACCACAAAGCTTCATGCGCTGACTTCCTTGAGCAAGCGGCCGCCGGCCTTGTGTTCGCGCGCGGCGCGGATAAAACCAATGAACAGCGGGTGGCCATCGCGCGGCGTGGACAGGAATTCCGGATGCGCCTGGCAGGCCACGAACCACGGATGGTTCGGCAGCTCGACCATTTCCACCAGGGTGTCGTCCATGGACTTGGCCGAGATCACCATGCCGGCGTCTTCAATCTGCGTGCGATAGCGGTTGTTGAACTCGTAACGGTGGCGATGTCGCTCGGCCACGATGTCCTTGCCGTACATTTCGCGTGCCTTGGTGCCGTGCTTGATGCGCGCTTCCTGCAGGCCCAGGCGCATGGTGCCGCCAAGGTCGGAGTCTTCATTGCGGCGCTCGACTTCGCCCGTGGCGGTGCGCCATTCGGTAATCAGTCCGATGACCGGGTGCTTGCAGTTGCGGTCGTTCTCGGTCGTGTTGGCGCCATCCAGGCCGGCCAGGTTGCGGGCCACATCCACCACTGCCGCCTGCATGCCGTAGCAGATGCCGAAGTACGGGATGCCGTTCTCGCGCGCGTACTGCGCGGTGCGCACCTTGCCTTCGAAGCCGCGGTCGCCGAAGCCGCCGGGCACCAGGATCGCATCCACGCCCTGCAGCGCCTTCGCGCCTTCGTTCTCGACCTGCTCGGATTCCATCCACTTCAGGCGCACGCGGGTGCGCTGGCGGATGCCGCCGTGGCGCAGGGCTTCGGACAGGGACTTGTAGGCGTCCTGATGGTCCACGTACTTGCCAACCACCGCCACGGTGACTTCATCGACCGGGTGTTCGCAGGCGTCGACCACCGCTTCCCACTCGGACAGGTTGGCCGGCGCCACCTTGTCTTCCAGGCGCAGGGCTTCGACCACGATTTCGTCCAGGCGCTGCGAGTGCAGCCACAGCGGCAGCTTGTAGATATTGTCCACGTCCACGCAGGAAATGACCGCGCTCTCGTGCACGTTGGTGAACAGGGCGATCTTGCGGCGCTCGCTGTCGGGCAGCGGGCGTTCGCTGCGGCAGAGCAGGATGTCGGGCTGGATACCAATCGAGCGCAACTCTTTCACCGAGTGCTGGGTCGGCTTGGTCTTCAACTCGCCCGCTGCCGCGATATACGGCACCAGGGTCAGGTGCATGAACACGGCCTTGCCCGGCCCGCGCTCGGTGCGGATCTGGCGGATGGCTTCAAGGAAAGGCAGGGACTCGATGTCGCCGACGGTGCCACCGATCTCGACCAGTCCGACATCGTAGCCCTCGGTGGCGGCGTCGATGCAGCGCTTGATCTCGTCGGTGACGTGGGGAATGACCTGCACGGTGCCGCCGAGGTAGTCGCCGCGGCGCTCGCGCCGGATGACTTCTTCGTAGATGCGGCCGGTGGTGACCGAATTCTTGCGGCTCAGGCGGGTGCGCAGGAAGCGCTCGTAGTGGCCGAGGTCGAGGTCGGTTTCGGCGCCGTCGTCGGTGACGTAGACCTCGCCGTGCTGGAAAGGCGACATGGTGCCCGGATCCACATTCAGGTAGGGATCGAGCTTCATCATGGTGACCCGGAGCCCGCGGGCCTCCAGGATGGCGGCCAAAGACGCTGCCGCGATGCCCTTGCCGAGCGAGGAAACCACGCCGCCAGTAACGAAGATGAGCCTAGTCATGGGAAATGGGGGCGCTGGAAAGCCCCATTCTACCGGCTGGGCGGCCCGAGGGCGAGCGAGCAGCAAAAAGGCGCGCCCCGCTTGACGGAGCGCGCCTGCCGGTCGAAGCCGATGTATCAGCCCTCCATCCTTGAAGGGCCCAAGCCAGCGTTAGGGCGTTGGCTTGGCGGTCGTCGGCCTCGGCTTGGCTTTGGCAGCTGCAGCCTGCTTGCCGCCAAAAGCCGTGCGGGTTGCGGCATCAGCATCCTGCTGTCCCTTGGCGCTGGCTGCGGTGGTCTGCCCGAAGTC
Source organism: uncultured Gammaproteobacteria bacterium (assembly GCA_966096795.1). GTDB lineage: Bacteria > Pseudomonadota > Gammaproteobacteria > Xanthomonadales > Xanthomonadaceae > Arenimonas. Next base: position 4,939 of record CBHTVR010000007.1, read on the forward strand.
GGCATTGGCATTGGCGTGAGTCGCACCGCTGTCGGTTGAGGCCTTGGCGGTGGCGGTGGAGGTGGCGTCAGTTTCGACTGCGGTGCCCTCGCTGCTGCCATCGTCAGTGCCGGTGCTGCCCTCGCCCTTGCCTTGGTCCTTGGCGCGGGTGCTTACCGAGGCGCCGAAGGCCTCACGCGTGGCCGGATCGGCGTCCTTCAGGGTGCGCGCCTGGGCGGCCGTTTCCTGGCCGAAGGCGGCGTTGGCATTGGCGTGGTCAGCGCCGGTCGTGCCAGCGGTCGCGGCAGCGGCAGCAGCGGCATCGGCCTTCGCCTTGGCTGCGGCCTTCTTGGCGGCAACGTCCGCTTTGTGCGCTTCAGCCATGGACAGACCTGCGGGATCGCCGAAGGACGCGTTCACGTGGCCGCCGGCATTGCCGGAGGCACTGCCGCCGATACCGCCCGCGTTTCCGATACCGGGGCCAGCGCCGCCAATGGCGCCGCCCACGGCACCGCCGAGGCCGCCTCCGACGCCCGGGGGCGGACCGCCGCCCGGCTGCGCGAACAAGGTCACGGGGGTAATGAGCAGGGCTGCGGCGAGGATATTTTTCTTGATATTCATGTTCAGGGATTCCTCAACTCTTGGGGGGGATTGAGCGAGCCCAAAGCAACGGGCCATCCGATGCTAGTCGCGCCGGCACCGCGCAAAATTAACCGCGGCCAAGTCGGGAGCCCTGCGTTGGGCTTGGCGACAGCTTGATGAACGCGGCTCGTTACGCGGCATAAACGATTCGGCTTGACCGACCTGAACGGCGTCTCCATGCTGTCGCGTCAGTTCTCATTGCGCAGGTTCCATGAGCAGTCGCTATAACTCGGCCGATATCGAAGTCCTTTCTGGCCTGGACCCGGTCAAGCGCCGCCCCGGCATGTACACCGACACCACGCGGCCCAACCACCTGGCCCAGGAAGTGGTGGACAACTCGATCGACGAAGCCCTGGCCGGGCACGCAAAGACCGTTGAAGTGACGATCTACAGCGATGGCAGCTGCGAGGTATCCGATGATGGCCGCGGCATGCCGGTGGACATGCACCCGGAAGAAAAAATGCCGGGCGTGGAATTGATCCTCACGCGCCTGCACGCCGGCGGCAAGTTCAACAATCGCAATTACACCTTCTCCGGCGGCCTGCATGGCGTGGGCGTGAGCGTGGTGAACGCCTTGTCGAAACGCGTGGAAGTCTTCATCAAGCGCGACGGCAACGAATACCGCATGGAATTCCGCGATGGCTTCCGTTCGTCGCCGCTGGACATCATCGGTACGGTCGGCAAGCGCAATACCGGTACGCGCGTTCGCTTCTGGCCGGACGGCAAGTATTTCGACAGCAACAAGTTCGCCATCCGCGCCCTGCGCCACCTGCTGCGCGCCAAGGCCGTGCTCTGCCCCGGCCTGACGGTGAAGCTGTTCGACGAGGCCAGCGGCGAGCGCAATGAGTGGTACTACGAAAATGGCCTGCGCGATTACCTGCATGGCGAACTGACCGGCCGTGAATTGCTGCCACCCGAACTCTTCACCGGCAGCCTGGCCAAGGAAAGCGAGATCGTGGACTGGGCCGTGGCCTGGGTCGGCGAAGGCGACCTGGTGCAGGAAAGCTACGTCAACCTCATTCCCACCGCGCAAGGCGGCACCCACGTGAATGGCCTGCGCAGCGGCCTGACCGACGCACTGCGCGAATTCTGCGACTTCCGCAACCTGCTGCCGCGGGGCGTGAAACTTGCGCCCGAAGACGTGTGGGACCGCGTGAGCTATGTGCTGTCGCTGAAGATGACCGACCCGCAATTCAGCGGCCAGACCAAGGAGCGCCTGAGCTCGCGCCAGGCCGCCGCCTTCATCGAAGGCGCCAGCCACGATGCCTTTTCGCTGTGGCTGAACCAGCATGTCGAAGCCGGCCTGCAGATCGCGCAGCTGGCGATCGATCGCGCCGCGGCGCGGCTCAAGACCGAGAAGCAGATCGTCCGCAAGAAAATCACCCAGGGCCCTGCCCTGCCCGGCAAATTGGCCGACTGCATTTCGCAAGATCTTTCGCGCACCGAACTGTTCCTGGTGGAAGGCGACTCCGCCGGCGGCAGCGCCAAGCAGGCGCGCGACAAGGACTTCCAGGCCATCCTGCCCCTGCGCGGCAAGATCCTGAATACCTGGGAAGTGGAAAGCGGCGGCGTGCTCGCTTCCACCGAAGTGCACGACCTGGCCGTGGCCATTGGCTGCGACCCGGGCGTGGACGCCATCGGCGGGCTGCGCTACGGCAAGGTCATCATCCTGGCCGATGCCGACTCCGACGGCCTGCATATCGCCACCCTGCTCGCCGCCCTGTTCCTGCGCCACTTTCCCGCGCTTGTGCGCGCTGGCCACATCTTCGTGGCCATGCCGCCGCTGTTCCGCGTGGACGTGGGCAAGCAGGTCTTCTACGCGCTGGACGAGGAAGAAAAACGCATCCTGCTCGAGCGCATCGAGAAGGAAAGGATCCGCGGGCAGGTCAACGTCACCCGCTTCAAGGGGCTGGGCGAGATGAATCCGTCTCAGTTGCGCGAATCAACGATACATCCTGACACGCGACGCCTCGTTCAGCTGACTTTGGACGACCCCACCGAGACCCGTAAGCTGATGGACATGCTTTTGTCCAAGAAGCGTGCGCCCGATCGCAAATCCTGGCTTGAGGCCAAGGGTGACTTGGCCTCACTTGAAGTCTGACTGCGTGTACCAAGCAAAGCTGCGCAAATCCAAACCAGGGAAGATCATGACCAAGACCCATACCGGCTGCCTCGCCGCATTGCTGCTGGCAAGCAGCACCGCTCCTTGCATGGCGCAAACGGAGTCGGCGAAGCTGTTCGCCAAGGAGCCCGAATACCAGGGCGCAACCCTGTCGCCGACGGGCGCCTACGTCGCGGTCACCACGCCCTTCGAAGATCGTCGCGCGCTGTCTCTGATCAAGCTTTCCGGCGACTACGAGCGCAGCATCATCAAGTTCGATGTCGGCCCCGATCCGCGCTCCGGCGAAATCGTCGTGCCGCAACCGTTCGAGCCGGTCTGGACGGATGACAATCGCATCATGGTGAGCAAGGCCCAGGACTACGGCCGCTACGGCAACCTCATCGCGACCGGCGACATCTATGCGGCCGATGCCGACGCCAAGAACCAGACCCAGTTGTTCGGCTACCTGCCAGACCGCGGCAATGTCCGTTCGCGCATGAAAGACGAGGGCAGCCCGGAGTTTCTCGGCGTTGTCCCGGGATCCAAGGGCGAGGCGATCTATAGCTTCTTCCCGTGGAGCCAGGGCAATTCACAGCGCGTGACCTCGGTATTCCGGGTCAACACCTACAACGGCATTCGCGAGCAGGTCGCCACGTTCAAGGACATTGGCTACTACAACATCAGCATCGACAACACCGGCGCGCCCCGCGTGGCCACCACGCGCGACCTGAATGCCATGCAGGTGGTGCGCTACCGGCCGACCGCGACCAGCGATTGGGTCGTCGCCCCGAAGTCCTTGTCGGGATCGAGCTTCAACCCCTGGCGCTTCGATGCGGACAATGACCACGCCGTCGCCGAGATCAGTGACAACGGCGAACCGGCGGCCATTTACCGGGTGTCCCTGGCCGATGGCAGTCGCCAGAAGCTCGCCAGCCATCCCCTGCTCGAAGCCACAGGCTTCGAGGAAGGCGGCTTCAACGGTCCGCCGGTCGTGGTCGCCTATACGGCGGGCAAGCCCAAGATTGACTACCTCGACCCGAAGTCCGAGTTCGCACAGCTGCATGCCGGCCTGATGAAGGCGTTTCCGGGGCAATTGGTTTCCTTTATCGACTTCACGCGTGACAACAGCAAGCTCTTGTTCCTGGTGCACAGCGACCGCCACCCCGGCGCCTACTATGTGCTCGATCGCAAGACCAATACGCCGACGCTGCTGTTCGAAAAGATGAGCTGGATCGACCCGGCCAAGATGTCGCCGATGAGCCCGCTGGAATTCAAGAATCGCAGCGGCGAGACCTTGCATGCCTTCTACACCGCCCCGCAAGGCCGGCCGGGCCCGCATCCGCTGGTCGTGCTGCCGCACGGCGGCCCGTTCGGCATCTTCGACAGCTGGACTTATGACAGTGACGTGCAGTACCTGGCGAGCCTGGGCTACGCCGTGCTGCAGGTTAACTATCGCGGCTCCGGCGGACGCGGCGACAGCTTCGAGAATTCGACCTATGGCCAATGGGGCACGGGCATCCAGGACGACATCACCGACGCGGTGAACTTCGCGGTTGCGCAGAAGCTCGCGGATCCGGCGAAGATGTGCATCTTCGGTGTCAGCTTCGGCGGCTACTCGGCGATGATGAACCCGATTCGCAATCCCGGCATGTACAAGTGCGCGATCGCCTACGCCGGTGTTTACGACCTGAAGAAGCTGTATGCGAATCGCGATGGCTCCAAGCAGGGCCGCGCCTTCTGGACGATGACCCTGGGCGATGCCGCCAGCCAGGAAGCCCAGTCGCCGCTGACGCAGATTGCCAAGCTCGACGTGCCGATCCTGTTGATCCACGGCAAGTCCGACGAGGTTGCGCCGTTTGAGCAGTTCGGCTTTGCCGAGTCGGCCTTGAGCCACGCCGGAAAGGTCTATCAGACCCTGGTCAAGCCCAACGAAGGACACGGTTTCTACAAGGAAGCCAATCGCATCGAGGCCTACCAGCGCATCGGCGAGTTCCTGCTCAAGTACAACCCGCCGGGCTGATCGCCGGCGCCTTGGAAGCCACCCAAAAGCCCCGCATTGCGCGGGGCTTTTTCGTTCTGGCCTTCAGCCCAACGCGGCGACCAGCAATGAACGCAGCAGGGGCTGCAGTTCGCCGGCTCTGGCCGCGTCGTATTGGAAGCTGTCCTCGTCCATGTAGTTGAGCTGGGCGAGCTCAAGCTGTATCGCTTCCACGCCCGTCTCGGGCTTGCCGTAGTGGCGCGTGATATAGCCACCCTTGAATCGGCCGTTGCTGACCCAGGAATAGCGCGACTGCGCCGCCAGCACCGCTTCGATGCGCGATTGCGTTTCAGCGCGGCAGCTGTTGCCGCTGGCCGTGCCCAGGTTGATGTCCGGCAGCCTGCCTTCGAACAGGAAAGGCACGAGCGAGCGTATCGAATGTCCCTCCCACAGGATGACGCGGCCATGCGCGGCGCGCAGGCGTTCGATTTCTCCGGCAAGCGCCTGGTGGTAGGGTTGCCAGTAAGTTTCAACGCGCGCGGCGATTTCGTCGGCATCGGGTTCCTGGCCTGGCAAATACACCGGCTCGCCGCTGAACTGCACGATCGGGCACAGGCCGGTGGTGTTCTGGCCGGGATAGAGCGAGACATCGTCGGAGGGACGATTCAGGTCCACCACGTAGCGCGAATGCAGCGGCGCCAGGATGGACGCGCCCAATTCGCTGGCGAAGGCGTACAGCCAGCTGACGTGCCAGTCGGTGTCCGGCGCGCGGCGCGCATCGGGATTCATGCGCTTGGCCAAGTCCATGGGAATCTGCCAGCCATCGTGCGGCAGGCTCACCAACAAGGGCGCGCTTCCGCGCTGCAGGGTGAAGATGTCCATGGCCGCCATCTTACTCAGGCGAAGCGGTCGGCGCGGTAGGGTGCCGGGTCAATGCAGGGCTCGGCCTTGTTCACCAAATCCGCCAGCAGGCGGCCGGTGGCGGCGCTCATGCCCATGCCCATCATGCCGTGCCCGGTCGCCAGCCACAGTCCGTCCAGCGCAGGGGCCGGGCCGATCAAGGGCAGGTCGTCGAAGGTCATCGGCCGCCAGCCGAACCATTCCTCGCGCCGTTCCGGACCGACCGGATGATGCAGGTACTGGGCGGCAGATTTTTCCAGCGCGGCCAGGCGCAGGCGATTGAGCGAACCATCGTAGCCGGAAAATTCCATCGTGCTGCCCAAGCGAAAGCCGCTGTCCCAGGCCGTGACACAAACGCTTTGTTCGCGCAGCACCAGCGGCACGGAGGGCGCCAATGCCGGCCGCGACCAGGTGATGGAATAGCCCTTGCCGGGCTGGATGGGCAGTTTCAATCCCGCGGGCTTCAACCAGGGCGACGACCAGGGTCCCAGGCAGACGAGCACCAGGGCCGCCGGGCGCGGACCAAACGCGGTTTGCACACCACTCACGCGGCCGCGCGATTCCAGCAGGCCATTGGCCTCATTGCCCTCTTCGATCACGCCGCCGAGTTCGCGCACCACGCGCGCCAGCTCGGCGGTGTAACGATCCGGGCGCAGGTGGGCGTCGCCGGGAAAATGAATCGCGCCGGCCATGCCGGGCTTCAACGCGGGCTCGGCATGCGCGAGCTGCGCGGAGTCCAGCACTGATGAAGCGATGCCGAGCTCGGCCAGTTCGGCGAGGTCGGCAACATCATGCTGCAGCGCCGACGCTTCGCGATAGACGTATCGCAGGCCGCGGGTTTCGAACTCGCAATCAAGACGGTGCCGGCGGACCAGGCCTTCGAGCAACTCGCGCGAATGCTGCAGCAGCGCGCCCTTGGCCAATGCGCTGGCGCGCCGGTCACGGTCGTTGCAGCGCCCGGCGAAATGCAGCAGCCACGAGGCCAGTTGCGGGTCCCACCTCGGCTTGATGTACAGCGGCGCATCGGGCCGCAGCATCCACTTCAGGCCTTTGCGCAGCGTGGCCGGCGATGCCAGCGGCGGCGCGTGGCTGGGCGTGATGGTGCCGCAATTGCCGTGCGAGGTGGCGGCGCCGATGCGTCCGCGCTCCAGCACCCGCACCGATCGCCCGGACTCGAGCAGGTGCAATGCGCAACTCAGGCCGATCACGCCAGCCCCAAGAATCAGCACATCGGATGCGGCCTCGCTCATGGCCGCCATTGTAAGGCTTCAAACAGACGGGCCGCGGTGTGCGCGGCCCGTCGTTCTGCAACTTGTGAATTCCGGTCAGGCCGCCGTGGCGGCCATCTCGTTGCCACGACGCATGGCCGGAATCTGCCAGTAGGTGATCGCGCGCCACAGCCATTCCATCGGGCCATAGCGGAAGAACGACAGCCAGATGTGGCTGAACACCACCTGCAGGGCAATGACGAAGAACACGAAGCCCACCTGCGTGGCCCGGCCCATGCCGTAATGGCCCAGGCCGTAGTGATAGAAGTACAAGCTGCAGACGACCGAGTGCGTCAGGTAGTTGGTCAGCGCCATCCGCCCCAGCGGCGCCAGCACGCGGATGTGCGCCAGCGGTCCGCCGCTGTGCAACATCAGCACCAGCACGCTGACATAACCCAGGCAGGCCGGAAGATTGGCGAGCATCGTCAGTCCCATGGCGATCTGGTACGGGTCGCGTTCGGCACCGGGCGAACTGGCAGTGCCGATGCCCAGCGCGGCAGCGATGCCAATGCCCACGCCCAGCGGCAGGGCCACCATGGCCAGCCGGCGGAACAGCGGCAGGTGCGCGCCGGTGTTTTCCATCACGCCCGAGCGCACGAACCAGGCGCCGAGCAGGAACATGCCCACCAAGATGACGCCGAACATGGCCTCACCCGGCAGGTTTTCCCAATAGTCCTTGGCGCGCAGCTTCACCAGGTCCTGGTAATTGCCGCTGGACTCGATGCGGGCCTCTTCGGCCACGTCGAGCCTGGACTGCGCCCGGTTGCGCTCGCGGCGCAGCTTGTTTTCGGCCCACTCCTTGGCTTCGGCCGCCTGCTTGGCCGCGCCCTCGAGCTTGGGCTTGCCGGCCTTGGCCTTGGCCGCAGCGGCATCTGCCGCCTTCGCCTGTTCGGCCATGACCTCATCGAAGGTCTTGCCGGTGGCGCTGGCCTTCGCCTCGATCTGCGCGGCTTCCGCGCGCGCCGCCACGAGCGCGGCATCGGCACCGGCCGGCGGCTGCGTCGGGTTGAGGTACATCGCCACGCCAAAGCAAGTCATCAGCGTGAACGGAATGGCGTACATGCCCACGCCCAGGCGACGCATGCGCGGTTCAGCCGGATCGTGGAAGCGATTCGAAGCCCAGGCAATCACCAGCAGCAGCAGACCGATGATCGAGAACGAAGCGCGACCCTGGTAGGGAATGCTGGGAATGAACCAGCTCGCCGCCGCGAACAGCGTCACTGCGCTGCCCACGATCAGGAAGGGAATGGAAAACGTCAGCCGGGTCTTGCCCAGGAAGTTGGCCTTGCCCTCGCCACGCAGGAACAGCGCCGCCAGGCCCATGAACATCAGCCCGATCGCGACCGGCGTCAGCGCATCGGCGCCGGGAAGCAGGCCCATGCCGCCAAGCACCGATATCACCACCAGGGCCACAAGCGAAGCGATCACCGGCAAGGTTCGCCCGTACAGCACGATCAGCAATCCGGCCGCCGCCACCGAGTAACTCACCAGGATGTCGCCGGCCCAAAGCATGATGTGGTGCAGCGTGCCGAAGACGAACAAGGCCGCGATGCGGCGCAGGTAGGGACGCAGGAAATTTCGGTCGGCGCGTTCGGCGCGCGTGAGCATCACCGCGAAGCCCATGCCGAACAACAGCGAGAACATGGTCCAGAACTTGCCCTGCACCAGTGTGTAGATCAGCCAGCCGGCCCAGTGGTCGGCACCGGTGACGGCGGCCGGCAGGCCTTGGCCGATGTCACGCGTCGGCCGGTTGAAGAACTCGATGTTCATCAGGAAGATGCCGATCAGCGCGAAACCGCGCACCACGTCCAGCGCCTGGATGCGCTCGGAACTGGCAATGGGACTGGACAGCGCCTGGGTAGGCGCGTGGGTGTTGCTCATGTCTTGATCTCCCCGATCAGGCATTGAGAGGCTGGTGGGTGGATTAGGCCGCCCGCAACCGGCGGCGACAATGGGCCATTCGTCCTTGGGGCTAGGGGCATGGATGCCCTGCCTTGAGTCTCACTTGCGCGATTTCTTGCCGCAGCGCAGCAATCAAGCACGCGATTTGGCCATTTTCACAGACTTATCTGAGAATTTCATCACGCTTTTGCAGAATTCTCGCGCCGCAACATGACGAAATACTGCACGTGGGTCACGTTCCGGGTGCACCACCGACAGGTTGCACGCCCAAGTGCGGCCGTCGTTCGACCCAAACTTACTTCGCTTAGGGGATATCAATGTCGTTTGCACCGAAGCTTTTGTCTGCTGCTGTCCTGATGGCCCTGGCGGGCACCGCTGCTGCCGCCAACACCAATAGCCCGGCCGTCGGCCGCGCGCTTGGCCTGCTCCAGACCCACGGCAATGCCGGCAAGGTCTCGGCCAACGACCAGTTCATCGCCCGCGACGTCATCGTGGATGCCAACGGTGCCGAGCACGTGCGCTTCGACCGCAGCTACCGCGGCCTGCCGGTTCTCGGCGGCGACGTGGTGGTGCATTCGCGTGGCGGCCAGTTCCAGTCCGCTTCGCTGACCCAGCGCTCCGAGCTCAAGCTCAGCACCAATGCCTCGTTGCGCGCGGATGACGCCATCGTCGCCGCCGGCGCCGAGTTCGGCAGCAACTTCGTTGGTTCGCCCAGCGCTTCCCTGCTGGTGGACGCCCGCAATGGCGCGCCGGCCCTCGCCTACAACGTCAAGTTCCAGGGCGCCGACCGCAACGGCAACCCGGTCGACATGACCTACATCGTCGACGCCAACAACGGCAAGGTCCGTGACCGCTGGAGCAACCTCGAGTCGGCCAAGCCCGGCAGCGGCGGCGGCACCTGCACGAGCACCACCTCGGCGGCCGGCACCGGCAAGACCATCTACTCCGGCAACGTCACCATCAACACCACCAACTGCGGCACCAGCTTCCAGATGAAGGACCAGACCCGTGGCGGTGGCTACACCACCAACATGGGCAACGGCACCGCTGGCAGCGGCACCATCTATTCCGATGCCGACAATATCTGGGGCAACAACACCTCGTCCGACTCCGCCTCGGCTGCCGCCGATGCGCATTTCGGCATTGCCGCCACCTGGGACTATTACAAGAACGTGCACGGCCGCAATGGCATCGCCAACGACGGCAAGGGCGCGCTCAGCAAGGTCCACTACAGCCGCAACTACGTGAATGCCTTCTGGTCCGACAGCTGCTTCTGCATGAGCTTCGGCGACGGCGATGGCGTGACCTACGGCCCGCTGGTGGACCTGGACGTGGCCGGCCATGAAATGAGCCACGGCGTGACCAGCCGTTCGGCCAACCTGACCTACTCCGGCGAGTCCGGCGGCCTGAACGAAGCCACCTCCGACATCTTCGGCACCATGGTCGAGTTCTACGCCAACAACGCCAGCGACACCCCGGACTACCTGATCGGCGAAGAGATCTACATCTCCAACCCGGGTAACACCAAGGCCCTGCGCTGGATGTTCAACCCCTTCAAGGACGGCAAGTCGCCGAACTGCTACGTCAGCACCATCGGTTCGCTTGACGTGCACTACAGCTCGGGCCTGGCCAACCACTTCTTCTACCTGCTGGCCGAAGGCAGCGGCGCCAAGACCTACAGCGGCGTCGACCACACCTCGCCGACCTGCAATGGCTCGTCGCTGACCGGCATCGGTCGCTCCGCGGCCGAGAAGATCTGGTACCGCGCCCTGACCGTGTACATGACCTCCAGCACCAACTACGCCGGCGCCCGCGTTGCCACCATCAATGCGGCCAACGACCTGTACGGTGCCGGTTCGGCGCAGGCCAACGCTGTCGCGGCCACCTGGAGCGCCGTCAGCGTCAACTGATCCAGCGTCTCAAAGAGTACCGAGACGGCCCGCGAAAGCGGGCCGTTTCTTTTTGTGCGCCCATTCGCAGTCCTGTCCGTTTTTGTGATCTGTGTCCGTTCTCTATTGCGAACCTGGTCACATTTTGCTTTAATGCCCGTACGGACCCCCGGCCGTACCTGCTCTCGGAGTTAGGACATGCTCGCCGGCCGCGTCTCGTTCATCCTCGCAACCCTTCTGGCCGTTTCGGCCACCAATGCTGCGACCCTCCCCCCTGCTGCGCGAGACGCGGCCGCCGAGCATGCCCTGAAGAACCTGCGCGCCCACCAAGGCGCCGGTCGCGTGTCCGCTTCCGACCGCTTCCAGACCAAGGCCGTGGTGATTGATGCCGACGGCACCGAGCATGTGCACCTGCAACGCAGCTATTCGAACCTGCCGGTCATCGGCGGCGACCTGATCGTGCATTCCAACCGCGACGGTTCCTTCAAGTCGGTCAGTACCCGCCAGCGCAATGCACTCACGGTCTCGACCCGCGCCCGTCTCACTTCCGACGAAGCGATCACCATCGCCGGCACCCAGTTCGGCCTGGGCTTTGGTTCGCTGCCGGAAAGCTGGCTGGTGGTCTATGCCCGCAACGCCGCCCAGCGCCTGGCCTGGCAGGTGCGTTTCGAAGGCGTGAATCCGAACGGCACCTTCGCCGACATGACCTATGTGGTGGATGCCAACAACGGCAAGATCCTCGACCGCTGGAGCAACGCCGAATCGGCCAAGCCGAGCATGGGCAATACCTGCCTGCAGGTCCAGAAGGGCGTCGGCACCGGCCGCACGCTGTATTCCGGCGACATGCCGGTGAACAGCCAGCGCTGCGGCAGCAGCTGGGAGCTGCGCGATGCCGATCGCGGTGGCAGCCGCACCACCGACATGGCCGAGGGCACCAGCGGTGACGGCGTGGTGTTCACCGACGGCGACAATGTCTGGGGCCGCAACTCGATGAAGGACGCCAGCTCGGCGGCGACCGACGTGCACTACGGCATCGCCACCGCCTGGGACTATTTCGCGGAAGTGCATGGTCGCCGTGGTTACGACGGCCTAGGCAGCGGCGTGCTGGCCAAGGTGCATTACGGCAAGGACTACGGCAATGCCTTCTGGCTGGAAGGCTGCAACTGCATCGCCTTCGGCGACGGTGACGGCCGCAACTGGGGTCCGCTGGTGAACCTGGACACGGTCGGCCACGAGCTGAGCCACGGCGTCACCAGCCACAGCGCCGGACTGCTGTATTCAGGCGAGTCCGGCGGCCTGAACGAAGCCACCTCCGACATCTTCGGCACGATGGTCGAGTTCTACGCCAACAACCCCAACGACGTTCCCGACTACATGATCGGCGAGGACTTCTTCCTCAAGAACGTGCCGGGCAGCGCCACCCAGAAGGCCCTGCGCTACATGTGGGACCCGATGAAAGACGGCATTTCACCGGGCTGCTACAACGGCAACCTCGGCCTGATGGACGTGCATTTCAGTTCGGGCGTGGCCAACCACTTCTTCTACCTGCTGGCGGAAGGCAGCGGCGCCAAGACCTTCAACGGCATGAACCACACCTCGCCCACCTGCAATGGCAGCACGGTGTCCGGCATTGGCCGCGACAAGGCCGGGCGCATCTGGTTCCGCGCCCTGACCGTGTACATGACCTCGGACAGCAATTACGCCGATGCCCGCCAGGCCACGATCAATGCCGCGGCCGACCTGTTCGGCGCCAAGTCTGCTGAAGTCGCGGCCGTGGCCTCGGCCTGGAACGCCGTCAGCGTCAACTGATCGGGATCAGTGCGCGTGGCCGCCGTCGCCGTGCACATGCTTGTGCGCGATCTCTTCGGCGCTGGCTTCGCGCACATCGAGGATCTCGACTTCGAACTTCAGGGTCTTGCCGGCCATCGGGTGGTTCAGGTCCACGTCCACCACGCTGATGCCAACCTTCTTCACCGTCATCGCCTGCTGGCCACGATCGGTCGGTAGCACCACCTGCATGCCCGGCGTCAGCTTGGCGCCCTTGAAGTGCTTGCGGGGCACGCGCTGCACCAGGCCTTCGCGACGCGGGCCGTAAGCCTGGTCGGGTTCGACCGTCTGTTCGAAACTCTCGCCCGCCTCGCGGCCCTTCATCGCCGACTCCAGGCCAGCGATCAGGTTGCCGTGGCCGATCAGCGCGCTGATCGGTTCCATGCTGCGCGAGGATTCAATCTGGCCCTGGCCCGGCTCGGACACGGTGTAGTGGAAACGCACGACGTGGTTGTCTTCGATCTTCATGGCAATTCCGTAAGAGGTCGGCCGTGACGCGGCCGCAACGATGGGGCAAACTCGGCCCCGATGACAGTCGCGCATTATCCGCAGGCCCGGGCCCCGGCGCCAGTTCAAAGGCGAGCTTTGCGCCGCAGCGCACTTCCGGTCCTGCTGGGCCTTCTGCTGGCGGCCTGTTCCAGCGCGCCGCCGCGCCACACGGGCAGCCCGGCGGTTCAACGCCACGAGGGCTACCAGAGCGCCACCGCCTACAGCCAGCGCGCCAATGACGTGCTCCTGCGCGCCCTGGGCCTGGTCGGCACACCCTACCGCTACGGCGGCAATACGCCCGAGGGCGGTTTTGACTGCAGCGGCCTGGTGGGCTTCGTATTTCGCGATGCCGCCGGCCTTCAACTGCCGCGCACCACGTCGGGGCTGATGGAACTGCGTGCCCGCCACGTTGACCGCGATGAATTGCAGCCAGGCGACCTGGTGTTGTTCACGCCCGCCGGCGGCGGCCACGTCGGCATCTATGTCGGCGAAGGCCGCTTCGTGCATGCGCCGCGCAGCGGTGGCACCGTGCGCATGGATCGGCTGGACACGGCCTATTGGGCGGCGGCCTATGCCGGTGCCCGGCGCGTGCTGGATTAGCAGCGCGCCGGCCGGTTGTCGCGCTTACGGGGCGGTCTTGAACTCGCCGTAAGCCTTGAGCTGCTCGCTGATCTTGGAACCGTCGCCGACCACCACGATGCTCTGGGTTTCCGGCGAAAAATACTTGCGGCCCATCTCGCGCACCTGTTCGGCGGACACCTTCTGGATCATCGGCACGTACTGGCCGAGGAACTCCGAAGGCAGGCCGATCAGCCAGTTGCTGGCCAGCGTGCCCGCCACTGAACCCTGCAGCTGGTTGTTGATCAGGTAGATGCCGGCGACGTAGCGCTTGTTCATCTGCATCTCGGCCTCGGGAACGAGGTCAGTGCCGAAGCGGCGGTACTCGTCGAAATATTCCTTCAACGCCGCGCCCGTCACTTCGTTTCGGACATCGGCGCCGCCGATGATGCCGCCACCGTTGCGATAGGTGCGCGCGCTGGCGGAAGCGCCATAGGTGTAACCCTTGTTCTCGCGCAGGTTCTGGTTGATGCGGCTGGAGAAGCCACCGCCCATGATGGTGCTGGCGAGTCGAAGCGGCACGTAGTCAGGCGACGTGCCCTGGATGCCCGGGCGGCCCAGGCGCAGCGTGGACTGCACGCTGCCGGGGCGCTCGAGCAGCAGGCGCACCGGTTCGGCCGAAGTGCGCGAGGCCACCAGGTCCGGAGCGGCGGCGCCGTCGGCCTTCCAGTCACCGAAGGCGGCTTCGGCCATCTTCAGCGCCTGCTCGGCGTCGATCTTGCCGGCAACCACCAGCAGGGCGCGATCCGGGCGGAAGCGCTTGTCGTGCTCGGCCTTGAGCAAGGCGACATCGGTGCCGCTGATGGAATCGGCGGTCGGGCGCGTGCGGCCATAGGGATGGTCGCCATACACCGCCTGCGCGATCGCGCGTTCGGCGCGGAAGCTCGGCGTGGCTTCAGAGACCTTCAGCGACTGCAGGGCATTGCCCTTGGCCAGTTCCACTTCATTGGCGGGGAAGGACGGCATGCGCGCGACTTCAGCGAGCAGATCCATCATCGGACCGGCCTTGGACGCGAGCGCGTTGCCCGAGACGCTGATGCCATCAACACCCGCCGAGGCACCGACGGAACCGCCCAGGCCCTGCGCAGCTTCGGCGATGGCGCGCGAGTCGCGCTTGTCGGTGCCTTCGCTGAGCAGGCCGGCGAGCATATTGGCGAAGCCCGGATGCTGGGCGTCATCGGCAGCCAGGCCAGCACCGCGAATCGCCAGCACGAAGTCCACGCGCGGCAGGCCGTTGCGCGGCAGCACCCAGACTTCCATGCCGTTGGCGAGTTTCTTCTTGGTGATCTGCGGCGCCGGAATGGTCTTGTCCTGGCCATAGGGCGGAAGGTCCGCCGGCATCTTGGCGCCCGCGCCAGCGAAGGCCGGGCTCGAAGCAGCCAGCGACAGCAGCACGCCGAACATCAACTTGTTGAGGGAAAGAGTCTTCATTTCTGGGCTCCGGCGGGGGCGGCGGCCGGCGTCGGCTGCGAAGCAGCCGGTGGCGGCGCGGGCTTGCGGTCAATGACGGTGCGGTTGGCTTTCGTCAGGTAGGTGCGCGCGGTGCGCTGGATGTCTTCGGAAGTCACCGCTTCGATCCAGCCGGGAATCTGGTTGGCGACCTTGGCATCGCCCCACAGGGTCTGCAGCTTCGCCAGGGTGTCGGCGCGGTTCATGAAGCCTTCCAGGCCGTTGTACCAATCGGCGAGCATGCGCGTCTTCACGCGCTTGAGCGTGGCATCGTCGACGCCATTGGCGGCAACCTTGGCGATCTCTTCATCCATGGCCGCCAGCAGCGCATCGGCATTGCCATTGGGCTTGTACAGCGCGAACACGGTGAACAGGGTCGGGCCGTCGTACTCCCAGGGGCTGGTGAGGCCGTACAGCGAATCCACATTGAGCGCGATCTCGCGGCCCTTCACCAGGCCCTGGTAGAACAACGAGGCATCACCGCCGGCCAGCAGGTCACCGAGCACCGCCATCGGCGCCTGGTCCTTGCTGCCGCGCTCCGGCATTTTCCAGGCGGCGGCAATCGCCGGCACCTGGGCCAGCGCGTCGCTCTGCTCGATGCGCTTCTCGGCCGTGTTCAGGCCTTCGCTGAAATCGCCAGCCTTGGGCGTGGCGCGCGCAGGAATGGCGCCGAAATATTTCTGCGCCAGTGCGAAACCCTGGGCCGGCGTGACGTCACCGGAAATCGCCAGCACGGCATTGTTCGGGCCGTAGAAGTCGCGGTGGAAATTGCTGACGTCCTCGAGCGTGGCGCCTTCGAGGTCCTTGAAGCTGCCGTAGCCGTCGTGGTTGTTCTCCCATTTCTGGAAGGCCTGCTGGCTGATGTCGATCCACATGAAGCCGCCGTAGGGCTGGTTCTTCACGTTGACGCGGATCTCTTCTTTCACCACGTCCTGCTGGTTCTTCAGCGTGGCCGGGTTGAAGTCCAGCGTCTTCATGCGGTCGGCTTCCAGCCACAGCATCGAGTCCAGGGCCGAGACCGGCGCGGTTTCGATGTAATTGGTGAAGTCCGGGCGGGTCGAGCCGTTGTTGCCGCCGCCGCCACCGGTGATGACGGCATCGAACACGCCCTTGGGCGCGTTCGGCGTGCCCTGGAACATCAGGTGCTCGAACAGGTGCGCGAAGCCAGTGCGGTTCTTCGGCTCGAGGCGCATGCCCACGTGATAGACCACGCTGACACCGACGGTGGGGGAGCTGTGGTCTTCGGAAATGACGACGGTCAGGCCGTTGTCGAGCTTCTTCACTTCGACCGGCAGGTTCCAGCGGTCAGTGTCGGCGGCGAAGGCCGGCAGGGACAGCGAGAGACCTGCCAGGAGCAGGGCGGATTTGGGGGCGCGCATAGTGACCTCGGAGGGGATTAGCCCGGGAAGACTAACCCCGGGCGAGTGAAAGCCATCTGTGACAGAAGTCATGCCCGCGCTTAGGCGCCGTTCACGCCCCACGTGGCGCGGCGCGGCAATTTCCCGTATGATTCGCCTGTTTGCTGCACCGGCTTCGTTTTCCACCCGGTCGCCCAAGCCGATTTCAAAGCTCGACCCGGCCCAAGCCCAATCGCACGTTTCGCTGCGCAAACCCGCCACCCTGGCGCTCAAACCTACGCATCAATCCCGTACCGCGGCTTCGGAAACGCATCGGGTCCACCGGAGCTGTACAACCATGTCATTTGAATCGCTCGGGCTTTCGCCCGCGCTGCTGCGCGCGCTTGCCGAAACCGGCTACGACGCGCCCACTTCCATCCAGACCGAAGCCATTCCCCTGGCCCTGGCGGGCCACGACCTTCTTGGCGGCGCCCAGACCGGCACCGGCAAGACCGCGGCCTTTGCCCTGCCCTTGCTGCACAAGCTGTCCGAGTCCACCGTGCCCGGCGCCCCGCGCCGCATTCGCGCGCTGATCCTGACTCCGACCCGCGAACTGGCCGTGCAGGTGCACGACAGCATCCGCAAGTACGGCAAGCACACCCGCCTCGCCTCGACCGTGATCTACGGCGGCGCCGGCATGAATCCGCAGCTCGACGCCCTGCGTCGCGGCGTCGACATCCTGGTCGCCACGCCGGGCCGCCTGATCGACCATCTCGAGCGCGGCAGCGCCCGTTTGGGCGACGTCGAGATGCTCATCCTCGATGAAGCCGACCGCATGCTCGACATGGGCTTCCTGCCCGCCATCAAGCGCATCCTCAACAAGCTGCCACACCGTCGCCAGACCCTGCTGTTCTCGGCCACCTTCGAAGAGGCGCTGAAGAAGCTGGCGCTGGAATTCATGCGTGACCCGCGTGAAGTGCAGATCGCCGCGCGCAACACCGTTGCCGCCAGCGTCACCCATCGCGCGCATCCGGTGGATGCCGGCCGCAAGCGCGACCTGCTGGTGGACATCCTGAGCGAACGCTGGAAGGAACAGATCCTGGTGTTCGGCAAGACCAAGCACGGTTGCAACCGCCTGGCCGAGCAGCTGGAAAAATCCGGCATCAGTTCCGTCGCCATCCACGGCAACAAGAGCCAGTCGCAACGTTTGAAAGCGCTGGGCGATTTCAAGGCCGGCAAGGCGCGCGTGCTGGTGGCTACCGACGTCGCCGCCCGCGGCCTGGACATTCCGTTGCTGCCGCTGGTGATCAACTTCGATTTGCCGATGGTCGCTGAAGACTACGTGCACCGCATCGGCCGCACCGGCCGCGCCGGCGCCAGTGGCGAAGCGATCTCGCTAGTCTCGCCCGATGAAGCCAGCCTGCTGCGCGCGATCCACCGCGTGCTGAAGGCCGACATCGAAATGGTTGAAGTGGCCGGCTACGCGCCGAGCCGCCAGATCCGCATGGGCAATGACAGCACCGGCGCCGGTCGCCCGGCCGGGCATCGCCCGCCGAGCAAGCAGCGTCGCCCGCATGCCTCGGCTACGCCGCGCCATGCCCAGGCGCATGCCGGCAAGCCGCATCCGGCCCAGGATCGTCGCCAGCGCCAGGCGGTCAACGCCCCGCGCGCGCCGCGCTGATCCGCAGCCACGCTGTCCCGGCAAGGGCCGCCCGCGCGGCCCTTGTTTTTTGCCCCGGGCGGCAGGATGCTCGGCGCATTCGGGGAACGGGGATGGCACATGCTCAGGAATCTGTTCGCGCTGGTCTCGGGCCTGTTCGCGATGATGATCGTGATCACCTTCATCGAACTGGCGAACGCGAAATTCGTGTTCCCGCCGCCTGCAGGCATCGACTGGGAAAACAGCGAAGCGGTGGCGGCGTTCGCGCGCAGCATGCCCACCACGGCACTGGCCCTGGTTTTGCTGGGTTGGCTGGTAGGGGCCACGATCGGTGCCAGCGTGACGGCACGCCTCGCGGGCAGCCGCAAGCTCTGGCTGGCGCTGGTGGTGGGCTTGCTGGTGAGCGCGGGCGTGGTGCACAGCGCGCTGACCATTCCGCACCCGACCTGGATGGTCGTCGCGGGAATCGCGCTACCGCCGCTCCTGGCCTGGTTGGCGGCGCTGCGGGTTCAGAAAGGTTTGGCCAGCACGAGGTAGATGATCGCCAGCAACACGAACACCGGCAGTTCATTGAACAGGCGCAGGCGTTTTCCCGAAGGCAACGCGCCACCGGCCATGCTGCGCTTGAGCATGCGGCCGGCGAGGATGAAGTAGAACAGCATCAACACAACCAGGCCGAGTTTCGCGTGCATCCAGCGCCCGCCCGCGACGATGTCGGGATAGGACGCGGGCCAGGCGCGATGACCCTGCCAAAGCAGCAGTCCCAGCACGAAGGCGATGCCGAACATGTTGTGGCCGAATTTGTACAGGCGCTTGCCCATCAGCTGCAGCCGTTCGCGTACCGCTTGCGCGTCGCCGGCTTCGGCAATGTTCACCAGGATGCGCGGCAGGTAGAACACCGTCGACATCCAGGCGATCACGAACAGCAGGTGCAGGCTCTTCGTCCACAGGTAAACCATGTGCTTGCTCCAATGTAGTGCGTAATGATCCACCGGCAGGGCCTTCAGGGCACCGCCGCCGCGCAGGCGCTAGAATACGCGCCTGTCCCCCGCCGCTGCTCGCCGCACGCGGCGCTTAGAGAAAATTCCCATGACCGCTGAACCGGGCGCCGACGCGTCCACCGCCACCTTTCGCAGCCTTGAACTGGCCGACGCCCTGCTGCGCACCCTGGATGAACTGGGTTACGAGCAGCCCACGCCGATCCAGGCCGCCACCATTCCGCTGCTGCTGGCCGGCCGCGACCTGATCGGCCAGGCCCAGACCGGCACCGGCAAGACCGCCGCCTTCGCCCTGCCCCTGCTGAACCGCATTGACCTGTCGAAGTCCAAGCCGCAGGTGCTTGTGCTGGCACCGACGCGCGAGTTGGCCATTCAGGTGGCCGAGGCCTTCCAGCGCTACGCCGCGCATATGCCCGGTTTCCAGGTGCTGCCGATCTACGGCGGCCAGAGCTACGGCCCGCAGTTGCAGGCGCTTCGCCGCGGCGTGCATGTCGTGGTCGGTACGCCCGGCCGCGTGATCGACCACCTCGAGAAGAATACGCTCGACTTGTCCCAGCTCAAGACCCTGGTGCTGGACGAGGCCGATGAAATGCTGCGCATGGGTTTCATTGATGACGTCGAGACGATCCTGAAGAAGACCCCGGCCGAGCGCCAGGTCGCACTGTTCTCGGCCACCATGCCGGCGCCGATCCGGCGCATCGCCCAGACCTATCTGCGCGAGCCCTCGGAAATCGCCATCGAAGCGAAGACCCGTACCGCCGACAATATCCGCCAGCGTTTCTGGCAGGTCAGCGGCCTGCACAAGCTCGACGCCCTCACCCGCATCCTCGAGGCCGAGCCCTTCGACGCCATGATCGTGTTCGCCCGCACCAAGCTGGCCACCGACGAACTGGCGCTGAAGTTGCAGGCGCGCGGATTCTCGGCCGCCGCCATCAATGGCGACATCCAGCAGGCCACGCGCGAGCGCATTATCGGCCAGCTGAAAGACGGCAAGGTCGACATCCTGGTCGCCACCGACGTCGCCGCCCGCGGCCTGGACGTGGACCGCATCAGCCACGTGGTGAACTACGACGTTCCCTACGACACCGAAAGCTATGTGCACCGCATCGGCCGTACCGGCCGTGCCGGTCGCAGTGGCGAGGCAATCCTGTTCATCGCCCCGCGCGAGCGCAACATGCTGCGCTCGATCGAACGCGCCACGCGGCAGCCGATCGAGCCGATGGAGTTGCCCACCGTCGAAGCCATCAACGACGTGCGCATCGCCAAGTTCAAGCAGCAGATTGCCGACACCCTGGAAGCTGGTGGCCTGGACCTGTTCCGCCGCCTGATCGAGGACTTCGAGCAGAGCTCGAACGTTCCTGCTATCGAAATTGCCGCGGCCCTCGCCAAGCTTTATCGCGGCGACGTGCCCCTGTTGCTGGAAGCGCCCAAGCACGCAGCGCGCCCCGCCTTCGAGAAGCCGTCCTTCGAAAAGAAGTCTTTCGACAAGCCCGCCTTTGAACGCAAGCCGCGTGAATTCGACGGTGGCGAGCGCGAAGAGCGCGGCCCGCGCATCGAACGCCCGTCCTTCCCGAAGAAGGAGCGTGTGGCACGCGCGCCCGATGCCGGCATGGACACTTTCCGCATCGAGGTCGGCTACGACCACGGCGTAAAGCCAGGCAACATCGTCGGCGCCGTCGCCAACGAAGCCGGCCTGGAAAGCAGGAACATCGGCCGCATCGAGATCTTCGAAGACCACAGCCTGATCGACCTGCCCAGCGGCATGCCGGCCGATGTGATGACCCACCTGAAGACGGTGTGGTGCGCCGGCCAGCAACTGCGCATCACCCGCGACGGCCAGCCGCCGGATACCGCGGGCAAGAAGAGCTTCGCGGGCAAGAAGCCGTTCGCCGGCAAGTCCAACGCCGACAAGAAGCCCTTCGGCTTCCAGCCCAAGCGCGACTTCAAGGACAAGCCCTTCGGCGCCGGCAAGCCCAAGCCCAAGCCGCATCGCAAGGGCCCGCGCCCGGAGTAAATCAGGGCTCGAGCTTGCCCCAGAGGAAGCCGGTCTTGGTGCCGCTGAGTGTTCGCGCCATCTGCGTTCGCAGGTAAGGCGCGCGACACAGCGGCCCAAGGAATATGTCGCGCAATCCCCCGGCCAGCCCGGAGTGCGACTGGAAGAACGGCGTAAGCCAGCGACTGCTGCGCTGGTAGTACTGCAGGTGGGCGCGACGGCGTTTCGAATAGTGCGCGAGGGCAGCGGGCACGCCGCGGCTGTCTTGAAGGCAATGGGCCAGTTCGCGCGCGTCAATCAAGGCCAGGTTCGCGCCCTGCCCCAACTGCGGGCTGGTGGCGTGGGCGCAATCGCCAATGCAGACCACGCGCTGGTCATGCCATCGGGCCATCTGCACGTCTGAATAACTGGCGAAACTCAGTTGGGCGGGGTCCGAGATCTGCTCGAGCACCGGGGCGATTGGCGCCAGTCGCAGCAGTTCGGCTTTCCACGCATCCAGTCCGGCGGCCTGCCATTGCGATTGGACCTGCGCGGGGAGACTCCAGAACAAGCTGAGCAAGCCGGTGTCACTTCCGTAGGCGCGGCCGGTGGGCATCAGCCCGAGCATCTGCCGGCTGCCGCGAAACCATTGCCGCAACTGGCCACCGAACTGGCCCGTGTCGGGAACCATCGCCCATAAGGCACCCCAGGGATAGGGATCCACACGCTGGGCGATCGCCAGGCGCGAACGCAACTCCGAGCGCGTACCGTCGGCGAGCACGGCGCAATCAAACGCTCCCAGCTCCCGTCCGGCGGCAGTCAATCCAACCGCGTCGGGTGATTGCGAAAGCCCGTCCACCGATACGCCACTGCGCACATCGACGCCCGCGGGAGCGAGCGCATTCCACAGAATCGAGAACAGGGCGCCGCGATGCAGCCCGAGGCCAAAGGCCTGCGCGTTCCAGTCGCGGTAGCGCACATCCAGCACCGCCCGACCCTTCGGGTTGGTGCCGAACAGGGACTCGATGCGCGCCCCGTGCGCGAGCACTTCATCGAGCAGGTTCAAGTCCCGCAAAACCTGCATGCCGGTAGGCTGCAGCAGGATGCCGGCACCGACTGCGGCGGGTTCGGACACGCGCTCGAACAGGGACACACGGTGGCCGGCCCGGGCCAGGAAAAGCGCGGAAGCCGCGCCGGCGGTGCCCGCGCCGATGACGGCGATCCTCAACTTTCCCCTGTCACTCACCCAGCCCGCTCCGGTGGCCCGTATGATGGCCGCTTCGAACCTTTGGGAGTGTGCCATGACTGCGACCCGCGCCCTGCACTTGCATGCCCGCCCCGAAGGCGTGCCCAAGGACAGCGACTTCGAGCTGCGCGAGAGCGCGCCGGTCGCGCTGGAAGACGGGCAGATCCGCATCGCGGTGAAGTTCCTGTCCATTGATCCGGCCATGCGCGTGTGGATGAGCGAGGCCAAGTCCTACTGGCCGCCGGTGCCGCTGGGCGATGTGATGCGTTCGGCCGGTATCGGCGAAGTGGTGGAGTCGCGTCACCCGAAGTTCCAGGCAGGTAGTTGGGTCAGCGGCATGACCGGCGTGCGCAGCGAACTGGTCAGCGACGGCAAGGGCATGCAGCGCTTCGATGCTTCCAAGCTGCCGCATCCGGGCTGGGCGCTGAGCGTATTTGGCGCGACCGGCCTGACCGCCTGGTTCGGCTTGACCGATATCGGCAAGGCCAAGTCCGGCGAAGTGCTGGTGGTGTCGGCCGCGGCCGGTGCCGTGGGATCGACCGTGGTACAGATCGGCAAGGCCATGGGCATGCGCGTGGTCGGCATCGCCGGCGGCGCCGAGAAATGCACCTTCGTGAAGGACACCCTGGGCGCCGATGCCTGCATTGATTACAAGGCCGGCCCGATCGGCGCGGCGCTCAAGGAACACTGCCCCGACGGCGTCGACGTGTACTTCGACAATGTCGGCGGCGAGATCCTCGATTCCGTGCTCAAGCGCCTGCGCATGCATGCCCGCATCGTGCTGTGCGGCGGCATCTCGCAGTACAACGCCACCGGCGAGCAGCGCGGCCCCGCCAACTACCTGTCGCTGATTTCCGCGCGCGGGCGCATGGAAGGCTTCGTTGTCATCGACTACCTGCAGCGTGCTGAAGAAGCGATCTCGGCCATGCTGCCGTGGGTGCAAGCGGGCAAGCTCACGTCGAAGCTCGACATCGTGAAGGGCCTGGAGAACTTCCCGGAAGCGCTGCGCCGGGTGTACTCGGGCGCGAACTTCGGCAAGCAGCTCGTCCAGGTCTGATTCCGGCGGATGCAGGTTGACGTTGCCATCATCGGCGGCGGTGCTGCCGGGCTGATGTGCGCGCTGACCGCGGGCCAGCGCGGCCGGCGCGTGCTGGTCATCGAGCACGCCAATCGCTGCGGCAAGAAGATCCTGATGTCCGGTGGTGGCCGCTGCAACTTCACCAACACCGGCACCACGCCGCAGCAGTTCCTGTCGGACAACCCGCATTTTTGCAAGAGCGCCCTCGCCCGCTACACGCCGGCTGATTTCATCGCCATGGTCGATCGCCACGGCATCGCCTGGCATGAGAAAGAGCTGGGTCAGTTGTTCTGCGACGAAAGCTCCAAGCAGATCGTGGCGATGCTGCTGGCCGAATGCGAAAGCGCCGGCGTTGAAATCCGCACGAACTGCGCGGTGGAATCGGTGGCCGCAGCCGAAGGCGGTTATGCCTTGAAGACCAGTAGCGGTGCGATCCGCTGCCAGTCGCTGGTCATCGCCACCGGCGGCCTGTCCATTCCGAGCATGGGCGCTACCGGCTTCGGCTACGAACTCGCGCGCCAGTTTGGGCATGAGGTGTTGCCGACACGCGCGGGCCTCGTCCCGCTCACGCTCAGCGGCAAACACCAGGAGCATTACGCCGATCTTGCCGGCGTTGCCCTGCCCGTTTCGGCGCATTGCGGCAAGGCGCGCTTCGACAATGCCTTGCTGTTCACCCATCGCGGCATCAGTGGGCCGTCGGTTCTGCAGATTTCCAATTACTGGGAACCCGGCCGCGAGCTGTGGTTCAACCTGCTGCCCGATCGCGATGCCGGCGACTGGCTCGCGCAGCAACGCCAGACGCGCCCCGATGCGGAGTTGAAGACAGCGCTTGGCGAAGCCCTGCCCAAGCGCTTCGCGCAGAGGCTGTGCGAGCAGTTCCTCGACAACCGGCCGATGCGCCAGTTCGACCCGCCGCAACTGCGCGAGATCGCCGCGAAGATTTCGCACTGGCCCATCACCGCCAGCGGCACCGAAGGCTATCGCACCGCCGAGGTCACGCTGGGCGGCGTGGATACGCGCGAGGTGTCTTCCGCCACCCTGGAATCGAAACGCGCGCCCGGCCTGTATTTCATTGGCGAGGTGCTGGATGTGACCGGCTGGCTGGGCGGCTACAACTTCCAGTGGGCCTGGGCCAGCGGACACGCCGCCGGCGAGGTGGCATAAGCGGGCGGTTTCACGCATACTCCACGCCCATACGGCCTAGTATGGTCGCGAGTTTGCCCCCGGAGCCACCATGCCCAGCTACACCGCCCCCCTGCGCGACATGCGCTTCGTGATGTTCGAGTTGCTCGATGCCGAACGCGAGTT
Organism: uncultured Gammaproteobacteria bacterium; assembly: GCA_966096795.1. Taxonomy (GTDB): domain Bacteria; phylum Pseudomonadota; class Gammaproteobacteria; order Xanthomonadales; family Xanthomonadaceae; genus Arenimonas. The sequence goes on from CBHTVR010000007.1 coordinate 29,580, forward strand.
GAAGTCGCTGCCGCGCCACGCCGAACTCGACCGCGACACCATGGACGCGGTGCTCGAGGAAGCCGCGCGCTTCGCCAGCCAGGTGGCCTTTCCGCTGAATCAAATCGGCGATGAAGTTGGCTGCACTTTCCACGCCGACGGCAGCGTGACCACCGCGCCCGGCTTCAAGGAAGCGTATCGGCAGTTCGGCGAAGCCGGCTGGCCGGCGCTGAGCTGCGATCCCGATTTCGGCGGCCAGGGCTTGCCGGTGCTGTTGAACAATCGCCTCTACGAAATGATGAACTCGGCCAGCCAGGCCTGGCTGATGTACTCGGGCCTGTCGCACAGCGCCTACGAATGCCTGATGGCTTTCGGTACGCCGGAACAAAAGCGCATCTACCTGCCCAAGCTGGTGTCGGGCCAGTGGAGCGGCACGATGTGCCTGACCGAATCGCACTGTGGCACCGACCTGGGCCTGCTCAAGACCCGCGCCGAACCGAATGGCGACGGCAGCTACGCGCTCACCGGCACCAAGATCTTCATCTCCGCCGGCGAACACGACTGCACCGAGAACATCCTGCACCTCGTGCTCGCGCGATTGCCCGATGCGCCGGCCGGCGTGCGCGGCATTTCCCTGTTCCTGGTGCCCAAGTTCGTGCCCGACGCCAAGGGCGAAGTCGGCGAACGCAATGCCATCAAGGCCGGCTCGATCGAACACAAGATGGGCATCCACGGCAACGCCACCTGCGTGATGAACCTGGACGGCGCCCGCGGCGAATTGATCGGCGCGCCGCACAAGGGCTTGGCGGCGATGTTCGTGATGATGAATTCGGCACGCCTGGGCGTGGGCATGCAATCGCTGGGCTTGGCCGAAGTATCGCTGCAAAACGCGGTGGCCTATGCGCGCGATCGCATCCAGGGCCGCTCGGCGAGTGGTGTGAAGCAGCCGGACAAGGCCGCCGACCCGATCATCGTGCACCCCGACGTGCGCCGCATGCTGCTGACCTGCAAGGCCTACACCGAAGCCGGCCGCGCGCTGACCACCTGGACCGCGCTGCTCAACGACCGCATGCACGACCACCCCGATGCCCAGGTGCGCGCCGATGCCGACAGCCTGATCGCCTTCCTGACGCCAGTGATCAAGGCTTTCATCACCGATAACACCCACATCACTGCCAACCTGGCGCTGCAGGTGTACGGCGGCCACGGCTTCATCCGCGAATGGGGCATGGAACAGTACGTGCGCGATGCCCGCATCAACATGATCTACGAAGGCACGAATGGCATCCAGGCGCTGGACCTGCTCGGGCGCAAGGTGCTGCACGACCAAGGCGCGCAGCTGGGGCGCTTCGTGGCGCTGACGCGCGAGTTCGTTGCCACCGAGTCCGGCAATGCGCGCATGCAGGAGTTCCTGCAGCCGCTGGCTGAACTGGGCGAGCAAATCCTCAAGCTGACCGCCGAAATCGCCGGCAAGGCCGCGGGCAACGCCGATGAAGTTGGCGCCGCGTCCACGCCCTACCTGCGCCTGGTCGGGCACCTGGCCTATGCCTGGTTGTGGGCGCGGATGGCGCGCATTGCGCTCGATCACGCCGGCTCGGGCGACAAGTTCTACGAGGCCAAGCTGGCAACTGCGCGTTTCTATTTCAGCCAGCTGCTGCCGGAAACTTCGGGATTGCTCGCCTCTGCCCGCGCGGGTGCCGAGCCGCTGATGGCGCTGGACGCCGAAGCGTTCTGATTCCCGCGTACTGGTTGCGCGGGTCTAGTTGCGCAACCACAACTGGCGCCAGCCGGCATGGCCGAGCTGGCGCAGGGTTTCGATATTGCGCCCGTAAATCTGTTCGGCGTCCGGGAAAGCCGCCACGGCGCGGGCGATGCTGCTTTCGCGCAGCAGGTGCAGGGTCGGGTACGGCGAGCGGTTGGAATAGTTTTCGATGGCGTCGAAATCGCTGTCGGCGAACTGGTAGTCGGGGTGGAAGCTGGCCACCTGCACTTCGCCGTCCAGCCCCAGTTCGGACACCGCGCCATCGGCGACGTCGAGGAAGTCGTTGTAGTCCAGGAAATCGCCCAACACATGCGGGTGGATCAGCAGGGTGGTCTCGATGGTGTCGGCATCGGCATCGTAGAGCGCCTGCAATTCGTCGAGCAGTTCGGCCAGCAGCGCTTCTTGCGTGGTCGCGCTGCTGACGACCCAGCGGATCTGCCCGCGCACATGCACGGCCTTGGCGAAGGGGCACAGGTTCAGGCCGATGACGGCGCGCTCGAGCCATTCGCGGCTGCGGGCGATGACCTGCTCGGGGCTGTCGGGGGTTTCGGTCATGGCGGCACGATACCGCAAGCGCGGCCGGGCTTTGCTAGAGTGCCGCCACTTGCCCGAAACGGAGCCACCATGCACCTGCACGCCGCGCTGATCACCCTGCTGACCGTCCTGCTGATTTCCTTCGCGATGTACCTGGTGGGCGCTGCTCGCGGCAAGCACCAGGTGCATGCGCCGGCGACCACCGGCCACCCCGATTTCGAGCGCGCCTTCCGTGCCCACCAAAACACCCTGGAACAGACCGTGATGTTCCTGCCCACGCTGTGGCTGGCCTGCCTGTATGGCAACGAGCAATGGGCGGTGTGGGCCGGCTATGCCTGGTTGCTTGGCCGCCTGATGTACCTGCTGGGCTATATCCGCGAAGCCGGCAAGCGCAGCACCGGCTTCCTGATCGCCGGCCTGGCCTGGATCGTGCTGTTCTGCCTGGCCCTGGCCGGCATCGTGCCGAAGTTCTTTGCCTGACCTCGAATCCGGCCCGGCTCAGGCCGGGCCGAGTTTCACAAGGAAGTGCTTGGCCAGCGCGCCTTGCAGCAGGCCCAGGCCGCGCGCCATGTGCAGGGTCAGGATGATCATCAGCAGGCCGATGGCGAGCGTGATGGGCATGGACCACACCGGCACGTCGAACTGGGTGCCGAACCACCAGAACTGGTAGTGCTCGTTGTACAGCGAGGCGATCGGCAGCACCGCCACCGCGAAGCTCAGGCTCAGCGCGACCACCGCGAAGGTGAAGTAGCAGATGCCGATCGGCAGCATCAGCAGCATGTACACGAAGGTAGACCAGGTGCGGATGTCGAGGAACATGTCCTTGATGCGCGAGAGCAGGCCCTGGTTCGGGTCGGCATAAGGCAGGCGCCGCGGCATGCGCTCGCCCAGCATCGCTTCCACCACCCGGCCTTCCACCAGCGAGAGCATGCGCACGCTGGCAAAGAAGATGATGGTGAAGGGAATGCCGATGATCAGCACGGCCAGGCCCGCGCTCAGGCTCAGGCCCGTCACCGCCCAGGTGAAGTAGAAGATGCCCGTGGCCAGCGACAACAGCATGTACAGCAAGGACGTGTAGGCGCGCGGATCGGCGAGCACGCCGAAGAAGGCACGCGCAGCCGAACGCGGCGGCGCCGGGGCGCGGGCGGCGCTGGCAGCGGCTGCGGCAGCGGGGCCGCCGACCGTGGCGGCGCCTGCGCTCGAACCGGCCGAGGCATTCACGGCATCCACGAAGGCTGCGCGCGAACGCGTGACGGGAACGCGCAACGCCTGGTTCACCGTGACTTCGGTTTCGCGGTAGATGTCGGCGACTTCGGAAGGCGCGCCGTAGCTGCCGGCGACCGAGGCCAGCAAACCGGCTTCGTCCAGCTCCGGATGCTCGGCCCATTCCGAACGCAGGTAGTCTTCGGCGTCGTAGAGCGCGTCCTGGATCAGCGCCGGGTCGGCGCCTGCGAGGGCCGCGCGGAGCTGCTCGAGGTACTCGGGGATGCTGCGGGCGATCGGGTTCGGGGCGTTCATCGGGTGGCTCCTTGCAGCACGTCGTCAACGAAATCGCGGGTGGCTTGCCAGTTGCTGGTCCACGAAGCTAACGCTTCGCGACCCTGTTCGGTGATCCGGTAATAGCGCCGCGGCGGGCCGGATACCGAGGGTTCCACTTCGCTGGCCAGCAGGCCGGATGCATCCAGGCTGCGCAGCACCGGATAGAGCGCGCTCTGCTTGCCGCTGAGGAAGCCCTCGCCGCCGCGCTCCAGGCGCTTGGCGATCTGGTAACCGTACATGGGCTCCTCGGCCTGCCCGAGCACGCTCAGCAGCACCAGCGCGACGGTGCCGGCGCTGAGCTCTTTCTGGAACTTCTTGAGTTGGATTTCGAGGTCCTGCATGGCGGACTCCGCTAGGCTTGAACGAACAGTAGTACTAACTTAGGTATAGCGAACCTGCCATAAGTCATGACCGCACCCTTGAAGCCGGCCGAAGGACGGGTAAGCTGGGGACAACTCCTGATGGCCCCGCCAATGACTACGCCCCAGCCCGTGCTCTTCCTCGGCCATGGCTCGCCCATGAACGTGATCGAGGACAACGAGTTCCGACGCAGCTGGCAGGCACTGGGCAAGCGACTACGGCGACCCAAAGCCATCCTGTGCATCTCGGCGCATTGGGAAACCCGCGGCGTCTTCGTCACCGGCAGCCAGCATCCGGAAACCATCCACGACTTCAGCGGCTTCCCGCGCGCGCTGTTCGACGTGCGCTATCGCGCGCCGGGCAGCCCCGAGTTGGCGCATCGCGTGGCTGAACTGGGCAACGGCCTGCGCGTGCACACCGACGCCAACCGCGGCCTGGACCACGGCGCCTGGGGCGTATTGCAGCCGATGTTTCCCGATGCCGATATCCCGGTGGTGCAGCTGAGCCTGTCGGGACTGCAGCCCGGCGCCTGGCATTACGACCTGGGCCGTGCCCTCGGCGCGCTGCGCGATGAAGATGTGCTGGTGGTGGCGAGCGGCAACATCGTGCACAACCTGCGCGTGTTCAAGTTCAAGGACCCCACGCCCTACGACTGGGCCCTGCGCTTCGACGAAGAAGTCGCCGAGCACATCCAGACCGGCCACCACGACGGCCTGCTGGGCTACGAAACCTTGGGCACCGATGCCTTGCTGTCCATCCCGACGCCGGAACACTACCTGCCCCTGCTCTACGCCCTGGGCATGCAACGCGATGACGACGAGGTCAGCTTCTTCAATGAGCAGGTGATCAGTTCGATCTCGATGCGCTCGGTGGTGATCGGCGCGGTCTAGATTTCGCAGGCGGCTCGCGCTGCGCAGCCTGCGCAGACGAAGCCTGTGCCAGGCTTCATCGAAAGTACCAGGGAAGCGCCATCAGCGCGGCGCCGATCAGCAGCATCCACAGCGTGCCGCTGACGAAATACGGGAAGACCATCAGGCCGAATCCGCAGAGCAGCGGCAACAGGGCCGACTGTCGCTTGCCATAGACGAAATAGCCGATGCCGATCGCGCCGAACAACATGCCCCAGACCAATTGCGCCATGCCCCGCTCCCGGAAACCGGAGCCGCAAGCATACGCCCGCCTGTCCATGCTGGTGTAGTCTGCGGGCATGGTGAAAACCTACGATGCGAGCTATTTCCAGCGCTGGTACGGCAAGCGCGATGCCAGCGACCGCGCCGCCCTGGCGCGCAAGGTCGCCCTGGCGGTGGCCACGGCCGAGTTCTTCCTGCAACGCCCGATCCGCAGCGTGCTCGACGTTGGCTGTGGCGAAGCCGCCTGGCGCGCTCCGCTGCTCAAGCTGCGTCCAAACCTTCATTACCAGGGCGTGGATTCCAGCGACTACGCAGTGGCGCGCTACGGCCGCAGCCGCAATATCGCGCTGGCGAACTTCGGCCAACTCGAGCAACTGCGCTTCGGCGCGCCGGTGGATTTGCTGGTGTGTTCGGATGTGCTGCACTACGTGCCAACCGCCGAGTTGCGGCGTGGCCTGTCCGGCATCGGCGAGCACTGCCGCGGGTTGGCCTTTTTGGACCTGTACACGCGCGAAGACGCCATCGCCGGCGACAAGCGCGGTTTCCTGCCGCGCCGGGCCAGCGACTACCGGCGCTGGTTTCGCGACGCCGGGCTGCGCCCCTGCGCGCCGCAGTCGTATTTGAGCCCTAGTTTCGAAGGGCAGGTCGCCGCGCTAGAAGCCTTCTGAATCCTGTGGGCGTGGCTGTGCCAGAATCGGCGGCACCAGTTCGGGAGCCACCACCATGATCCGCAGCCTGCGCACCGCCCGCCTCCGCCTGATCAGCGGCTCGGCACTCACCCTGTCCGCGCTCGCCCTGGCGACGCTGAGCTTCACCAGCTTCGCGGCGGACCCGACGCCTGCGGCCAAGCCCGCTGCAACGCCCGCTGCCAAGCCGGCGGCAGCTCCCGCCGCCAAGCCGGCTTACAAGCCCTGGCCGGAAATCCTGGCCGAGTCACCCGCGTCCGACTGGCGGCCGCTGGATCCGGAAAACACCCTGTACATGGAACTGCCCGCAGGCCGCGTGGTGATGGAACTGGCGCCGGGCTTCGTGCCCTTGCACGCCGCCAACATCAAGACGATGGTGCGTGAAAAATATTTCGATGGCCTGGCGATCATCCGATCGCAGGACAACTACGTCGTGCAGTGGGGCGACCCCGAGGAAGACGAGGCCAAGGCCAAACCGCTGGGCACGGCCAAGCCCAAGATTGATCCGGAATTCAGCGTGCCGGTCAGCGCGGCCACGCCCTTCCACAAGCTGCCCGATGGCGATGTCTATGCGCCGCAGGTGGGCTTCGGCGATGGCTTTCCTGCGGCGCGCGATGCCAAGGGCAAGCAGACCTGGCTGACCCACTGCTACGGCGCCGTGGGCGTGGCCCGCGGCAATGACCCGCAGGGCGGCAGTGGTTCGGGCCTGTACGTGATCATCGGCCACGCGCCACGCCACCTGGACCGCAATGTCACCGTGGTCGGGCGCGTGGTTCAAGGCATCGAATTGCTGTCCACCCTGCCGCGCGGCACCGGCGCCCTCGGCTTCTACGAGAAGCCCGAGCAGCGCGTGCCGATCGCTTCAATCCGCATCGCCGCCGATGTACCTGCGGCGGAACGAACCGAGCTCGAAGTGCTGCGCACGGATTCGAAGACCTTTGACGCCGTCACCGAAGCCCGGCGCAATCGCCGCGACGACTGGACGGTGAACCCGGCCGGCCATATCGAGCTGTGCAACGTGCAGCTACCGGTGCGGCCGATCAAGAAATAAGGATCAGTGCCGGTCCTGGTGGCAGGGCACGACGCCGGGGGCGCAGACCACGCGCCCCTGCGCGATCACCGACTGCACCTCGCGCAGCTTTTCGATATCACTTAGCGGGTCGCCGGGGATGGCGATCATGTCGGCAGACTTGCCCACGGCGATGGAACCGAAGTCCTTGTCGTGGCCCATCGAGCGCGCGGCGCCGATGGTCGCGGCCTGCAGTGCCAGCATCGGGCTCATGCCCAGCCGCACCATATAGGCGAACTGGCGCGCATTGGTGCCATGCGGATAGACACCGCTGTCGGTACCGAAGCCGATGCGCACGCCAGCCTTAACCGCCTTGGCGAAACCATCGCGTTGGGTCTGGGTGGTTTCGCGGTTCTTGCGCAGGATTTCTTCCGGCCAGCCGTCGCGGTGACCGACTTCATCAATGTAGTCGCCGTTGTAGACATCGGCTACCAGCCAGGTGCCGTGCTGCTTCATCAGGGCGATGCCTTCGTCATCCAGGTAGGAGCCGTGCTCGATGGTGCGTACACCAGCGCGCACCGCGCGCTTGATACCTTCGGCGCCATGGGCGTGGGCGGCCACGAAGGTGCCGTGCAGCGCAGCCTCTTCCACCGCTGCGCGAATCTCGGCTTCGCTGTACTCGGGCGCGCCGGGCTCGGTACCGGCGGCTAACACCGCGCCTGTGGCGATGACCTTGATGAAATCGGCGCCGCCGGCCAGCAGTTCGCGCACGCGCTGGCGCACTTGCGCTTCGTTGTCGGCGACACCGCGGCGCATCTCGCCGGGAATCAGCACGTCGGGCGCCATGCCCGTCACCTCGCCGCCGCCACCGGTGACGGTGATGTAGGCGCCGGCCACAAACATGCGCGGGCCTTCGACATCGCCGCGAGCGATGGCATCGCGCAGGGCCACGTCGGTGAAGGCGCGGTACACGCCGACATCGCGCACCGTGGTGAAACCGGCGAACAGCGTGTCGCGGGCGTTACGCGCGCCCACCAGGGCATCGCGCGGCGCGGTGCTCATCAGCGGCGCAGCGATATTGGCGGACTGGATGTCGCCGACCAAATGGGTGTGCAGGTCAATCAGGCCCGGCACCACGGTGTAGGCCAACCAGTCGAGGGTTTGCGGATTCGCCACGCCGGCCGGCGCCATCGCCGCCGGCGAATAGGCGCTGATGGACACGATCTTGCCGCCTTCGATACGCACGACCTGATCGGCCAGCACCTTGCCCTGTTCCACATCCACCAGCTTGCCGGCGCGCACCAACAGGGTCTGTGCCTGCACGGGCAGCATCGCCAGCGCCAGGGTGGCGGCCGCCAAGGGGCGGATCAGTCGCGCAAATCGAAACATCGGCAATCTCCGGAATGAACTGGCGGTAAGATCGAAACAGGCGGCACATCGTGCCACCCGGGATGGGGCACATCATGCACAGAATACTGACGTTCTTGTTCTTGCTCCTGGCCTGCACCGCTGCGCTCGCCGCGGAACCGACAAAGGCACCGCGTGCCCGCGACCTGGGCGTGCCCTTCGAAGGCAAGCCCGGCGCCCTGAACGCGATCACCGACGTGGCCGGCGTCACCGTCGGCCAGGTCACCCTGATCGAAGACCTCGCCAACGGCCACAAGGTGCGGACCGGCGTTACCGCCGTGCTGCCGCGCGGCAAGGCCAGCAACGACACGCCCGCCTTCGCCGGCTGGTTCGCGCTCAATGGCAATGGCGAGATGACCGGCACCGCATGGATAGACGAGTCCGGCCAGCTCGAAGGCCCGGTGATGCTGACCAATACCCATAGCGTCGGCGTGGTGCGCGATGCCGTCATCGCCCATCGCGTGAAAGCCGGCGGCGCCGATGCCAGCGGCTACTGGTGGTCGTTGCCGGTGGTGGCTGAAACCTGGGACGGCCACCTCAACGACATCAATGGCTTCCACGTGAAGCCCGAACACGTGGACCAGGCGCTGGACCAGGCACGCGGTGGCCCCGTTGCCGAAGGCAATGTCGGTGGCGGCACCGGCATGGTCTGCCACGAATTCAAATGCGGCATCGGCACCGCTTCGCGCCTGGTGCGCGGGGAAGACGGCAAGACCTACACCGTCGGCGTGCTGGTGCAGGCCAACTACGGCGTGCGCGACAGCCTGCGCATCGCCGGCGTTCCGGTCGGCGCGGAAATCCGCAACGACCGGATCTATTCCGAGCCCGATCCGCCCAAGGGCGACACCGGCTCGATCATCATCGTCGTTGCTACCGACGCGCCGCTGTTGCCGCACCAGCTCAAGCGCATCGCCAAGCGCGCCGGCATGGGCCTGGCGCGCATGGGCAGCTATGCCGGCAATGGTTCCGGCGACATCTTCCTGGCCTTCTCCACCGCCAACGAGTCCGCGCTTGCCGGCAAGGCCGACAATCCGGCGCACTTCATCGGCAATGATTATCTCGACGGACTGTTCGAAGGCACCGTGCAGGCCACCGAGGAAGCCATCGTCAACGCCATGGTCGCCGCGCGCGACATGACCGGCGAAGACGGGCATTACGCCAAGGCCCTGCCACACGCGGAACTGCAGCGCGTGCTCAAGCGTTACGGCCGCTGAGGCTGCAGGTAGCGGCCGTACCAGTCGAGGTTGCGCGCCAGGCGTTCACGCAGGTAGCTGGGCACCAGCAACTGGTGGTTCTCGCCCGGGAAAATCATCAGTTGCGTCGGCACGTCCTGTGAACGCAGGGCCTGGTACATCTGCTCCGCGCCCAGGCAAGGCACGTTCATGTCTTCCGCCGCGCACTGGAACATGGTCGGCGTCTTGATGCGGTCGGCGTGCAGGAAGGGAAAGCTGGCGCGGTCGTATTGCTCGCGATTGCGCCAGGGCTGGCCCAGTTCGATCTCATACTCGCGGATGTATTGGTCGTGGCCGTACATGGCGTACATGTTCGAAGCGCCGGCACCGCTGATGGCGGCCTTGAAGCGTGTGTCCTGGGCGATCAGCGAATTGGTCAGGATGCCGCCGTAGCTCCAGCCGCCAACCGCCAGCCGCTGCGGGTCGGCGATGCCTTCGGCCACCAGCTTGTCCACGCCTTCGAGCACATCGCGGGCGTCGCGATTGCCCCAGTCGGCGTAGATGGCGCGCGCGAAATCGAAACCGCGGCCCGAACTGCCGCGCGGATTGATCGCCAGCACCGCATAGCCCTGCGCCGCATACGTCTGCCAGTCGGGCATGAATTCGTGGCTGAACTGGTACACCGGCCCGCCATGCACCCGCACGATGGTCGGATAAGCGCGCCCGGGCACGTAGCCGATGGGCTTGACCAGGAATCCTTCGATGGCGACGCCGTCGCTGGCGCTGAAGCGGAACGGCTGCACCGGCGCCAACTGGTAATCGGCGAGGAATTCGTTGTGGTCGGCGAGGCGGCGCAGGCCCCGCTCCGAGGCATCCTTCGACTTTGCGCGCGGCTCCACGGCCGAGATGGAATACGGATGGGTATCGCCGCCGCCCAACACCACCACGCGCCCGTTGCCGGACACCGACAGGCCGTACTCGAAGCGTTGGCCGTGGCTGAGCTCGGTGACCGCGCCGCTGCCCAGGTCAATGCGCGCGACATGCGTCACCCGGCTCTGCTCGACCAGCGCGTAGATGCTCTTGCCGTCGGGCGACCACTGCGGCTTGGCGAAGCAGCGATCGATCGGCGCGGGAATTCGCGACTGGCCTGACGCCACGTCAATCACGGCCAACTGCCAGGGCGTGTAGTAGATCCACTTGTCCTCGCCGCTTTGCAGGTAGGCGATGCGCTGGCTGTCGGGACTCCAGGCCGGGCGTGTTTCCCAATACGGGTCGAGGTCTGCGCCGGGAAAGGTGGTCAGCTGGCGCTCCGTGGCGCCGGCTTTCGGCTCCACCAGGTAGATGTCGAAATTGATGTGCCGGTCCGGATCGGCGCCGCGCTTGGTCACATAGGCAAGCTGTCGACCATCCGGCGACCAAGCCGGCAATTGCTCGTCGTGCGCGCCGGAGGTGATCTGCTCGAGCTTGCCGCTGGCGATGTCCAGCACATACAGGTGCAGGCGCCGATCGTCGAGGAAACCGGTGATGTCTTCCTTGAACTGGTAACGATCGATCAGGAGGGGCGGCGGATTCTTCGGCTTGGCACTGCCGGCGGGGCGCTCGGGGTCGCGGATGATCAGCGCGAGGCGCTTGCCGTCGGGTGCCCAGACGAAGTCCTCGACGCCCTGCTCCACCTTGGTGAGCGGGCGCGCGCCGCTGCCATCGGCCGACATCAGCCAGACCTGGGTCGTGGCTTCGTCATCTTCAGCGGCGCCGGGGGCCTTGGCGTCGGACAGGTAAGCGATGCTGCCGGCATCGGGCGACCACAGGGGCCGCCACTCGCTGCTCTTGTCGGTGTGGCTGAGCTGCTTGCGCTCGCGGCCGTCATAGCCGACACGCCAGATATCGGTCTGCGACAAATCTTCCGCGCTGTTCACGGTGCTGACGGTGTAGAGCAGGCGCTGGCCGTCGGCCGACAGGTCGGGCTCGCCGAGGTCGGCAATTTTCGCCAGATCATCGACGCCGAAGTGCGCAGCGGGATTCGGCGGCGCAGCGAAGGCAGCGCCAGCGAACAACAGGGCCAGGATGGGGGCGGCGCTACGCATCGTGCTATTTCCCCTCGGCCTTGGCCTGGTAGATGGCGCGCGCCTTCGCCAGATAGTCCAGTGTCGCCGACTTTTCTTCAGCGGTGTTGAAGTCGTCGCGGGCGCCGACCGCGGACACCACCCGATCCAGCCATGCCACGAAGTAGCGGGCCGCGTCCGGCGCAGGCGGCGCGCCGCCAGGCCATTGCAGCCAGACCGGGTTGGTGGTGGCGTAGGGATACAGATCCAGCAACTGCGGGTCGGCGCCTTCGTTCCAGGCGCGCAGCAGCACCCAGCCGCCTTGCGTCAGTTCGATCTCACCTTGGGCGTCGAAGTGGCGGGCATCGGTCAGGTCGAAGCGCTTGATCACCTGGCCGTTCTGCACCAGCTCCAGATGCTGCATCGGCACTGGCGAGCGCAGCGACACGCGGAAGGCTTGCTTGCCCGGGCCCGTCATCACCAAAGGATCGCCCGGCCTGGCATGGCCAAGCTGCAGCCCCAGCAGCGGGCCATTGCTGACGAATCCATGCCCGCCCTTGAGCGCCGCCATCATCGCCGCCGCATCGCGTTGGCCACCGGTATCGAGGAACACGCGGTTCATGCCCACCGGCCCGCGCAGCGAGGCATAGTTGGCCATCGCATCGGTGCCGGCGCCCGCAGGCAGGTGGTAGCCCAGGTTCAGCAGGCGGTACCAGACTTCGGCCGTGGACTTGTGGTCGGAGAAGCCCACGACTTCAAGATAGTCCACCTTGCCGAGCGCGACATCGGCGGGTAACTCGTGCGTCAGCGTCGCGTCCTTCACCGGGTCGGGCACGGTGTCGAAGGGATGCACATAGCCCACCACGCCGCCCTGCGCATGGGCCAGATCGGCGATTACACCGTTGTACGGAAACGGACTGGCCATGGCCGTGTGCCGGTACGAGGCGAAGTCCGCCGTCAGGTAATGGTCGCCCAGGTTCAGCAGGCCCATATGGCCCCAGAAGCTGCTGTGGAATTCCTGGTCGTGGGCGATGCGCACCGGCACGCCGTCGGCGCCGGTGCCGGGCTTTCCGAACCAGGCGATGTCGGGAATGCGCTCTTCCTTGTTGACGATCAGGTTCTCCACCACGTTCAGGTCTTCGGCGCGGGCCTGGCGCGCGAGATTGGCCGGCGTGTTGCGGTAGTGGCCGCCATAGTTCATGTGCACATGCAGGTCGGCGCTGATGAACTTTCCGAATTCTTCGGGCAGCGCGTTGGCCTGCAATGCGATGCGCAGCGGCAGCGTGCGGCCGGCGGCGAGATTCACACGCTGGCTCCAGATCGCATGGGCGAAGCCATGCTGCACCCGGATCTCGGTGGCTCCTGCGGGCATTTCGATCTCGCAGGGCGAATTGCAGTGGAAGTACTGGTTTTCGACGGGCAGCGCGGCGCGGTCGAAACCATCGTCCGCGTGCATCCAGGCCTGCGCCGGCGCATGGGCGCGGGCATCGCTGCCGCGCACGGAGACACGGGCAGGAACGCGTTGGCCCGCGCCATCGAAAATATCCAGGCTTAGCCTGGCCTGCGGCGCCAGGGTCTGGCGCTTGCTCGCCGCTACTTCGAGGTCGGCGCCACCGACGACTTCCAGCACGTGCAACGAGGTATTGCCGTCGGCGCCGCCATTGCCGATATAGGCGATGTGCTGGCCGTCGGGCGACCAGCGCGCGTTGCGGCGCTCGCTGTCACCAAAGCTCAACGGCAGCGCGGCAGCGCCCCGCAAGGTGCTCAGCCAGAGCTGGTGGGTCTGGCGCCCGTGGTAGCTGGCGAACAGCAGGCGCTTGCCGTCGGGCGCAAGTTCCGGGCGCGCGCTCCAACTGGTTTCCTCGTCAAGGATCTTGTTGCGCTGGTTGGGGTCGGCGACGTTGAGCTTCCAGATTCCGCCAGAACCCCAAGGCGTTTCCGGATTGCTCACATAGAGCAGCGACTTGCCGTCGGGCGACCAGGACGGGTTGATCTCGTGGTCGAAAGCCGAGTAGTAGTAACGGTCGATGTCCGACTTGCGCTCGGCCAGCAGCGCACGTGCATTGTGGATGCCGCCTGCGTCGAGGTCGGCCAGGAACAGTTTGAAATGGCCTTTGCCCTGCGTGGAAATCCAGGCAAGCTGGCGCCCATCCGGGGAGATGCGTGGCTCCACGTTCACCGCGTCACCGGTCGTCAACGCTTGCGCACGGCCGCTGGAAAGCTCCAGGCGCCACAACTGCATCGCCTTGCCGTCATAGCGGGTGAACACCACGCTCTTCCCATCACGGGCAACATCGGGCTGGTAGTCATAGGCGCCCTGCGCATGGGTCAGCTCGATGGCGGTATCCGAGCCGAGGCCTTGCCGCCACAGCGAGCCGTCCATGCTGTAGACCAGCCCGCGCCCATCCGGAAGGAAGCTGGCCGATGACGGGCCTGTGGTGAGTTGCGGCAAGTAGAGTTCGCGCCAGTAATAGCTGTGCGGCAGGTCCACTTGCTTGAGCACCGCCTCGCGACCCGCCGGCGGAGCCGCCGCCTCGGCAGCAAACGCGCATGGGGCCGCGAACGATGTGACCAAGCACAGGCCCAGCGCTGCGCCAAGCGCACGCAAGCCCAACGCCGGACTACGGCGCGCCGCCCTCATATGCCCCTCGCCGCCAACACTTCCCGCAGGCTGGCCTTCAGCAGGCCGACGGCTTCGTCCACCTGCGAGGCGCCGACATTGAGCGGCGGCATGAAGCGCACTGTGCTTACACCGCAACTCAGCAACAGCAGGCCATTCCGCCAGGCCTGGGTGACCAGCGCGTCGCACAGCTCGCGCGCCGGCGTCTTGCGGCCATCGGTTTCCACCAGTTCCATGCCGATCATCAGCCCACGCCCGCGTACCTCGCCGATGCAGGGAAACTCGCGCGCCATCTCGGTCAGGCGCGTCATGAAGTGCGCGCCGACACTGCCGGCGTTTTCGACCATGCCGCCCTGCACGAGATCAATGGTGGCATTGGCCGCCGCGCAGGTGATTGGATTGCCGCCGTAGGTGTTGCCGTGGGCGCCGCGCTTCCACTGCGACATCAGGCGGCGCTTGGCCACTACTGCGCCAATCGGCAGGCCCGAGCCCAGGCCCTTGGCCAGGCTCATGATGTCGGGCGCCACGCCCCAATGTTCGCAGGCGAACATCTTGCCGGTGCGGCCAATGCCCGACTGCACCTCGTCGAAGATCAGCAGGATGCCGTGCTCGTCGCATAGCGAGCGCAGCCCGGCAAGGAATCCTTCCGGCGGCACCACGTAGCCGCCCTCGCCCTGGATAGGCTCGACTAGGATGGCCGCGACTTCGGAAGCCGGCACATTGCGCTCGAACAGCATGCGGATGTAGTCGAGCACCGCCTCGCCCTGGTCCTCGCCCGCCAGGAGCGGTCGGTAAGGATTCGGGTAAGGCACATGGGTCACGCCCGGCATGGTGGCGAAGAAGCCCTTCTGTTGCGTGTACTTGCTTGAGGTGAAGGACAGCGAGCCCATCGTGCGCCCGTGGAAGCCGCCGAGAAATCCGATAAATCGCGAACGCCCGGTGACGTACCGCGCGAGCTTGATCGCGCCCTCTACCGCCTCGGTGCCGGACTGGCAGATGAAGCTCATCGCCGGCTCGCCCATGGGGGCAATCCTTGCCAGGCGCTCGCCCAGGCCGATCATCTGCTCGTGCCAGTAGTCGCTGGAGATATGCAGGAACTTGTCGGCCGCCTCCTTCACCGCCTGCACCACGCGCGGATGGGCGTGGCCGGTGCTGCACACGGCGATGCCAGCGGCGAAATCCAGGAAACGGTTGCCGTCCACATCCCAGACTTCGGTGCCGCGACCATGCGACATCACGAAGGGATAGTCACGCGGGTACGAGGGCGAGATGACCTCGGCGTCGCGAGCGATCATCGCCTGCGCCTTGGGGCCGGGAAGCTCGGTGTGGATATGCGGATTCTTCATGGTCGTTCCTCAGGTGGTCCAGCCGGGCATGCGCATCGGTTGGCGATGCGCTTCGCGGGTGCGCGCGTGCAGGGCGCGCAGGGTTTGCAGCTCCAACTCCGTCGGCGCCAGCACGGCGTCGATCTGAGCGGCCACCTGTAGCGGCCAGCCCACGGCGCTGCGGGCTTCATCCACGCTGGCGCCGGCATCGGCAAATAGCGCCGCCAGTTGCAACTCTTGCGTGTCCGGATGCGGCCGCAGGATGCCGAAGTCGGCGATCACTGCCTGCGGCCCGGCCCCGGGCGCACCGCTGCGGCCGCGCGCGCCGTGGCCTTCGAGAAAGCCCGCGCAGGTGCGAAAATCCAGGCGCTCGACGAAGCTGCGCGGCGTGGCCTTGGCCATCACGAAGGTCTGGCGCGCGTGCGTGGCGATCTCGGGCGCGCCACCGGCGCCCGGCAAACGCGTGGCCGGGGCTTCGTAGCTGCCGATGACGGTGCTGTTGAGGTTGCCGAAGCGATCGATCTGCGCCGCGCCCAGGAAGCCAACGTCCACCCGCCCCGCCTGCAGGAAGTGGCTGAAGATTTCCGGCAAGGGCACCACGTGCAGCGCGGTCTCAGCCAGTTCGCCATCACCGATGGACAGGGGCAGCACTTCGGGCCGCGTGCCGATGGTGCCCGATTCGTAGATCAGTACGATGTCGGGCGCATGCAGCAGGCGCGCCAGGTTGCAGGCGGCGCTGGGCAGGCCAATCCCTACGAAGCAGACGCAGCGGTCGCGCAGCATGCGCGCTGCGCTCACCGTCATCCATTCGTCGCGAGTGGCGGCGCTCATGCGGCCTTCCAGCCCAGGCTTTCGAAGAAGCTGGCCTGGTCGCGGGTCTCGAGCACATGCGCGCGCATCCAGGCCTGGAAGCCCTCGCGCTCGCGGGCGATGGCGTCCCAGCGTTGGTAGAAGCCGTTGTCGCGCGCGTAATGACCCTGCGCATACGAAGGATAGGCACCGCCCGGGCAATGCACCACGGCCGTCACCAGCCAATGCGGCAGCACGATCTGGTTCATCGCCGGCGGCTGGCGCTCGACGATTTCCTCGACGGTAACGATGAGTTTCTTCGCCGCCAGCCCGGCCTCGCGCTGCGCGCCGATGATACCGTGCAGGTAGATGTTTCCTTCGCGGTCGGCTCGCTGCGCGTGCAGGATGGTCACGTCCGGATTGATCGCCGGCACCGCCGCCAGTTTTTCGCCAGTGAAGGGGCATTCCACTTGGCGAATGGCCGGGTTATGCGCCGCCAGCTCGTTGCCCAGGTAGCCGCGCAACATGCCGAAGGGCAGTCGCGCCGCGCCGGCGCAATACGCCGCGGCCATGCCGGCGTGGCTGTGTTCGTCCAACTGCAGCGGCCGCGGCCAGGCGTGCTCGACGGCATCGCGCAGACGGTGCAGCGAACCCACGCCCGGATTCCCGCCCCAGGAAAACGTCAGCTTGCGGGCGCAGCCCATGCCGATCATCTGGTCGTAGACCAGGTCGGGCGTCATCCGCACCAGGTGCAGGTCGCGCCGACCCTGGCGAATGATCTCGTGCGCGGCGGCGAAGGGGATGAGGTGGGTGAAGCCTTCCAGCGCCACGCAGTCGCCGTTGGCGATGTGCGCGGCAACGGCCTCGGACAGTGAAACCAGGGCCATGCCCTACTCCACCACGGTGCGCGATTGCTCGCGCAGGTATTGCTGCAGGTAATAGAACGAAGCGATGGCCTTGCCGGTGGAGCCCGATCCCTTCCAGCCGCCGAAAGGCTGGTAGCCCGGCCAGGCACCGGTGGTCGCGCCTTGCGGGCGGTTGGCGTAGGTGACGCCGGCTTCGATGTTTTCCTGGAACCAGGGCACTTCATCGGCGCCGCCGTAGAAGCCGGCGGTCAGGCCCATCGGGCTGTCATTGGCCAGGCGCATGGCGTCTTCGCGATTCTTGTAGCGATGCAGCATCAGGATCGGCAGGAACATTTCCTGCTGCCAGAGCGGATGGTCCAGCCCGACCTCGGCCAGCACCGGTTCAACGTAAAAGCCACGCCCCAAGGCACCCTCGCGCAGCTGCTTGCCCCCGGCGATGAAACGCGCGCCGGCGCTCTCCAGCTGGCGAACATAGCTCGAATAGTTTTCGTAAGCCGCGGCATTCACCACCGGGCCCAGCCAGTTCTCGCGCTTGCAGGCGTCACCGATGCGCAGGGCGGCGATCTGCCGTTGCAGGTGCCCGATCAGGGCATCGGCGACCTTCTCGTGCACGTACAGGCGCGAAAGCGCCGAGCACTTCTGCCCGCCCATGCCATAGGCCGAACGCACGATACCCGCCGCCGCGCGACCCAGGTCGGCCTGCTCGGTAACGATGCAGGGATTCTTGCCGCCCATCTCTGCGATGCAGGGCCGTGGCCAGGCGCCGCCGGCCATGGCCTGCAGCAGGCGCGTGCCCACTGCGACCGAACCGGTGAAGGTGATACCCGCGGTAAGCGGATGCTGCACCAATGCCTCGCCGATATCCCGTCCGGAGCCGGACAGGTAATGGAACACTCCCGCAGGCAGGCCAGCATCGCGGATGCAATCGGCCAGCAAGCGGCCCGACCAGGGCGTGTCGGTCGCTGCTTTCACGACCACGGTATTGCCGGTGACCAGGGCCGCCGCCACCGGCCCACCGGCAAGCGCCAGCGGGAAATTGAAGGGCGCAATCACCACCCACACGCCATGCGGGCGCATGACGCTGCGATTGCGCGAGACCGCACCTTCCAGCGGGTCGTTCGGCAACAGGTGTTCGTAGCCGCCGTGGCTTTCGAAGTCATGGGCGTAGTGGTGGAAGAAGTCCACCGTCTCCTGCGCCTCGCCCAGGGCCTCCATGCGGTTCTTGCCGACCTCCAGCGTCAGCGCGGCGGCGATCTCGTACACGCGCTCTTCCATGATGTCGCCGACGCGCCGGATCAGTCGCGCGCGCTCGGCCACCGGCAGCGCCCGCCACGCCGGGTAAGCGGCGCGCGCCGATGCCATGGCCTCGTCCACATCGGCCTGGTCGGCCAGGGCGAAATCGCCCAACTGCAATTCGCTGTCGATGGGGCTGATGCGGCGCGCGTACTGCGCAGCCTCGCGGTCGGCGCCGGCGATAAACAGCGGGTGGCGCGCTCCCAATCCTGAGATGACTTTCGCCAGGGCGGCCTCGAAGCGTTCGTGCATGGCTTCGGGCGGGTTGAACATGGTGGCGTAGGTCAGGCGGAAGCTCATGGCGGGCTCAGATGGAAAAGGAGATCAGTGGGGAAAATGGCGGGAAAGCAGTCGGTCGAGCAGGTTGATGGCATCGGCCAGTTCCTTCTCGGCGATGACCAATGGCGGCGCGAGAATGATCAGGTTTCCGCGCGCGGCGAAGGACACGCCTTCGGCCATCGCTTCGTCCATCAGGGTTTTCAGGGCGGGTGGCGATTGCGGCCAGGGCAGATGCGGCTCACGCGTGGCGCGGTCGGCCACCAGTTCGACCACCGCGAACAGGCCGTGGCCGCCGCGCACATCGCCGATCGCCTCATGCCGCGATTGCAATTCCTGCAGGCGCGTGAGCAACGAAGCGCCGAGTGCGCGTGAACGCGCTATCAGTTGCTCGTCCTCGTAGGCAGCCACTGCCGCAAGGCCGGCCGCGCAGGAGAGCGGATGCCCGCAATAGGTCAGGCCCGCATACAGCATCTTGTGCTCGACGCGTGCGGCCACCTGCGCGCTCAGCACCACGGCGCCCAGGGGAAGCGCGCCGCCGGTCAGGCCCTTGGCCAGCGTCATCATGTCCGGGCGCCCGGCCTCGCCGTGGCGCTGCCAGGCGAACCATTCGCCGCAGCGGCCGAAGCCGCTCATCACTTCATCGGCGATCAGCAGCACATCGCGTTCGGCCGTGTGCCGGCGCAGGGCCGGCCAGCAACTGTCGGGCGCGACGATGCCATTGGTGCCTGCATTCGGCTCCATCAGCACCGCAGCCACGCGCTCGCGGCCCAGGCTTTCGATGCGGCCAGCGACGGCATCGGCCGCAAGCTGCCCGCATTCATCGGCATCGCGGCTGCCGAACGGACAGCGATAGGCGTAAGGCGGCGGCACGCGTTCGATGCCCCAGGCCTGCGCATCCACCTGCGCCTGCGTGCGGGCGTCACCGGACAGGGCCATCGCCAGGTGGCTGGCGCCGTGATACGAACGGTCGCGCGCAATGATCTTCCCGCGTGGCTTGTCGGCGGCCAGGCGCGCGATTTTCACCGCGTTCTCGTTGGCGTCGGCGCCGCCAAGCGTGAAGAACACCCGCCCGCCTTCGAAGCCCGATGTTTCCAGCAGGGCCTGCGCCAGTTCAGCGCGCGGCTGCGCGCCCCAGGCGCTGGTGACGAAGCAAAGTTTGTCGGCCTGCGCGCGTATGGCTTCGACCAGGCGCGGATGCTGGTGGCCGAGGTTGCAGCACTCGGCCAGGCTGCTCATGTCGAGGATTTCGCGACCGTCTTGCAAACACAGCCAGGCGCCGTGACCGGCGACCACCGTCGCGCCATTCCAGTCGGCTTGCACTGACCAGCTGTGCAGCACGCAGTCGCGCTCGGCATCGATCATTCCGGCTCCCCGCTCCAGGCCAATTGTGCGCTATGCGCACAGCGTGTGCGTATTGCGCACCACTGTATTTCTCCGTACATTCGCCGTCAACCCGGCGATCCGGACCCAGGTGGAACATGCCCAGATCCGCGCGCAGCGAACCGTGCTTCGAGGACAGCCGTGACTACGTCCAGTCGCTTGCGCGCGGCCTGTCGGTCTTGCGCGCTTTCGACGGCAGCCATCCGCGCCTGGGCCTGGCCGATATCGCCGCGCGCACGGACATGTCGCGGGCTGCAGCCCGGCGTCTGCTGATGACACTGCAACACCTGGGCTATGTGCGTGCCATCGGCCGCGACTACCAGCTGAGCGCCGGCGTGCTGGAACTGGGCTTCGGCTATCTCGACTCGCTCAACCTCACCGACATCGCCACGCCGCTCGTTGAGGAGCTCGCGCACCAGGTCGGCCAGAGCAGTTCGATGGCCGTGCTCGACGGCCAGTCCATCGTCTATGTCTTGCGCGTGCCCGGACAGCGGATCATGAGCGTGCGCCTGGGTGTCGGCGCGCGCCTGCCGGCCTGTTCGGCCTCGCTCGGCCGCGTGCTGCTCGCGGGCCTGGAGGATGTCGAGCTCGATGCCTGGCTGCGCGCCTGCAAGCCCGCGCGCCTGACCAGCCACACCGTCATCGACCGCGAGCAACTGCGCCGCATCATTGTTGACGTGCGCCGCCAGGGTTACTCCTACGTCGAACAGGAACTGGAACTGGGCCTGTGTTCGATTTCGGTGCCGGTGCGCAATGCCGAAGGCCGCATCGCCGTTGCCATCAACGTCAGCCTGCCCTACCAGGCCGACGCGCAGCGCCTGGCCCTGGACAAGATCCTGCCGTCGCTGCGGCGCACGGCCCACGCGATTGAAACCAGCGTGCCCGCGCATCTGTTGCCGGCGGTTACTGCTTGAACGGTCGCGCGGTCTATCTTTGCGACGGCCTGCGCACGCCTTTCGGTCGCTTTCGCGGCGGCCTGTCGGGCATTCGCGTGGATGATCTTGCAGCCCTGCCCTTGCGCGCGCTGCTGCAGCGCCATCCGCAACTCGATCCCGCGGCGATGGATGAAGTCATCCTTGGCTGTGCCAACCAGGCCGGCGAGGACAACCGCAATGTCGCGCGCATGGCTGCGCTGCTGGCCGGCCTGCCGGTCAGCGTTCCGGCGCTCACGGTCAATCGCCTGTGCGCCTCGGGGCTGGAAGCCATTGGCCAGGCCGCGCGCGCCATCGCCCTGGGCGATGCCGACCTGATGCTGGCCGGCGGCGTGGAAGGCATGTCGCGCGCGCCTTATGTCATGGGCAAGGCCGAGACCGCCCTGGGCCGCGAGCAGAAGCTCGAGGACACAACCCTTGGCTGGCGCTTCGTCAATCCTGCGATGGCCGCAAGCCATGGCGTGGACGCGATGAGCCAGACCGCCGAAAACCTCGCCCGCGAGCACGGCATTTCCCGCGCCGACCAGGACGCCTTCGCCCTGCGCTCGCAGCAGCGCGTGGCGGCCGCGCGCGCCAGCGGTTTCTTCGAAGGCGAACTGCTGCCCGTGGGCAAGCTGCTCGCCGACGAGCAGCCGCGCGCCGATTCCAGTCTCGAAAAGCTTGCCAGCCTCGCGCCCCTGCACGGCCCGGAAGGCTGCATCACCGCCGGCAATGCTTCGGGCATCAACGACGGCGCCTGCGCCCTGCTGCTGGCTTCGGCCGATGCGGTGGCGCGCTGGAACCTGCAGCCGCGCGCCCGCATCCTGGGCATGGCCTCCGCCGGCGTGCCGCCACGCACCATGGGCATCGGCCCGGTGCCCGCCATCGCCCGCCTGCTGGCGCGCCTGGACCGGCGCTTGGATGAGTTCGACCGAATCGAGATCAACGAAGCCTTCGCCGCCCAGGTCCTGGCGGTCACGCGCAGCCTGGGCCTGGCCGACGAGGACCCGCGGGTGAACGCCAACGGCGGCGCCATCGCCCTGGGCCACCCCCTGGGCGCCAGCGGGGCGCGCCTGGCCCTGACGGCCACGCGCGAACTGGCCCGTTCCGGCGGCCGGAGGGCCCTGGTTTCCCTGTGCGTGGGCGTCGGCCAGGGCCTGGCTCTGGCGCTGGAGCGTGAAGATTTGGTAAAAACCCCTATTGCTGTAGCCGCGGAAAGTTGATGAATCTGGCTCCGGAACCCACCACCACGCTCGAATCCGCCCTGGCGCATGCGTCGCGCCTGCTGGCGACGGATCCTGGCCTGGCGGGCGAGCAGGCCGGTGAGATCCTGAAGGTCGTGCGCGACGAGCCGCGCGCGCTGCTGCTGCTGGCGGCCTCGCATTCGGCCCGCGGCGAAACCGAAACCGCCGTCAGCCAACTGCAACACCTCGTGCGCACCCAGCCCAACTGGGCGATGGCCCACCTTGACCTCGGCATGGCCCTGGGTCGCGTGGGCCGCGGCGAAGAAGCCCTGGACGCGCTGCGGCGCGCCGTCGCGCTCAAACCCGACCTGCCGCGCGCGTGGCTGGCGATTGGCGACCACCTCAGCGCCACCGGCGACAGCAAGGGCGCCGACCAGGCCTACGGCCAGCACATCCGTTTTTCCAATCGCGACCCGGGCTTGCTGGCCGCCGCTTCCGCGCTCGCCGAAAACCGCATTCCCGAAGCCGAAACCCTGCTGCGCGCGCACCTGAAGAAAGCGCCCACCGACGTTGCCGCCATTCGCATGTTGGCCGAAGTCGCCGCGCGCCTGGCCCGCGACGATGACGCGGTCAGCCTGCTCGCGCGCTGCATGGAACTGGCGCCGAGCTTCCACGCCGCGCGCCAGAATTACGCCTTGGTGCTGAACCGCGCCGAGCGCCCCGCCGAAGCGCTGGAACAGATCGAGATCCTGCTGGCACGCGAGCCACGCAACCCCAGCTATCGCAACCTCAAGGCCGTCATCCTCTGCCACGTTGGCGAATACGAAAAGGCCATCGCCCTCTACGACCAGTTGCTGCGCGAATACCCCAACCATGCACGCATCTGGCTCAGCTGCGGCCACGCCTTGAAAACCGCTGGCCACCAGGACCGCGCCATCGAAGCCTACCGCCGCAGCCTGGAACTCGAGCCCAGCTATGGCGAGGCAGCCTGGAGCCTGGCCAACCTCAAGACCTTCCGCTTCACCGATGCCGAAGTTGAAGGCATGCGCACGCAACTTGCGCGCGAGGATCTGGGCGAACAGAACCGCCACCACTTTGAATTCGCGCTGGGCAAGGCGCTCGAAGACGCCGGTGACTACGCCGAATCCTTCCAGCACTACCTGGAAGGCAACACCCTGCGCCGCGCCACGGTCGCCTACAGCGCCGCCGACAACCACACCCGCACCCTGAAGGCGAAGCAGACCTTCAGCCGCGAGTTCTTCGCCGAGCGCGCCGGGATGGGCGCCAGCGCGCGCGACCCGATCTTCATCGTCGGCCTGCCGCGCGCCGGCTCAACCTTGATCGAGCAGATCCTGTCCAGCCACTCGCAGGTCGAGGGCACGATGGAACTGCCCGAGATCATTTCCATGACGCGCTCGCTGCGGCAATTGGCCGAGGCGCCGCAGACCACCAGCTACCACGAGGTGCTGGCCACCCTGGGTGCTGATGAACTGCGCGAACTCGGCGAGCGCTACATCGATCGCACCCGCATCCATCGCAAGGAAGGCGCGCCCTTCTTCATCGACAAGATGCCGAACAACTTCGCCCACATCGGCCTGATCCACCTGGCGCTGCCGAACGCGCGCATCATCGATGCCCGCCGGCACCCGCTGGCCTGCTGCCTGTCGGGCTTCAAGCAGCACTTCGCCCGCGGCCAGAACTTCAGCTACAGCCTGGACGACATCGGCCGCTACTACAGCGATTACGTGCGGCTGATGGCGCATATCGACGATGTCCTGCCCGGCCGCGTGCATCGCGTAATCTACGAGAACATGGTCGAGGACACCGAGGCTGAAGTGCGGCGCCTGCTCGCCTACTGCGGACTTCCCTTCGAGGAAGGCTGCCTGCGCTTCTTCGACAACCAGCGTCCGGTGCGCACCGCCAGTTCCGAACAGGTGCGCAAACCCATCTACAAGGAAGGCGTCGATCATTGGCGCCACTACGAGGCATGGCTCGGGCCGCTGAAAACGGCGCTGGGCCCGGTTCTGGAAAGTTATCCCGCGGTACCGGTTTTTTGAATCCACCAAGTCCTCCACAGGGGAGATCACGATGCGCGACACCAGCCAACAGCGACACCGGAAACAGCTGACCCGCCTGCCCCTGGCAGCGGCCATCTGCCTTGCGATCAGCCCGCTCGCCTTCGCCCAGCAGGCGGACACCACGTCAGCACAGGCAGACCAGCCGGCGGCCCCGGCGAGCAAAGACAAGAGCAAGGCGCCGACGCTGGACGCCGTCAAGGTGACCGCGCAGAAGCGCGAGGAAAACCTGCAGGAGGTTCCGGTCAGCATCCAGGTGCTGGGCGAAAGCCAGCTGCAGCAGCGCGATGTGAAGGACTTCGAGGACTTCGCCAAGCTGCTGCCCAGCGTGGCCACCAACCCGATCGGCCCGGGCTTCGGCCAGGTCTATATGCGCGGCGTGGCCAACGGCGGCGACGGCAACCACTCGACCTCGCTGCCCAGCGTCGGCGTGTACCTTGACGAACAGCCGATCACCACCATCCAGGGCGCGCTCGACATCCACATCTATGACGTGGCCCGCATCGAGGCGCTGTCCGGCCCGCAAGGCACCCTGTACGGCGCCAGCTCCGAAGCTGGCACCCTGCGCATCATCACCAACAAGCCCGATCCGAGCGGCTTCAAGGCCGGCTACGGCGTCGAGTTCAACTCGGTCGCCCATGGCGGCACCGGCCATGTGCTGGAAGGCTTCGTCAACGCGCCCATTTCCGACAGCGCCGCGATCCGTGCGGTCGCCTGGGAAAAGCATGACGCCGGCTACATCGACAACGTGCTCGGTTCACGCACCTATCCGTCCTGGGACGCCTACACCGAAGGCCACGGCACGGCGACCAACACCGCTGCGGCCAAGGACAACTACAACACCGTTGACACCTACGGCGCCCGCGTGGCCCTCAAGGTGGACTTGAACGACAGCTGGTCGATCACCCCGACCATCATGGGCCAGCACCAGACCACCGATGGCGGCTTCAGCTATGACCCGGTGGTGGGTGATCTCAAGCTCACCCACTTCTATCCGGAAACCTCGGATGACCGTTGGAACCAGGCGTCGCTGACCTTGCAGGGCAAGATCGGCAACTTCGACCTGGTGTATGCCTTCGCCCACCTCAAGCGCGACGTCGACTCCGAGTCGGACTACAACGACTATGGCTTCTGGTACGACACCGTCTACGGTTACGGCGCGTATTTCACCAACAACAACGGCGACATCATCAATCCCTCGCAGTACATCCAGGCCACCGACGGCTACA
This sequence comes from uncultured Gammaproteobacteria bacterium, assembly GCA_966096795.1. GTDB lineage: Bacteria > Pseudomonadota > Gammaproteobacteria > Xanthomonadales > Xanthomonadaceae > Arenimonas. The sequence continues at coordinate 55,151 of CBHTVR010000007.1, forward strand.
AGAAGACCAGCCACGAGCTGCGCATTTCTTCGCCGACCGACCAGGCCTTCCGTTTCGTGGCCGGCGTGTTCTACCAGGACCAGTTCCACGACATCGAGCAGAACTACAAGGTGGATGGCCTCAACGACAATACCCAGGTCACCGGCACGAATGACAACATCTGGCTGACCAAGCAGGAACGCCGCGACCACGACGAAGCCTTCTTCGGTGAACTGAGCTACGACATCACCGACAAGCTGACCGCCACGGCTGGCGCGCGCTTCTTCAAGGCCCATAACGGCCTGAAGGGCTTCTTCGGCTTCAGCCGCGACTACTCGCCCACGCCTGATCCGGAAAATTACGATGGCGGCGTCAATGACCCGGCCTACATCAAGGCGGTTCAGAAGGCCTACGGCGAGGCCAAGTGCGAGATTCTGTACGGGCCCGACTCCTCGCAGTGGACGCCCTTCAATGGCGCCCCCTGCAAGATGTTCGACAAGGAGGTCAAGGAAAACGGTTCGCTGGGCCGCTTCAACCTGACTTACAAGCTCGACGACAAGAAGATGATCTACTTCACCTGGTCGGAGGGCTATCGCCCGGGCGGCGTGCAGCGCCGCGGCACCCTGCCCAACTACAAGGCCGACTTCCTGACCAACTACGAGTTCGGCTGGAAAACCTCGTGGATGGACAACCGGGTGACCTTCAACGGTTCGGTGTTCGAGGAAAAGTGGAAGAACTTCCAGTTCTCGGTGTTGGGCCTGAACGGCCTGACCGATATCCGCAACGCGGCCCAGGCCAGAATCCGCGGCGTCGAGACCGAGTTGAATTGGGCAGCCACCTACAACCTGATGATCACTGGTGGCTTCGCCTACTACAACGCGGAGCTGTCGGCGGATTATTGCGGCACGCTCAACTCCAGCGGCGACCCGGAGACGGTCTGCGCAAGCCCCGAAGCACCCAAGGGAACCCAGCTGCCGGTCACGCCCAAGTTCAAGGGCAACGTCAACGCCCGTTACACCTGGGACGTGGGCGACATGGAAGCGTTCTGGCAGGTGTCCTATGCGCACGTGGGCCGTCGTACCTCCGACCTGCGCATCCACGACCGTGGCGTGTACGGCGACATGCCGGCTTTCGATACCGTCGATTTCTCGGCCGGCATCAAGAAGAACAGCTGGTCGCTGGACTTCTTCGTCAAGAACGTCTTTGACGAACGCGGCCAGATGTCGCGCTTCCTGCAATGTGCCACCGATGTTTGCGGTGCGGTCGGCTACGACGCCATGTATCCGAATGGCCAGGTCTACATCACCCCGGACCAGCCGCGCACCTTCGGCATCCGTTTCTCGCAAGAGTTCTAAACCCGCGTAACACCGGCGGCAGCCTTCGGGCTGCCGCCGGATCCGGCTTCATCCCCTCTGGACGTCCCCATGCCCCGAATTCTTTTCACCGCCCTGCTCGCCCTGGCGGCCGGCTCCGCCTGTGCCGCGGACACCCGCAGCGCGCAGGATCTGCGCGCCCGCGCCATCTACAGCAAGCTCATCTCCTTGCACACGGAAGTTGGCCGCGCGCAGGTGCCGGTATTGGCCGAATACCTTGCCGGCGAGTTTCGCGCCGCGGGTTTCGCCGCGAACGACATCCACATCCTGCCGGTCGGCGAGACGGCTTCGCTGGTCGTGCGATATCCCGGCGATGGCAGTGGCGGCAAGCCGATCCTGTTCATGGCGCACATGGACGTGGTCACTGCCAAGCGCGAAGACTGGCAGCGTGATCCCTACACCCTTGTTGAAGAGAACGGCTATTTCTACGGCCGCGGCACGTCCGACGTGAAGGACGGCGTGGCGACGCTCAGCGCGACCTTCCTGCGTCTGAAGGCCGAGGGCTTCAAGCCACGCCGCGACCTGGTCATCGTGTTCAGTGGCGACGAAGAAACCGAGATGGCCACCATCCAGGACCTGGCGAAGAACCACCGCGACCTGATCGACGCCGAGTACGCGCTCAACAGCGATGGCGGTGGTGGCAGCCTGGACGAGAGCGGCCGCCCGCAGATCTTCAACATCCAGACCGCCGAGAAGACTTACGCCAGCTTTGAATTGACCGTGCGCAATGCCGGCGGCCACAGCTCGATGCCGCGCCCGGACAATGCCATCTATGAACTCGCCGACGCGCTCAAGCGCCTGCAGGCCTATGCCTTTCCAGTGCAATGGAACGACACCACGGTGGCGGCGTTCCGCGCCTCCGGCAAGGCCCGCAAGGATGAAGTTGGCGCCGCCATGATCCGCTTCGCCGATCATCCGGGCGACGAACAGGCCGCGCGCGTGCTCTCCGCCGAACCCGGTGAAGTGGGCAGCTTGCGCACCACCTGCATCCCGACCCTGCTGCGCGGCGGCCACGCCGACAACGCCTTGCCGCAATCGGCCACGGCCACCGTGAACTGCCGCATCTTCCCCGGCGTTGCCGTGGAAGCCGTGCGCCAGGTGATCCAGGACCAGGTCGGCAAGAATGTGGAAGTCGTGGCCATCGGCGCTCCCGTCGCCAGCGATGCCTCGCCCCTGCGCGCGGACGTGATGGCAGCCGTCACCCGGGCCGCACACGCGATTCATCCTGGCGTGCCTGTCGTCCCGGCGCAGGAATCAGGCGCCACCGATGGCCTGTACCTGCGCGCCGTTGGCATTCCCACGTATGGCGTCAGCGGAATGTTCATGAAGGAAAGCGATGAGTTCGCGCACGGCCTGAACGAGCGCGTGCCGGTACAGGGCTTTTACGATGGCCTGGAGTACTGGTATCGCCTGACCAAGGACGTCGGAAGTTCGCAGGGCAAGCCCTGAACATCGATTCGACCAAGGCTGGCGATGAAGGTGGCACGGCGGCGGTTCATTGCAGTCGCTGCCCCGCGATCTGCTGCCAGCTGAAGGTGATTTTGGTTGCCGGCGATGATCCGCCGGAACACTTCATCGACGAAGACGAGGACGGCCAGCAGATCATGGGCAAGGCCGATGACGGTTGGTGCGCGGCGCTCGATCGCGAGACGATGTCCTGCGGAATCTACGAGCGGCGCCCCATGGTCTGCCGCGAGTTCGACATGGGCGGCGATGATTGCCTGCGCGAGCGCGCGAACTGGCGCCGCATCGCGCACAGCCTGCTGTAAGCGCCGCGCGATGAGCGAACACGCCTGGTTCCTGTACCTGATCGAGTGCAAGGGCGGCAGCCTGTATGCCGGCATCACCGTGGACGTCGCGCGCCGCTATGCCGCGCATGCCAATGGCAAGGGCGCGAAGTACACGCGCTCGCATCCACCGATCCGGCTGGCGGCGGTATTGGAGTGCGCCGACAAATCCGAGGCCCTGCGCGCCGAGTACGCGCTCAAGCAATTGGACGTGGCCGGCAAGCGCGAATTTTGCCGGCAACACCCTGCGCGGGAATCGAACGACTAGGCGCTGCGTTCGCGCAGCAAGGGCTTGATATCCGCGCTGCCCTGCCCCGCCATCAGCTGCACTTCGCCGTCCTGGATAAAGCACTGCAGGCTCATGTTGCGCTCGCAAAGCGCCGCCAAGGCCGCGCTGGCTTCGGGCGCGATGTCGAAAACCTCAAGATTGCGGCAGCGTTCCAGCCCGGCGCGGGATTTTTCCCACCAGAGCGCGGCGGCGCGACCGCCGTAGTTGTACACCCGCACTGCGGTGGCCCGGCCGCAGGCCTTGCGGATGCGCGCTTCGTCGGGCTGGCCCAGCTCGATCCACAATTCAATCTGGCCGGTCAGGTCCTTGCGCCACAGGTCAGGCTCGTCCTCGGTGCTCAGGCCGCGGCCGAAGGCCAGCGCGCTGTCGGCATTCAGGGCAAAGGCCAGCAGGCGCAGCATCAGCCGCTCCTCGGTCTCGGACGGGTGCTGGGCCAGGGTCAGGGAATAGGCGTCGTAGTGGTTGCGGTCCATGTCGCTGAGCTGCAACTCGGCCTTGAGAATGCTTGCCTTGAGGGCCATATAGGTGGGGTCCGTGGCGGGGCCGGCATCATCGCATGGCCCGGGTTTGCCCACGGCCGCAGGTGAATATATTGTGGCCCTTGGCCCGCCCCGGGCCCCCGCAGGAATCGTGACCATGCTCAAGGCCGGCGATGCCGCCCCCTCCTTCAAGCTTGCCGCCAATGGCGCCCGCAATTTCGACAGCGTCGGCCTGAAGGGCCAGCGCTACCTGTTGTACTTCTATCCCAAGGACAACACCCCGGGCTGCACCCGCGAGGCCTGCGGTTTTCGCGACGCCATGCCAGGCTTCGACAAGCTGGGCGTGCCGGTGTTCGGCGTCAGCGCCGACAAGGTGCCGGCGCACGACCGCTTCGCGCTCAAGCATGGCCTGAACTTCCCCCTGCTGGCCGACCCCGACCACGAGCTGATCGAGGCCTATGGCGTGTGGGTGGAGAAGAGCCTGTACGGCCGCAAGTATTTCGGCGTGGCACGCTCGACCTTCCTGGTCGATGCCGACGGCCATATCGAGAAGGTGTGGGACAAGGTCAGCCCCGACAGCCACGCCGCCGAAGTGCGCGAGTATCTCGCCGGTTCGGCGCCGCGCGCCAAGGCCGCCAAGAAGGCCGCCTCGCGCTGAACACGCCGGCGACGCGCAAGGCGCACTGGCAGATCCACGCCTGCGTCCTGCTCTGGGGCTTCACCGCCATCCTGGGCAAGCTGATCAGCCTGCCGGCGCTCGCGCTGGTGTGGTGGCGCATGCTGCTGGTGACCGTCGCCTTGTTGCTGGTGCCGCGCGTATGGCGCGGCCTGCGCGCGCTGCCGCGCAAATTGCTCGGCGCCTACGCAGGCATCGGCGTATTGGTGGCCCTGCATTGGCTGACCTTCTACGGCTCGATCAAGTTGGCGAACGCTTCCGTGGCGGCGACCTGCATCGCACTGGCGCCGGTGTTCCTGTCGCTGGTGGAGCCGCGCATCGCCGGCCGGCGGATGGACTGGCATGAACTCCTGCTCGGGCTCGCGGTGGTGCCCGGCGTAGCGATGGTGGTGGGCGGCGTGCCCAGCGGCATGTGGCCAGGCATTGGCGCCGGCATTGCCTCGGCACTGCTGGTGGCGATGTTCGGAGCCTGGAACAAGCGCTTGGTCGAACACGCCGATCCGCTTACCGTCACCTGCCTGGAGTTGGGCGCAGGCATGTTGTTCCTCGGCCTGATGGCCTGGCCGATGGCGCAGCTGCTGGGCACGCCCGGCCCCGTTCTGCCGATCCCTGGCCCGCGCGACGCCGGCTACCTGCTGCTGCTCGCGCTGGCCTGTACCCTGCTTCCCTTCACCCTGTCGCTGATTGCGTTGCGCAGCCTGTCGGCCTTCCAGGCGCAGCTGGCGGTGAACCTCGAACCCGTCTACGCCATCGTGCTGGCAGTGCTGCTGCTGGATGAGCAGCGCGAGTTGTCGGCGACTTTCTACGCGGGCGTGGCGGTGGTGCTGCTGGCGGTATTCGCGCACCCGTTCATGGCACGGCGACGAGGGCCGCTTTCAGCGCCGGAAGCATTGCAGTAAGCGCGGGCTCCTTGCTTTCGGCGATCTCGGCGTAGATCGCGAGCAGGAAGGCGCGGGTGTTGTGCCGGCGCGCGAGGCCGGCGTTGCTGCGCACCGCTTCGCCCCAGCTGCTTGCCGGTGCTGGCGTGGCGAGCGCGGCGAACCAGGCTTGCCAGTCCGCTTCCTGGTGCAGGCCGCGCAAGGCGGCGTAGAGCACGGGGCGCGCCAGGCGCTCGGGTTCACCGTACACATAGAAATGCTCGCCGGCCGGCGCGACCTGCGACGCCACGGCCTGCAACAGGCGATCAACTTGGGCGCGATCGAGCGCAGGATTCAGCGCGAGTTGCAGCATGAGGTCCGAGCCATGCGCCACGCCATGGCGCCAACCTTCGCGCGCGTCGAAGCCGCGGTAATCGCGCACCGATTCCAGATACGCGGCGCCGGCTTCGACCAGCTGCGCGCGTTGCGCCGCCGACATCCACGGCGTCTTGCGATCAGTGCGGGCGATCTCCGAAAGCACCAGGGCCGAAAACGGCTGCCGGAATCCCGCGGCATCTGCAGCTCCGGGTGCGATGGCCGGCAGCAAGCGCGCGAGCGCTTGCTCGCGCGTGGCATGAGTGAGCTGGTCTGCGCGCAGCCACGTGGTCCAGGCCTCGAAGGCGACGCCATCGCGAAGTTCCGGTTTCGGGCTGGACAGGCAATCGAGCAAGGACAGTGCGAGGGCGTTGCGATCTTCGGCGGAGTCGATGCGAAACTCCGCGGCCTTCAGCGCCTTGAGCCTGGCCTCGCCCGAGCCCTGCGGCGGGCACTGCCCGGCCATCGCCACGGACGAACACAGCGCGAGGATGACGGGAACCAGCAGGCGTTTGAAGGCGTCCATGTCCAGCTTCCTCGAAGGGGTGAACCGAGTCTAGGCAGCTCCCGATGGGCCGGGACCTGCCATAGGTCTTGCCCGCTGGCTCTGAACGTTATAATGTAACGATTAACCCTCTCAGGACCTTCGCAAATGCCGTTGCGCCCCCTCGTCCTAGCCTTCGCCCTGGCCGGTGTTGCCACGGCCCACGCCGCTGCTCCAGCACCCACCCAGAGTCAAAGCCGCATCGACGCGCTGGAAGCGCGCATCAAGGCGCTCGAGGCAAACGCCGAAGCGATGCGCCAGCAGGCCGAGGCAGCGACGGCAGCACTGGAAGCCACGCGCGCCGAAATGGAAGCGCTCAAGCAAACGAACAGCGTTGCCAGCGCGCCTGCGCCTACGGATGACACTGGCACCGCCGAAGCCAGCTCCGGCGGCAGCCAGGAAAGCGCCAACGGCAACGCTTTCAACCCGGCCATCAGCATCATCCTCAATGGCAGCTACAGCGGCCATTCGCTCGACCCCGACACGTATCAGCGCAGCGGTTTTCCCATCGTGGGCGAAGGCGGCCCTTCGGCGCGCGGATTTTCCCTGGGCGAAAGCGAAATCAGCCTGTCCGCGAACATTGACGATCGCTTCTACGGCCAGCTCACAGTGGCCCTGGGCAGCGAAGAAGGCGCAGCCGGCGTCGAGGAAGCCTTCGTTGATACCAACTCGCTGCCGGGCGGCATGAACCTGCGCATCGGCCGCTTCTTCTCCGGCGTGGGCTACCTCAACAGCCACCACGCGCACACCGACAAGTTCTTCGATCGCCCGCTGCCCTACCAGGCTTTCCTCGGCAACCAGTACGGCGATGACGGCGTGCAACTGCGCTGGGTGGCACCGACCGACACCTTCCTGGAATTCGGCGCGGAAATTTTCCGTGGCGATTCCTTCCCGGCGGCCGGAGCCGGCCATGGCGGCGCCGGCACGCACACGCTGTTCGCGCATGCCGGCGGCGACATTGGCGACGAGACGGCATGGTTGGCGGGCCTGTCGGTGCTCGACACCCGCAGTGAAGGCGGCGAAGACGGCTTCAGCGGCGACAGCCGCATCTACATCGCCGATGCCACCTGGAAGTGGGCGCCGGAAGGCAATTTCAAGGACGGTGGCGTGACCCTGCGCGGCGAGTATTTCCTGGAGAACCGCGACGGCATGTTCTCGGATCCTTCCACCGAAGCCGTCGCGCCCTGGACCGGACATCGCCGCGGCGCCTACCTGGAAGCGGTGTATCGCATCAACCGGCGCTGGGAAGCCGGCTACCGCTTCGACAAATTGTGGAACGGCAGCGGCAGCCCGATCGCCGGTGACTTCGACCCGCGCCGCAACAGCCTGATGCTGAGCTGGTTGAACAGCGAGTTCAGCCTGCTGCGCCTGCAGTTCGCCCGCGACGAACCCGATGGCGAGAACACCGACAACAGCCTGACCCTGCAATACCAGATGAGCCTGGGCGCGCACGGCGCGCACAAGTTCTGATCCTTCGTTTCCAACGTATTTCCAGAGGACGTGCCATGAAGCAGATTTTCGCCGTCGCCGCCTTGGCCCTTGGCCTGGCCACGACTCCCGCCCAGGCCAAGCTGCGCGTGTTCGCCTGCGAGCCCGAATGGGGCGCGCTGGTGCAAGAACTTGCGGGCGACCAGGTGGATGTGGATGTTGCAACGTCTGCACTGCAGGACGTGCACCAGATCGAAGCCAAGCCCAGCCTGATCGCCAAGATTCGCCGCGCCGACCTCACCGTTTGTTCTGGCGCCGAGCTCGAGGTGGGTTGGTTGCCGCAACTGGTTCGCCAGTCGGGCAACGGCAAGATTGCCGGCGGCAATGGCGTGTTCAGCGCGGCCAGCCAGGTGCAGACCCTGCAAAAGCCGGCGCAACTCGATCGCGCGAATGGCGACGTGCACCCGCAGGGTAATCCGCACGTGCAGATGGATCCATATCGCATGCTGACGATTGCAAAAGCGCTCGATGCGCGCCTGGTCGCACTCGACGCCGCGAATGCCGCGACTTACCAGCAGCGCCTGGCTGACTTCAGCACGCGCTGGAATGCCGCCATCAAGCGCTGGGAAGCCAAGGCTGCGCCGCTGAAGGGCCGCAACATCGTCGTCCACCATGACAGCTGGATTTACCTGACCAATTGGTTGGGCATGAAGCAGATCGGCGCGCTCGAGCCCAAGCCTGGCGTGCCGCCGACCAGCGCGCACCTGGCCGAGCTGATCAGCACGGCGAAGTCGTCGAACACGCTGGCGATCGTGCGAGCCGCCTACCAGGATCCGAAAGCCAGCGAATGGCTGGCGCAACGGACCGGCGTGCCCGCGATCGCCCTGCCCTTCACCGTGGGTGGCGACGCCCAGGCGAAGGACCTGTTCGGCATGTTCGACTCGACCATAGACAAGCTGCTCGGAGCCGCGAAGTGAGCCTGGCCATCAACTGGGACGGACTCGATGCCAGCATCCTGGGCCCGGCCTGCGTGGCCGGCCTGATCGTGCTGTCCACGCACGTGCCGCTGGGCAAGCAGGTGCTGGCGCGCGGCATCATCTTCATTGACCTGGCGATTGCGCAGATTGCCGCGCTCGGCGTTATTGCCGCGGCTTGGTTCGGCGTGGACGAACACGGCCTGGGCGTGCAGTTCGCTGCCGCCGGCGCAGCGCTGATGGGTGCCGCGCTGCTGGCCTGGACCGACAAGCGCTGGCCGCATTACCAGGAACCTCTGATCGGCACGCTGTTCGTATTGGCGGCCACCGGCGCGCTCTTGCTGCTGAGCAACAATCCGCAAGGCGGCGAACACCTCAAGGACCTGCTGGTCGGCCAGATTCTCTGGGTGAGCTTCGGCCAGTTGGTGCCAGCCGCCATCCTGTCGGCCGTGCTGCTGGCCTTCCTGTGGTGGCGCCGCGGTCGCCTCGCGGGCCTGTCGTTCTATGCGCTGTTCGCGCTGGCGATTACCGCCTCCGTGCAATTGGTTGGCGTGTACCTGGTGTTCGCCAGCCTGATCGTGCCCGCGCTGGCTACGGCTGGCATGCGCGGCCCGATGCGCCTGGGCGCGGCCTATGCCATTGGCGCGGCCGGCTATGCCAGCGGCCTGGTGTTGTCGGCGGTGCTGGACCTGCCCAGTGGCGCGCTGATCGTCTGGACCTTGGCGGCCTGCGCGCTGCTCGCACAACTCGTGCCTGCCGTGCGCCGCTCGCATCCCGCGCAAAAGGCCCGGGAAGCCGTGTTCGAAGGCTGAAAGGCAAGGCCCGGCAGGGCAAGGCGCGGAATGCGCCAAGGCAGTATCCTAGGGCGCCGGCTTCCGGCGCCCTTTTCTTTACGGACGCTTTCCATGCCCCGAATTTCCTGCCTGCTCGCTGCACTAGTCGTCGCCCTGGCCGGCTGCACGCCTTCGACCCCGGAACCGGCCAAGCCCGCCGCCGTCGCCTCCACCATCTCCGCCGCCGATGCCCAGTTCAACGACCTGTCGGCACGCTGGCTCGATGGCGCCATGCGCCTGAGCCCCGTGTTCGCAACGCAGACCGGTGACCATCGCTTCGACGCCGAGCTCGACGACATGAGCGCCGAAGGGCGCGCCCGCAGCCTGGATTTCTCGAAGACCTTGCTCGCCGACCTGGAGAAAGTTGATCGCGCCAAACTCTCGCGCGAGAACCAGGTGGACGCCTCGGTGCTGCGCAACCAGTTGCGCTACGACATCTGGAGCGCCGAAAGCCTGCAGAGCTGGGCCTGGGACCCGATGACCTACAGCCAACTGGCCGGCGGCGCCCTCTACACGCTGATGGCGCGCGATTTCGCGCCCATGCCCGACCGCCTGCGCAACGCCACCTTGCGCATGGAGAAAATTCCCGCGCTGTTCGCGCAGATGCGCGCCAACCTCGACCCGGCGCGCGTGCCCCTGATCCACGCCCAGACCGTGGCCAAGCAGAACCAGGGCGTGCTCAGCCTGGTGGACGAGTTGATCATGCCGCATGCCGGCGAGTTGTCCGATGCCGACAAGCAGCACCTTGAAGCCGCCGCGGCTGCGCTCAAGACCGCCGTCGCGGAACAGCAGACCTGGCTCGACAAGACCCTGGTGCCCAATGCCAAGGGCGACTTCCGCATCGGCCAAAAACTTTATGACGAGAAGCTGGCCTTCGTGCTCGACTCGCCCATGGGCCGCGCCGAAATCCGCAGCCGCGCCGAAGCCGAAATCACCCGCGTGCGCGCGCAGATGTACGACATCGCCCGCGGCGTGCTGGCCGGCAAGCCTGGCGCGCCAGAAGCTCCGGAAAAGCCCACGCCCGAACAGCAGCAGGCTGTCATCAAGGCGGCGCTGGAGCTGGCCTATGCCGACCGCCCGACCCGCGACAAGGTCGTGGACACGGCCAAGTCCACGCTCGCCGCCGCCACCGAGTTCGTGCGCAAGAAGGACCTGATCACCCTGCCCGACGCACCGGTGCAGGTCATCCTGATGCCGGAGTTCCAGCGCGGCGTCACCGTCGCCTACTGCGATTCGCCCGGCCCGCTCGACAAGTCGCTGGATACTTTCTACGCGGTCTCGCCGATTCCCAACGACTGGAGCGACGAACAGACCACGTCCTACCTGCGCGAATACAACACCCGCTCGATTGACGAGCTGAGCATCCACGAAGCCATGCCCGGCCACTACGTGCAAATCTGGCATTCCAACAAGTACCCCTCGGTGCTGCGCGCCGTGCTCAGCTCGGGCTCCTTCGTTGAAGGCTGGGCCGTGTACGCCGAGCGCGTGATGGCCGAAGCCGGCTACCGCGACAACGACCCGCTCTACCACCTGATCCAGTTGAAGTGGTACCTGCGCGCCACTGCCAACGCCATCCTCGACCAGGCCATCCATGTGGATGGCATGAGCCGCGAGGACGCCATGAAATTGATGACCGAGACCACCTTCCAGGAAGAACGCGAAGCGGCCGGCAAGTGGGTGCGCGCGCAGCTCAGCTCGACCCAGCTGCCGACCTATTTCGTCGGCGTGCAGGAGCACCTGGACCTGCGCCGCGAAGTGGAAGCCAAGGAAGGCGCCGCCTTCAACCTGAAGGCTTACCACGACAAGGTGCTCAGCTTCGGTTCGCCCTCGGCGCGCTACGTGCGCGCGCTGATGCTCGACCTGCCGATCAACTGAGCCCGGACGGAGCGCCGCCATGGACATGGTTTCGAAACTGCGGGCCTGGTTCCAGGCCTCACCGGTGGCCAAGCCCGAACCGGTGTTCGAACCCGACGTGGCGGCCAGCGACCGCCGCGAGAAGGACCGGCGCGGCGCGGCGACGGGCACCCGGGTGCTGATCATCGACGACTCGCCCACCATCGTCGCCCTGCTCCGGCGCATGCTGCGGCAGAACGAACTGGAAACCCTGGAAGCCGGTGACGCCGAGAAAGGCATCGAGACCGCCAAGGCCGAAGTCCCCGACCTGATCTTCCTGGACATCGTGCTGCCGGGCATGAACGGCTTCGCCGCCCTGCGCCACCTGCGCAAGGATCCGATCACCAAGGACATCCCGATCATCATGATCAGCGGCAACGAGCAGGCGACCGAGGAGTTCTACGTGCACCGCATCGGCGCCGACGACTTCATGAAGAAGCCCTTCTCCCGGGCCGAGGTCTTCGCCCGGATCGACCGCCTGCTGGACGACAATCGGGTGCCGCGGCGGATCCAGCAAGCGGCCGATTGAATCGCCGTTTGACCGGAAATGGCCGGAAATGCCCCGGTAATAGCCGGGAAATGCCCGGTGTTACCCGGAAAATAACCTAATATTCATGTCCGGTTTGCTATTCTCGCCGGGCAGTTTCCCCCGGCACGCGGCTTAGACCGATTCCCGGGCCTGCCCTGGTCGAGCCTTGGCGCCGACCCTCGCATCGGCCCCCGCCCGTCCCCGGATTCCAAGCGTCCCGCATGCCGGCCGCACCGCCGGCTGCGTTCGCGTCCCCGTTAGCAGGAGCCTTACATGAGCGAGACCGCCAGCTTCCTCCACGACCTGATCCAGATCAGCCGCGATGGCACGGAGTTCTACGAGGAGGCCGCCCGTTCGGTGACGGACAAGAAACTCAGTCGGGTCTTCACCGACATGGCCAAGGCCAAGACCGAATTGGCCGACAACCTGTCCAGCGAGATCAAGCCGCGCGGCAAGGCCGCCATCCGCCCGATCGAGCTGGTTGATGAAGTCGGCCAGACTTATGCCGGCATCGGCCGCGCGCCCAAGTCGGTCAACTCCGCCAACATCACCGCGCTTGAGCAGAGCGAAACCCATATCCAGGGTTCGCTGCAGAAAGTGGTGATGGACCGCGAGCACAGCTTCGTCATCCGCGTGCTGGCCAAGCAATACGTGCACAAGGCCGAAAACCTGAAGGCCGAACTGCGCAGCCGCAAGCGCTCGCTGGGCTGATCTCGCCGGGGCGGCCCAGCAGCCCCGCCGTCGCGCCCATGCCCGACGAATCCGCGCCACCCTTCGCCAGCCTCGACCCGGACGCCATCCTGTCCGCGGTCGAGAGCCTGGGCCTGCAGCCCGACGGCCGCGTGCTGGCGCTCAACAGCTACGAGAATCGCGTCTATCGCGTCGGCATCGAAGACGACGCGCCGCGGGTGCTGAAGTTTTATCGCCCCGGCCGTTGGACCGATGCCGCCATCCTGGAAGAGCACGCGTTCTGCGCCGAACTGCGCGCAGCCGAGCTGTCCGTGGTTGCCCCGCAGGCCTTCAAGGGCGCCACCCTGCACCACCACGGCGGCCATCGCTTCGCCGCGTTCCCGATGCAGGGCGGCCACGCGCCTGAGCCTGGAGACCGCGAAACACTGCAGCAGATCGGCCGCAGCCTGGGTCGCCTGCACGCGCTGGGCGAGCGTGGGCATTTCCGCGAGCGCGGTACGCTCAGCATCGAAAGCCACGCCATCGCGCCGGTGCAGTGGCTGCTCGAGAACGACTGGCTGCCGCCCGAACTCGAGGAAAACTTCGCGGCACTCTGCGACCAGGTGCTCGACGGCATCGAGGACGGCTGGGATGCCTGCGGCGACCCGGTGATCCTGCGCCTGCATGGCGACTGCCACCCCGGCAATATCCTCTGGCGCGAAGGCGCGCCGCACTTCGTGGACCTGGACGATGCCCTGATGGGCCCGGCCATGCAGGACCTGTGGATGCTCTGCACCGGCGATGCCCCGGCGCGCGCCCAGCAGATGAACTGGTTGCTGGAAGGCTACGAAATTTTTCGCCCGCTAGAACGGCGCGAGTTGCACCTGATCGAACCGCTGCGCGCCATGCGTCTGCTGCACTACCACGCCTGGATCGCCCGGCGCTGGAACGACCCGGCCTTCCCTGCGGCCTTCCCCTGGTTCGATTCGCCGCGGCACTGGGAACAGGTGATCGTGCAATTGCAGGAACAGGTGCTGGCCCTGCGCGAACCGGTGCTGGAACTGCAGCCGGACTGAACGGCAGGCAACGGCATCGGCGGCGCGCGCATCGATCCTGCCACCTGCGGACTCTTTATGGGCAGACGTGGCTCCGACCTTCACTGCGCAAGCGCAGGGGCCGGGCCTATCCTCTGCACAAGCCTGGAGCGCACCACCATGAACCTGCCCGAATCCCCCGCTGATCCGCTGCGCCGCCGCCTGCTGGGCGGATCCATCCTTGCCCTGGCCGGCCTGGGACTGGCCTGTTCGCGCCAGGACGCCGCCGCCAGTTCGCCCAAACCGGCCGGGCCGCCGCCGCAGGTGGACATCGTCGAAGTCGGCCGCGACGGCAAGCCGTTGCGCACCGTGCACGTGCCCAAGCTGGTGCTCAGCGACGAGCAATGGAAAGCACGCATTTCCTCGCGCGCTTTCTATGTCACCCGCCAGGGTGGCACCGAGCGGCCCTTCAGCGGCGAATACAACGACCTGCATGCCCGCGGCGTGTTCCGCTGCGTGTGCTGCGACACCGCCCTGTTCGATTCGGCGACGAAGTTCGATTCCGGCACGGGCTGGCCGAGCTTCTGGCAGCCGATCGCGAAGCAGAACATCGTGGACATCAGCGATACCACGCTCGGCATGATGCGTACCGAAAACCGCTGCCGGCGCTGCGACGCGCACCTGGGACATGTCTTCGATGACGGCCCGGCACCGACCGGCCTGCGCTATTGCATGAACTCGGTGGCGCTGCGCTTTGTCGCCGCCTGACCGACCCATCCATTTCCGAATACGGAGTACCGCATGAACGTCCATGAACTCATCCGCCCCGGCAAACTGCTCGCCGCGCTGGTGTTCGGCGCGCTGCTGGTGGCGAGCTTCAGCCACACCGGGCTGGCGCGCCAAAAAGTGCCCGATCCCGCCGAAGGGAAGGCCCTGTCGAAACAGCACGCCACCGAGACAGCCGTCTTCGCCGGCGGCTGCTTCTGGGGCATCGAGGCGGTGTTCGAGCATGTGCGCGGCGTACGCGATGCGCGTTCGGGTTATGCCGGCGGCATGGCCAGCACGGCGAAATACAACCTCGTCAGCAATGGCGACACCGGTCACGCCGAATCCGTTGAAGTGACATTCGACCCGGCCGTGGTCAGCTACGGAACCTTGTTGAAGGTGTTCTTCTCGGTGGCCCACGACCCGACCCAACTGAATCGCCAGGGGCCGGACCGCGGCACGCAGTACCGCTCGGCGATCTTCTATCGCTCGGCGGCGCAGCAGCGCACCGCCCAGGCCTATGTGCAGCAAATGACGAAGGCGAAGATTTTCGGCAATGCCTCCATCGTCACCCAGATCACGCCGCTGAAGGCCTTCTATCCGGCCGAGGCCTACCACCAGGATTTCGCGCGGCTGAACCCAAACCACCCCTACATCAGCTACTGGGATGCGCCGAAGGTGGCGCGCCTGCAGCGCGAGTTCCCGGGCCTGTACCAGGCCCAGGGATTGGCATCGAGATAAGCTGCCCGGCCTCAGCCGTGGCAGAAGACGTTGAGCTTGTTGCCATCCAGGTCGCGGAAATAGCCGGCATAGAAGCCATCGCCGCGGGGGCCGGCGGGGCCTTCGTCGGTGCCGCCCAACTCGATGGCCTTGGCGTAGATCCGGTCGACCTTGTCGGTGCTGTCCACGATCAACGCGACCATCACGCCATTGCCCACGGTGGCGGCATCGCCGTTGAAGGGCTTGGTCAGGGCCAGGGCCGGCTTGTCCGGGGCCACCGACCACGCGATGAAGGTCTCGTACTCCATGAAGCGCTTGGCGCCGAGCTCGGCCAGCAGGGCATCGTAGAAGCGCGCGCCGCGCTGCAGGTCGTTGGTACCGAGGGTGACGTAGCCGATCATGGTTTTCTCCTTGGGCAGGGGTTGGAAGTGTATTCGTGCCTTAAACTGGTGTCATGAGCCGAGACAGCCTGCGCCTGACCCTTCCCGACGACTGGCACCTGCACCTGCGCGACGGCGATGCCCTGCGCGCGGTCCTGCCCGACACCGCGCGCCGCTTCGGCCGCGCCATCGTCATGCCCAACCTGCTGCCGCCGGTGCGCAAGGTCGAAGACGCGCGCGCCTATCGCGGGCGCATCCTTGCCGCGCGGCCGGAAGGCTCGCAGTTCGAGCCGCTGATGACCTTGTACCTGACCGAGGCCACGACCCCGGCCGATATCGCCGAGGCGAAAGCGAGCGGCTTCGTGCACGCGCTCAAGTACTACCCGGCGGGCGCCACCACCAATTCACAATCGGGCGTCACCGACCTGGCGCGCTGCGAGGCCGTGTTCGATGCCATGCAAGCAGCGGGCATGCCGTTGCTGCTGCACGGCGAAGTGACCGACCCCGACGTGGACGTATTCGACCGCGAGGCGGTATTCATCGAACGCCACCTGCTGCGCCTGGCGGAAAATTTCCCGCGCCTGAAACTGGTGCTCGAGCACGTCACCACCCGCGAAGGCATCGAATTTGTGCGCACTGCGCGCAAGGGCGTCGCTGCCACGCTGACCGCCCACCATCTGTTGTGGAACCGTAACGCCATCTTTCGTGGCGGCCTGCGCCCGCATGCCTATTGCCTGCCTGTGCTCAAGCGCGAGCAGCACCGGCTCGCGCTGGTGGAAGCGGCGGTGTCCGGCGATGCCCGCTTCTTCCTCGGCACCGACAGCGCGCCGCATGCGCGCCACGCCAAGGAATCGGGTTGCGGTTGCGCCGGTATCTACACCGCGCATGCCGGCATCGAGCTGTATGCCGAGGCCTTCGACGAGGCCGGTGCGCTCGACCAGCTCGAAGCCTTTGCCAGCTTCAATGGCGCGGATTTCTACGGGTTGCCACGCAACCAGCGACAGATCACGCTGTTGAGAAAACCCTGTCCGGTGCCCGAGGATCTGCCCTTCGGCGAGTCGCGCCTGGTACCGATGCGCGCTGGCGAATCCCTGGCTTGGACCCTGTCGCAGGACTGAGCCGAAACGCGCGACATTTTTGTTGCGCGGCGAGTCCTGAGACCGCCCCTTCCTGCGTTCATCGCAATGAAGGGGGCTGCCGCCTCCTCGCGATGAAGGAGGTACCGCCGTGGCAGCCGCGCCGATCAGCCTCCCCGAGGCCTTGCCCGAACTTCCCATCAGCCCGTACCCGAACTACGTCACCACGCGCGGCATGGCGCAGTTGCATGCGCGCCTGGCCGACGCCGAAGCGCGACTGGATGACCTGCCCGATGCGGCGGTCTTCGAACGCGACTATCTCGGGCGCCACATCCGTTGGTTGAGCGCGCGCATCGCCTCGGCGCTCCCGATCGGGCTGCGCTTGGTCGGCACCGACACGGTCGCCTTCGGCGCCAAGGTGCAAGTGCGCGATGGCGAAGGCAAGGTCGTTGGCTACCGAATTGTCGGCGAGGACGAAGCCGATGCCGAACACCAGTTGCTGAGTTGGGTTTCACCACTCGCGCGTGCCCTGGAGGGCGCGAAGGTCGGCGACACCGTGCGCTGCCACGGCGCCGACGGTGAGCGCGTGTTGCAGCTGCTGGCGATTGATTTCAGCGACAGCCTGCCGCCGCGCTGAGTTTCAGCGTCGCGCCTGGCTCAGCGCCACGCTGCCCAGAATGAGTGCACCGGCCACAGCCATCGGCCAGGTCGGTCGTTCGCCGAGGAACATCCAACCCCAGGCCACGGCGAACACGGGCACCAAATAGGTGACGGTAACCGCGCGGTTGCCGCCAACGCGCTGGATGAGCCGGTAGTAGAGCGCGTAGGCAACGCCCGAGCAGAGCACGCCCAGGGCGATGGCACAGAGCCAGGACTGCATCGGCACCGGCTGCGAAGGCCAGGCTAGTGCGGCGAACGGCAACAGCAGCAGGGCCGCGCAAGCCAGTGTCGCCGAGGCCAGGGCGATCGGCGGCGCGCCGGACAGGCGGCGGCGCACGAGGTTCACGCCAATGCCATAGAGCACCGCCGCAGCGGTACCCGCCACGACCGCCCAAGGGCTGGTGATGCCCGCCGTCTTGGCACCTGCGAGCACCACCACGCCAGCGAAACCCGCGAACAGGCCCAGGCCCTGGCGCCCGCTGATGCGCTCGCCCCAGATCAGGAAACCGATCAGGGCCGTGAACAACACCGCGGTGGAGTTGGTAATGGCGACCACACCGGCGGGCGCATGCTGCGAAGCCCAGGCGAATAGCGCAAAGGGAATGGTGGAGTTGATCGCGCCGACCAGGGCAATGCTGGGCCAGCGCTCGCGCGTGAACCAGGCGCGCTCGCGCCAGAGAAAGGGCAGCAGCACGACGGCACCCAGGAACGAGCGCACTTCGGCCAAGGCCAGGGCGCCAAAATGCGGGGCCGATACACGTTGGAACAGGAAGGACGCGCCCCAGATCGCCGCCAGCGCGGTGAGTTCGAGTGGCGTGAGCCAGTCGCGCGCCACATGCGGCGGCGCCGCCCGCGGCAGCTCCTGCAAGGGCAACTTGATGTCCGCGCTCCTGTTCATGGCCCGAGCCTTGTTCGTGTCAGGCCGCCATTTTCCGCTACCCGCTTGGCCGCACAAGCGCATACTTTGCAAGTCAGCCACAAATATTACTTGAAGCAAACCATGAGCCTGCGCCCGGACTTCCTGCCCGCCCTTGCGGCCTTTGAATCGGCTGCGCGCCACCAAAACTTTGCGCACGCCGCCGAGGAGTTGCACCTGACCGCCAGCGCCGTCAGCCACCACGTGCGCAAGCTCGAGGCGCGGCTGGGCGTGAGCCTGTTTCAGCGCCATGCCCGCGGCGTGATGCTGACGGCGGAAGGGCGACGCCTGGCCGATTCGGCCAGCCTGGCGATGGCCGACCTGGAGTCGGTGCTGTCCGGCCTGCGGCCGCAGACGCGCGACCGCGAACGCCTGCGCATCAACACCCTGCACTCGCTGGCCTATTCCTGGCTGGCGCCGCGCCTGCCGCGCTTCACCGCCATGCATCCGGATCTGGCGCTCACCGTGGAAACCGAAGCGGGCCTTACGCGCTTTGAGGACGGCGGCGCGGATCTGGCCTTGCGCTATGGCATCGGTCCCTGGCCCGGGCTGACGGAACACCCGCTGATGGGCGATGCGATGTTCCCGGTGGCCGCGCCATCGTTCGTCTCGGGCCGAACATTGAAGAGCGCCGCGGACGTTGCCGGCCTCACCTTGATCAGCGACCTGGCGAGACAGGGCTGGCACGACTGGTTTCGCGCCGCCGGCGTGCATGGGCGCAAGCTCGACGAACGCCATGTCTTCAGCGACAGCACCGATGCCCTGCAGGCGGCCGTGTATGGATTGGGCGCAGCGCTGGCGCGCGAGAAGATCATCGCGCCTTACCTCGCCGACAAGCGCCTGGTGCAACTGCCCGGACCGGTGATGCCAACGCGCTGGAGCTACTCGGTGGTCTACCCTTCGCATCGGCCGCTGGCGCCGGCCGCGCGTGCCTTCGTGGACTGGGTGCTGGCCGAAGGCCGCCGCTGAGCGCACGCGCGCTCAGGCGCGACGCAGGGTCACCACCAGCACATCGCGCCAGGCCGGCTGCGCCGGGTCAATCGCCTCGACGGGCGTCACACCGTGGTAGACGCGATGGTCATCCACCCAGGCCGCGTCGAAAGGCGCGGCCAGGGTGAAGCTGCTGCGAAAACCGCCGTCCGGGCTGCCGATCAGGGTGGTGCCGCTGCGGACGTTAATGCGCTTGATCAGCAGCACCAGCACGTAGTCCACGCCATCGCGATGCATGCCTTCGGGCGTGGGCAGGCCGACCGCGTCGCCCTGAGCCTCGATGCGGAACTGGTGCACTTCGACGTTCCAGGCCGGACTATCCGCGCCCGACACCTCGCCAAAAAGATCGCGGCAAAGGCCCAGCACCGCCCGCATCGAAGCACCTTCGCCCAAGTCGGCGCGCACCGGTTCGAACCAGCGCTCGATGCCACCGTTGAGCGGGTTGTAGTCCAAGGCCTGGTAGTGCGCTTGCGCAGGCAGACGGGTAACGGCGCCATCGGCGGCGATCGAATACGCCGCATGGCGACGACGCCGGTAGCGGCCCTGGTCGGCCATGTAGGTGTCCACCGGCAAGTCATTCCAGCTTTCGGCGAATTGGGACCAGTCCGACAGCGGCCCGCTCGACTCCAGCTGCCGGCGCATGTCGTCCCCGGCCCGGAACGCGTAGCCCGATTCGCGCAGCGCGGCGCAGAGCTCGGCATCGGGGCGGGTCTTGTCGGCCTGGATTCGCATCTGACGATTTTAGCGCTCCGCAAAAGAAAACGCCCGGCAAGCCGGGCGTTTCCAGTTTCCAGTCACTCCAGCGCTCAGCGATACGGGCGCAGGTCCAGGATCACCGACAACACCGTCTGCAGGATGTCGTCCGAACCATTGTAGCTGCGGCCGTAGCGACGGTTGTCGTAGTAGCCATCTTCGTAGCCGCGGCGGAAACCTTCGCGGAAGTAATAGCTGTACTCGTCGTAGTCCACGTACATGCCGCGGTAGCCGTAGCTGGCGTCCTGGTAGGCGTAGGCGTTGCGGTAGTCAAAGTCCCAGTCGTCATAGCGGTCGGCCTGGCCGGCGCGGATGCCCTCGCGATAGCCATTGTTGATCGCCTGGCGCAGCAGGTCGGCCGCGTAGTTGTTGATGTAATAGCTGTTGCCACCGCGGTAGTAGCGGTAGGTGGGCGCACTGTTGAAGTACGGGTCGCTGTAGTAGTCGTAATTCTGCCAGTCATAGCGCTGGCGGCTCAGGCGCGACCAGTAGTCCTGCTGGTAGCGGTAGCCGGAGCTGCGGTGCTGCGACTGCAGGTAGCGCGACCAGCGATCGGCATCATGGCGGCGCGAATCACGTTGGTGCGCGAAGGCTTCGGCCTGGCGGCGCTGTTCGTCGATGCGCCTGTCGCGGGCGTCGTCGCCACCCCAATCGCGCCTGCCGTCACGGGGCTGGTCCGTGCCGGTGTGCGGCTGGTCGCCACCCCTGCCGTACCGGTAATCGCCATTGCGATTGCCATCGGCCGAGCCTTCCCTCTGGCCCTGCGGATAACGGCTGTCGATGCTCGCGACCGGTTCGTCGCGACGGGCAGCGTTGCGCTCGGCCTGGCGAGCCAGACGGTCCATCTGACGCTGCTGATCGGTTTGACGCTGCTGATCGGCCTGGCGCTGCTGATCGGCCTGGCGCTGCTGATCGGCCTGGCGCTGTTGATCGGCCTGACGCTGCTGATCGGCCTGGCGCCGTTGGTCGAACTGGCGCTGTTGATCGAACTGGCGCTGTTGATCGAACTGATGCTGCTGGTTCTCGCGCTGGCGCGCCTGCGCCTGTTCCTGGCCGCGCGCAGCGGAGCCGGCGTCGTCCTCGCCTTTGCGTGCGTCACGCGCGTTACGGCGCGCTTGCTGGGCGGCATCCTTGCTGGACTGGGATTGGCCGAAGTTCTGGCTGGCCCGCTGGCCGGGTTCCGCTTCCTTGCCGTCCTGCGCGCGCGCGGTGGCGGGCGCGCCCCACCCGAACGTGAGGGCCGAACCCATCAGGGCAGCCAGGACGGTCCGGTTGAGCGTGGTGGTCTTCATTTTCATCCTCGAAAGGTATCGGACAAGGAAATTCTTGCCGCGTGCGCAGTACGAGGCATCGGCGCTGAATGGCAAATGAGTGCGGCTGGCGGAAACGCTTACAGGAAAAACCTGTT
Source organism: uncultured Gammaproteobacteria bacterium (assembly GCA_966096795.1). GTDB lineage: Bacteria > Pseudomonadota > Gammaproteobacteria > Xanthomonadales > Xanthomonadaceae > Arenimonas. Next base: position 76,538 of record CBHTVR010000007.1, read on the forward strand.
CAGCCAGCCGATATCGGCCCGCTCGCGCGCCGTGATGAAGGCCTCATTCGCCGGCGCGGCGCAGTGCACGGTGAGCCGAGGGCTTGCTGCGTGCCGCGGCATCGTCGTTGCTGATCGTCCCCACGCCGCTGCCGTCGGCAATGGTCGCGCCGACCACATTGGCCAGCGTGACACTGAAGGTCTCGTCGGATTCCACCGTGGCGTCGCCATTGACCGTGACTTCGAACACCGCGCTGCTGCGGCCCGGGTCGATCAGGCGCGAATGGGCGCGGGCGACATAGTCGCTGCCGGCGCTGGCGCTGCCATTGCTGGTAGTGATGTCGAAGCTCACCGGACTCGGGCTGGGCGCGGACAGGTTGAGGCGGAAACTGGCGGTGACAAACCCCGAGTTTCCCTCGACCACCACTGCATCGCTCACTGAGATCGTCGGCAGGTCGTCGTTGTCGATGCGCCCGCGTGCCTGGGCATCACCGATGCTGGCGCCCACCGGGTTTGCCAGGTTCAGGACGAAGGTCTCGTTCGCCTCCGGCGTGGTGTCGCCGAGAATCGTCACCGGCACCGTGCTGCTGGTCTGCCCGGCCGGAATGCTCGCCGAGATCGCCGCCGCGGATTGGTAGTCGCTGCCCGCGGCGGCGGTGCCATTGTCGGTGTAGTAGTCGAACGTCACGGGCGCAACGGCCGCTTCCGACATCCGTAGCTGGAAGGCCAGCGGCTTGCTGCCCGATTGGCCCTCGGCAATCGCGGCATCATCCACGGCCAGGATCGGCGGGTTGCGGATGCAGTCGTAGGTCTCGACGATGCGCGGCCCGGTGTCGAGCACGGCGAAATCCTGCACCTTCAGCGCCGCTGCTGGCACCGCCAGGTCGAAGGCGCGCGAGTCGATGCCCAGCTCGGCCCATTTGTGCGTGGTGTAGGTGTCGCCTTCAGCAGTCAGGGCAATATTGCCGCCGTCGGCCAGGACGATGCCATAGCGCTGCATTGTCCGCAGGATGACCTGATGCGCAGCCGGGTACGAGGACACCGGAAAATCCGCGCGCAGGCGCAGGCGCGAACCGTAGGCCACCGTACCCGCCGGCCCACTGGGCCCGCCGGCATGGCTGCCCGGATGCACGTACACCTTTTGCCCGGACACCGTCGCCATTCGCGCGTTCGGCAGGACGAAGCGGATGGCGTGGCCAAGATCGCCCTCGTTGCGCTGCATGGCCGCATACACTTCGTCGGCGTTGAACAGCAGTGGCGCAATCGGAAACCCGGCGGCATCGGCGCTGGTGCAATGCTCGCCGCGATTGTCATCGGGATAGACGAAGCCGAGCTTCCACACGGCCAGGCACTGCGCCTGCAGCCCGCTGCCACCACTGGCATTGGCGCGGTAGGCCTCGTACAAGGTGTCGCCCTGCACCACCAGCAAGTGGCAGTCGTTGTTGGCGTTGTCGCAGGCCAAGCCACTGCCGCCTTCGATGATGGCGTTGGCCGGCACCGGCAGGGTGCTGCCGATGGGCTCGCAATCCGGTGCGTAGTAGCTGCCGCTGTTGGGGTAACCGACGATGGTGCGGGTCGGCGCGCCCGGCGGTGCGTTGACGATGAGGAAGGAAAAATCAATCTGCATCCGGCCATAGCCGAAGCCGCCCAGGCCGGCCAAGGTCGAGATCATCGACGCCGAATCGGCATGCAGGGGCGCGCGGCTGATGTCCTGGTGCCAGGTCGCGGCTGCGGGAAAGCGCGGCGGCGCATTGGCAGGCGCCGAACTGCACCAGCCCAGGCACAGCAAGGCCAGGGCGATCGATGGCGCCGGTTTCCCGGCGCGCCGATTCACGCTACGCCGGTCACCGGGTGGCCGGCTTGTCACAGTGGGCGACCGACTTGCCGCGGCGACGCGCTTCGGCACGGGATTTCGCCGAGACGCACTCGGGCGCGATCTTCCGTTCGCCACCATTCAGGAGCAAAGGCGCCGTGGCGAAGTTCTGGATCACCGGGCCGGGAGCCGCCGCATCGTCATTGGTGATCGTGCCCACGGCAGTGCCGTCGGCCAGCACCGCGCCGCTGACATTGCTGATGGTGACGTTGAAGGTTTCGTTCGGCTCGCTGATGTTGTCGCCGTTGATGGCGACTTCAAACACCTGGGTAGTACGGCCCGCATCCAGGAAGCGGCCGACGATATTGCGCGCGACGTAGTCCGTACCGGCCGTGGCCGTGCCGCCGCCGGTGGCGATGTCGTAGGACACCGGGTTGGGCTGCGGCGTATTGAGGCGGACGATAAAGGTCGCGGTGCTGACGCCGCTACTGCCTTCGGCAATGCTTATGTCGCCAATCGAAAGCTGCGCCGCATCGTCATTATTGATCCGGCCCAGGCCTTGGCCATCAGCAACGCTGGCGCCAGAGACATTGTTGAGGTTTACCGTGAAGGTCTCGTTGTCCTCGACTGCGGTATCGCCATTCACGGTCACCGTGAAATTGCCGCTGGTCTGCCCGGCCGCGATGGACTGGCCGACCACACTGTTCGCCGCATAGTCCACGCCGGCGATGGCCGTGCCGTTGCTGGTGTAAACGTCAAAGGTGACGGGCGATCCCGAAGTCCCGGACAGGTTGATCGGGAAAGTGAACAGCTTGGTACCGGCATTGCCCTCGCTCAGGCTGACGTCACCGACCGAAATCGAGAGGCTGTCGCTGGGCACATAGGTTCCGACCAGGGACACGCCGCTGATGGTCGCGTAGGAGTACACCAGCACGTAGTAGGTACCGGCGACGGGGCTGTTGATCTGGATATTCTCGGCAGTGGTGGAGCCTTCCGAGGCCCAGCCATTCACCGATGTCGTGGGCAAGGTATCGCGGCTGACATACAGGTCGGCATCGCCGGTACCGCCGCTGGTGGTGAAGGTCACCGAAGTCTTGCCAGCCGGCACGACCAGGGAATACAGGAAGCTGGTGCCGCTGGCGCCGGCAATCGGGCTGACCGTGACGCCATTGCTGAGCGGGGTGACGTCGTCATTGACGATCGTGCCGATGCCTTGCGACTTGGCTACGGCGACGCCCGCCACATTGCTGACGTTGACGTAGAACACTTCGTCCGCTTCGACCGTGGCATCGCCATTGACCGTGACCGAGAAGTTCTTGCTGGTTGCACCGGCGGTAATGGTCTGGTTGGTCTGGCTGAGCGAGACATAATCGCTGCCGGCGCTCGCCGTGCCATTGGCGGTGGCGACATCGAAGGTGACGTTGCCGGGCAGGGCCTTGGACAAGCTGACGGTAAAGGTGAAGATCTTGGTGCCGGCATTACCCTCGGTGGCAGACACGTCCGAAATCAGCAACGCGCCGCTGCCGGCACCGGTGACCGCGCCCAGGGCATTGACGATTCCGGTGCCGCAACCTTGCGGGCAGGCCACGGGCAGCGCGCGCGCGGTGCTCTTGATGACGTTTTCCACCGAAGCCGGAGTGCTGGCCGATGTGCTTTGCATCAGTGCCGCCACGCCGGCAACGTGCGGGGCCGCCATCGAGGTGCCCTGCATGCCGATATAGGCCTCGGTCGTGGGCACGGTAAGGCCGTTGTTCCAGGTTGAGGCGATGAAGCTGCTCTCGCCACCACCCGGTGCCGACACGTCCACGGTGCTGCCGTAATTCGAGAAGCTGGCTTTGGCGCCGTCGCGGTCGGTGGCGCCGACCGCGATGACATTCTGGCAGCTGGCGGGCTGGTAGCCGGCGGTGTCGGCATTGTCGTTGCCGGCCGACACCACCACCACCACGCCAGCGTTGACGGCGAAGTTGATCGCGTTCTGCGTGCTGACGCCGCAGGAGCCCGGTCCGCCCAGGCTCATGTTGATGACTTCGACCGGATTGGCATTGTTCGGCACGCCCGACACGGTGCCGCCCGCCGCCCAGACGATCGCATCGGCGATGTCGGAGCTGACGCCACCGCAATGGCCGAGCACGCGCACCGGCATGACCTTGGCATTGAAGGCAACGCCGGCAACACCCTTGTTGTTGTTGGTCACCGCCGCGATGGTGCCGGCGACGTGGGTGCCGTGCCAGCTGGAATCTTCAGCGGCATCGCCCGGATTGCATTGGTCGGCCGTGGTCCAGTCACCGGTGTCGCTGGGGTCGGCATCGCGGCCGTTGCCATCGCCGGCGGTGGTGACATTGGTGATGAAGTCGTAGCCCGTGACGACATTGGCATTCAGGTCGCTGTGGCTGGTAATGCCGGTATCGAGCACAGCCACGACCGTGCCGGTGCCGGTGGCGATGTCCCAGGTCGCGGGCAGGTTGATGCCACCGGTCGCCTCGTAGTAGTGCCACTGGTTGCCGTTGTAGAAGGTGTCATTGGGCACGAGGGTCGGGCGTACCACCCGGTCGACCTCGACGTACTGCACGTCAGGATTGGCGCGCAAGCGATTCATGAAGGCTTCGGCGGCGCGGTAGTTGAGCTTCTTGCTGGTGCGCACGACATCGGCGCCCAGCGCCATGCGCCGGACCTGGTTCACGCTCAGGCCCAAGGCCCGGCCGGGTACATCCAGCGCGCGCTGGCGCAGCGCGGCATTGCCATGCGCCTGGCTGCCCGCCTTGAACTGGACGATGAACTGGTTGAATCCGCCCTGCCCGGCTTTCTCAACTTCGTTCGCCGAAGCAATCCCGGTGGCGGCCAGTACAAGCAGCGCGCCAAGCAGGCGGGCCAGGAAGGGGCGCAATACGTGGTGGGACAAGGGGGCAGTCTCCGTCTGATGGATGCGGCCGCAGGACCGCGCCGGGCCATCCTTCCCACGGAAAGGCCACTGTCCCGAGGATAACATCCGAGGCCGTGGGGGGCGTGACCCATCTCCCGGAAACGCCCGGGACGGGCCAGGGTTGACCGGCTATCAGTCCAGCATCGGCAGACGCAGGCCCTGCTCGCGCGCGCAGGCCTTGGCGATCTCGTAGCCGGCATCGGCATGGCGCATGACCCCGGTGCCGGGGTCATTCCACAGCACCCGGGCCAGGCGCCGGTCGGCCGCTTCACTGCCATCGGCCACGATCACCACGCCGCTGTGCTGGCTGTAGCCCATGCCCACGCCGCCGCCGTGGTGCAGCGACACCCAGGTGGCTCCGCCGGCGACGTTCAGCATCGCGTTCAGCAGGGGCCAGTCGGACACGGCATCCGAGCCGTCCATCATCGCTTCCGTCTCGCGATTCGGTGAGGCAACCGAACCGGAATCGAGATGGTCGCGGCCGATGACGATGGGTGCCGACAACTCGCCCTTGCGCACCATCTCGTTGAAGGCCAGGGCCAGGCGATGGCGATCGCCCAGGCCGACCCAGCAGATGCGCGCCGGCAAGCCCTGGAAGCTGATGCGCTCGCGCGCCATGTCCAGCCAGCGATGCAGGTGCTTGTCGTCGGGCAACAGTTCCTTGACCTTGGCATCGGTCTTGTAGATGTCCTCGGGATCGCCGCTGAGCGCGACCCAGCGGAACGGGCCCACGCCACGGCAGAACAGCGGACGCACATAGGCCGGCACAAAGCCGGGGAAGTCGAAGGCGTCCTGGCAGCCGACGTCATGCGCCATCTGGCGGATGTTGTTGCCGTAGTCGAAGGTCGGAATGCCCTGGTCTTCGAAATGAAGCATGGCTTCGACGTGCACGCGCATCGAATGCTTGGCTGCTTCCACCACCGAAGCGGGATCGGACGCCTGGCGCTCGTGCCATTGCTCGAGCGTCCAGCCTGCAGGCAGGTAGCCGTGTAGCGGATCGTGCGCAGAAGTCTGGTCGGTCACGGCATCCGGGCGCACGCCTCGGCGCACCAGTTCGGGCAGGATTTCCGCGGCATTGCCGAGCAGCGCGACCGAAATCGCCTTGCCTTCGGCGCAGTGGCGTTCGATGCGCGCGAGGGCATCGTCGAGGTCCGTGGCCTGTTCGTCCACGTAGCGGGTACGCAGGCGCATATCAATGCGGCTCTGCTGGCATTCGATGTTCAGCGAGCAGGCACCGGCGAGCGATGCCGCCAGCGGCTGTGCGCCGCCCATGCCGCCCAGGCCGGCGGTAAGGATCCACTTGCCGCGCAGGTCGCCGTTGTAATGCTGGCGACCCATTTCGACGAAGGTTTCGTAAGTGCCTTGCACGATGCCTTGCGAGCCGATGTAGATCCAGCTGCCGGCAGTCATCTGGCCGTACATCATCAGGCCCTTGCGATCGAGCGTGTTGAAGTGTTCCCAGGTCGCCCAGTGCGGCACCAGGTTGGAGTTGGCGATAAGCACGCGCGGCGCGTCGGCATGCGAGGGAAACACGCCGACCGGCTTGCCGGACTGCACCAGCAAAGTCTGGTCGTCGCCGAGCGTGCGCAAGGTTTCCAGGATCTTGTCGTAGCAGGCCCAGTCGCGGGCGGCGCGGCCGATGCCGCCGTACACCACCAGCTCCTGCGGATTCTCGGCGACTTTGCTGTCGAGGTTGTTCTGCAACATGCGGTAGGCCGCTTCGGTCTGCCAGCTGCGGCAGTTCAGGGTGGCGCCGCGCGGGGCGCGGATCTGGCGGCTGCTGTCTTTGCGTTGCGGGGCGGACATGGAAGGCTCCTGGGTCAGGCCGCAATTATAGGCGGGCCGGGCCCCAGGCATTCATGTCCGAAAACGGCGAGTTTCCCTTTCGCGGCCGGCCTAAGATGGGGCCATGTCGCTGGCCAGCCTGCCCTCCGCCGAGATTTGCGATCGCGCCCGCCTGGCCCGCGATGCCCGCTTCGACGGCCTGTTCTTCATTGCCGTGCGCAGCACCGGCATCTATTGCCGACCGGTGTGCCCGGCGCCTTCGCCCAAGCGCCAGAACATCCGTTACTACGGTAGTGCTGCTGCGGCTGCGGCGGCAGGTTACCGACCTTGCCTGCGCTGCCGGCCGGAGTTGTCGCCGGAAGCGAATGCACGCGGCGGCGAGACCGCCGTGCAACGCGCGCTCGCGCTGATTGCCGAGGGCGCGCTGCAGGAAGGATCGATGGAAGATCTGGCGGCGCGCGTGGGCTTGGGCGGTCGGCAACTGCGCCGCGTATTCCTTGAACACGCGGGCGCAACGCCGATGGCGGTGCATACGACACGGCGACTGCTGCTGGCAAAACAACTGCTCACCGAAACGCAATTGCCAGTGACACAGGTCGCGCTGGCGGCCGGCTTCGGCAGCCTGCGCCGCTTCAACGCTGCCTTCCTGCAGGGTTGCGCGATGCCGCCGTCGGCGATCCGCCGGCAACGCGCCGAGGCGCCGGGCAACAGCATGACGCTGCGCCTGGCGTACCGGCCGCCGCTCGACTTTGCGGTGATGTTGGCTTTCCTTGCCAAGCGCGCGCTGCCGGGAATCGAACGCATCAGTACGGATTCATATGAACGCGTCATCGCCGAAGGCAGCGGCTCGCGCTGGATCCGGGTGACGGCGGACGAGGCCAAACCGGAGCTGCGCCTGGAGATCTCCGAAGGCGACCCGCGCGCGATCCCCGACATCGTACGGCGCGTGCGACGCATGTTCGACCTCGATGCCGACCTGCAGGCCGTGCATGCGGTGCTGCGCGAGACGCCGCTGCTGGCCGATGCGCTTGCGCGCCGCCCCGGGCTTCGCGTTCCAGGCGGCTGGGATGGCTTCGAAGTCGCGGTGCGCGCCGTGCTCGGGCAGCAAGTCAGCGTAGCCGGTGCCACAACTCTGGCGCGACGCCTGGTCGATGGCTACGGCGGAGCGCTCGAGCATGGCCGACCCGGGCTGGATCGCGCTTTCCCGCGGCCTGACGCGCTACGCGACGCACCGCTGGAAACGATCGGCCTTCCGAGATCCCGCGCAACGACGCTTCGCAATCTCGCGGCGGCAGTAATCGAAGGGCGCATCCATTTTGGCGCCGGCCAGCGCCTGGAAGATTTCGTCACCGCCTTCGTGGCCCTGCCCGGCATCGGGCCGTGGACGGCGCACTACGTGGCCATGCGCGCGCTCGGCCACCCCGACGCCTTCCCTGCGGGCGACCTGGTGCTGCAACAGGTGATGGGCGGCGCTCGCCGACTCAGCGAACGTGAAACCGATGCGCGCTCGCAGGCCTGGCGACCGTGGCGGGCCTATGCCGTGCTGCAGCTTTGGCATCTGTCCGGCGGCACGGCCAAGGGAGAACGCTGATGTGGTTCGACGAACTCGACTCGCCCGTCGGCGTGCTGACCATTGCCGCGGATGACGAGGGCCTGCGCCACATCCGCTTCGTGAGCGAGCGCCACCCGATTCGCGTGGATGGCGACTGGAAGCGCGATGCCAATTCATCCGTGCTGCGCGAGACGCGTGACCAACTTCTCGCCTACTTCGCCGGCGAGCGACGCCAGTTTGATTTGCCCTTGCACCCGGTCGGCACGCCCTTCCAGGTGAAAGTCTGGAACGCACTGGCGCAGATTCCCTTTGGCGCCACCGCCAGCTATGGCGAAATGGCGCGGCGCATCGGCGAGCCAAGCGCGGTGCGCGCCCTGGGCGCGGCGAATGGCCGCAACCCGTTGCCGATCGTGCTGCCCTGCCACCGGGTCATCGGCGCCGACGGCAGCCTGGTGGGTTTCGGCGGCGGCCTTGCGATCAAGCAGTTCCTGCTGGAGCATGAGGGCCTGCGCCAGCCCAGCCTGCCGTTTTGAGGCGTTCTGCGGGCCAGGCGAAAAATCGCTTGACAGGCCCGGGAATCCGTAATATCTCTATATCGCGATGAATATTTTCTTCACCCAGCGAACCCGGCGGACCATGCGAATGACTATGAAGTCGTCGCGCCGCCCCCTGCCCTGCGAAACCTCGCAAGGCTGATTCGGGTGCCGCGACGGCCAGGCCGGTCGCGCACTCTCCCCGAAGCAAACCCGTCCAGCCGTCGCGGCGCCTCCCACCCAGGAGCGTCCCATGTCACTTGCACCGGTTTTGCCCGCAGCTTCGATCCACGCTTTCGCCTCGCGCCGTTTCCCGGCGGCGACGACGGCCGGCTCGACTGCGACCACTACCCGGGTTGACCTGGTGCTGGCCGGCGCCCGCGGCCAGGTGGGCAGCGCCCTGCGCCGGCAACTGGCCGCGCGCCAGAGCTGGTTGCGCGAACACGCGGGCCTGGACCTGCGCCTGCTCGCCGCCTTCGATCGGCGCGGTTTCGCGCACGATTTGCAGGGTCTGGACCCGGCATTAATCGAAGGTTCCTTGCGCCCACGGCAATCGCAGGATGCCGAACTTCTGCTCGCCGGACTGAGCCGTCCCAGCCGCCACGCCGCCTTGCTGGTGGACTGCACGGCCTGTGACGAAATCGCCGACTGGTATTCGCCGCTGCTGGCCGCAGGCACGGGCGTGGTCACCGCCAACAAGCGCGCCAATGCCCGGCCGCTGTCGCAGTACCGACAACTGCAGGCGCTCAGTCGCGCCCGCGGCGTGCCCTTTCGCTACGAAACCAATGTCGGTGCCGCCATTCCCGTGCTCGGCCCGATCCGCGATTTGCGCCTGCGTGGCGAGCGCATTCATTCGCTGCAGGGCGTGTTGTCGGGTTCGCTCAGCCACATCCTGCATCGCCTGCACGAGGGCTGCGCGTTCTCCGAAGCGGTGGCTGAAGCGCGCCAGCTCGGCCTGACCGAGCCGGATCCGCGCGAGGATCTCGGCGCGCAGGACCTAGCCCGCAAGCTGCTGGTGTTGGGTCGCGAAGCCGGCTTCGCGCTGGAGGTCGAATCCCTGCAGGTGCAGCCCTTGTTCGACGACGGCGGCCTGCGCGATGTGTCGCTGGACGAACTGCTGGCGCGCGAAGACGATGCCTGGCGCGAACGCATTGCTGCCGCGCAATCTCGCGGCGAGCGCCTGGTGGTTTTGGCGGAGGTGGATCAGGAGGGCGGCCGCGTCGGCGTGCGCTCGCTGCCACTGTCATCGCCCTTCGCGGCGCTGCAACCGGGGCAGAACCTGGTGCTGGTGCGCACCGAACTGCAGCAGCGCACGCCACTTGCATTGGGCGGGCCCGGCGCCGGCGCGGAGATCACGGCGGCGGGCTTGTTGTCGGACATCATCGCCGCGGGCGAACAGCTTTCGCCGCGCTGATTCAATCGGCGGCGAGCAGCTTCGCCAGTGCGGCCTGGTAACGCAGCGCGATCGCCTCGCGCTGCGGGTGGCGGCCGTCTTCCACCACGCGCTGGCCAGCAACCCAGGTTTCGCGCAGCATATTTCGGTTGCCCGCGAACACGAAACGGTCCTGCAGGTCGGCGCTGGCGCTGCCCTGCAGCTGCGGCGCGTCGGCATCCAGCAGCAGGTAGTCGTCGGCCTGCGCGCCCTGTCCATTCGACTGCCGGCCACCGGCCACGGCGCGGTGCACCAGCGCCTCGCCGCTGCTGGGCCAATCGGAGGTGCTGACGACATTGCGTTCGCGTTCGACCAGGCGCTGGCCATATTCGAGCCAGCGCAACTCTTCGACCGGCGACACCGACACATTCGAATCCGAGCCGATGCCAATGCGACCGCTGCGTTCGATGAAGGCGCGCAGCGGGAACAGGCCGTCGCCCAGGTTCGCCTCGGTGGTCGGGCAGATTGCGACCACGGCCCTGCGCGCGGCCATGGCATCGAGCTCGGCAGGGGTGACATGGGTGGCGTGCACCAAGGTCCAGTCAGGGCCGACTTCGGCGTTGTCGAGCAGCCATTGCACCGGGCGGGCACCGCGCTGGGCGATGCACTCCTCCACTTCCAGCAGCTGTTCGGCGACGTGAATGTGGACAGGCCGCGCGCGCGTGATGTCGGCGCCGAGCAGCTCCTGCATGGCCTGCGGCGGCACGGCGCGCAAGCTGTGCAGGGCCAGGCCCACGCGCAGGGTTTCGTTCTCTTGCGCCGCCAGGGTTTCGATCAGGCACAGGAAGTCCTGCACTTCATGGCCGAAGCGGCGCTGGCGCTCCGACAGCGGGCGATCGTCGAAGCCGCCGCGCATGTACAGCACCGGCAGCAAAGTCAGGCGAATGCCGGTTTCGCGCGCGGCGGCGATGATGGCCTGCGACATCGCCGCGGGATTCGCGTAAGGGCGGCCATCGGGCTGGTGGTGCAGGTAATGGAATTCGCAGACGCTGGTGTAGCCGGCCTCGAGCATTTCCACGAACAGCTGCGCGCTGATGTCCTGCAGCGACTCGGGCGTCAGCCGTCCGGCGAAGCGGTACATCAGCTCGCGCCAGGTCCAGAAACTGTCGCGATGCCCCGAGCTGCGCTCGGCCAGCCCAGCCATGGCGCGCTGGAAGGAGTGCGAGTGGATGTTCGGGATGCCGGGCAGGCGCAAAGAGTCCATGGGCGAATTCTAAACCCGGGGCGCATACAATCGCCCCATGCCTTCGCTCAGCGGCCTGACCGTCCTGGAATTCTCGCGCGTCCTCGCCGGTCCTTGGTGCGGCATGATGCTGGCCGACCTCGGCGCCGAGGTCATCAAGATCGAAGGCTTCGACGGCGACGACACCCGCGGCCTGGGCCCGCCCTTCCGCGATGGCCTGTCCGCCTACTTCGCCTGCTGCAATCGCAACAAGAAGTCCATCGCCCTGGACCTGCGCCACGCGCAATCGCGGCCCTTGGTGGAAGCACTGGTGCGCGGCGCCGACGTGCTGGTCGAGAACTTCCGCACCGGCACGGCCGAATCGCTGGGCTTGGGCTACGAGCAGCTCGCGCAGATCAATCCGCGCCTGGTGTATTGCTCGATCTCCGGCTACGGCCGCAGCGGCCCGGGCGCGGATCGCGCCGGCTACGACTTCGTGGTGCAGGCCGAATCGGGCCTGATGTCCATCACCGGCCCCGCCGATGGCAGCCCGCACAAAGTCGGCGTTGCGGTGGCCGACCTCGCGACGGGGCAGAACGCCGCCATCGCCATTCTTGCTGCGCTGCGCGAGCGTGACGCCAGCGGCCGCGGCCAGCGCGTGGATGTGTCGCTGTTCGACAGCCAGCTCAGTTGGCTGGCCAATGTCGGCAGCAATGTGCTGTTCACCGGCGAGGATGCGCCACGCTACGGCAACGCTCACGCCAGCATCGTGCCCTACCAGGCCTTCCATGCCAGCGATGCCGAATTCGTGCTCGCGGTGGCCAGCGAAAAACTGTGGCGCGCCGCCTGCCAGGCCCTGGGACGCCCGGACTGGATCGAGCACGCGGACTACGCCGACAACGCCGGGCGCGTGCGTAATCGCGCGGCGCTGTGCGAGCAACTGGCTGACATTTTCGCCACCCGCCCGGCCGCGCACTGGATCGAATTGTTCGGCCAGGCAGGCGTGCCCGCCGCACCCATCCAGTCGGTGCGCGAAGCCCTGGCCGACCCGCTGACCGTCGCCAATGGCATGCGCATCGAACTGGGCGGCGTGCCGATGGTTGCCAGCCCCTTGCGGCTGTCGCGCACGCCGGTGGGCTACCACCTGCCTCCGCCGCAACTGGGCGAGCACAGCGATGAACTGGCGCGCCGCTTCGGCGCCGACCCTGACACCTTGCGCGCTGCTGGCGCGCTTCGCTGAGGAGCGCCGCCATCGCCGCCGACTGGGACTTGCTGATCACCGACTGCCGACTGGCAACGCTGGCTAGCAACGTAGCCGAAGACTACGGCGCGATCGAGAACGCTGCGATCGCCTGCGCGCAAGGTCGCATCGTCTTTGTCGGCGCTGCGGCGGACCTTCCGCCGCAAGCTTCGCAAGCGCGCGCCCTGCGCAAGATGGACGGCGCTTGGATCACCCCGGCGCTGGTGGATTGCCACACCCATCTTGTGTTCGCCGGCAATCGCGCCCAGGAATTCGAGCAGCGCCTGCAGGGCGCAAGCTACGAACAGATCGCCCGCAGCGGCGGCGGCATCCTGTCCACGGTGCGCCACACCCGCGCTGCCAGCGAGGACGAGTTGCTGGCGCAGTCGCTGCCGCGCGCGCGCAGCCTGATGGCCGATGGCGTGGCCTGCATCGAGATCAAGTCGGGCTACGGCCTGGATCTCGAAAACGAGGCGAAAATGCTGCGCGTAGCGCGGCGCATCGGCGAAAAACTGGGCATTGAAGTTCGCACCAGCTTCCTGGGCGCGCACGCCCTGCCGCCGGAGTTCGCCGGCCGAAGCGACGACTACATCAGCGCCTGCATCGATTGGCTACGCGAACTGGAGCAACGCGGCCTGGTGGATGCCGTGGACGCCTTCTGCGAAGGCATCGGCTTCAGCCCGGTCCAAGTGCGGCGCCTGTTCGAAGCCGCGCGCGAACTCGGCCTGCCGGTGAAACTGCATGCCGACCAGCTCAGCAACTTGCATGGCGCGGCCTTGGTGGCGGAGTTTGCAGGCCTGTCCGCCGATCACATCGAATACAGCGACGAGGCGGCGGTAGCGATGATGGCGCGCAGCGGCAGTGTTGCCGTGCTGCTACCGGGCGCCTTCCACGTGCTGCGCGAAACGAAACTGCCGCCGATCGATGCGCTGCGCGCCGCAGGCGTGCCGATGGCGGTCTCCACCGACCTCAATCCCGGCACTTCGCCGTTGCAGTCGTTACGCCTGGCGATGGCACTGGCCTGCACCCACTTCAAACTCACGCCCGCTGAAGCCTTGCGCGGCGCGACGGTGAATGCCGCGCTCGCGCTCGGCCTGCGCGATCGCGGCCGGCTCGAAGCGGGAATGCGCGCCGACTTCGCGGCCTGGAACATCGGCCACCCGAGCGAACTGTCGTACTGGCTGGGCGGCAATCCCCTGCAATCCCTGTTTGTCGGGGGCCAGGAACGCTGAAGCCCCGCCGGAGCGGGGCTTCGAGTGTGCCAACAGACAGCGCGATTACTTGGCGGCGGCTTTGCGCGCCGGCGCCTTCTTGGCGGCGGCCGGGGCCTTGGCCTTCACGGCCACGGCGGCCTGGGTCACGGTCTTCTTGGTAGCGGTGCCACGGGCATTGCCGTAGCTGGAGATGTTGCGCTTGCCCTTGGCAGTCTTGCGGTCGCCCTTGCCCATGTTGATTCCTTGAGGTGTGGATTAGCTGGCGCCAAGCCTATCACCGGCGGCGCGGGCAACCAAGCCGCAGGCGCGTCAGTGCGTGTGCGCGCAGTGCTCGTTGTGCACGTGTTCCTGCGTCAGGCGCAGGTTCACCAGATGCGCCAGCGCCACCAGCGTGCCGCCCAGGCTCATCGTCAGCGCATGGGCCCAGGCGCGATCATGGATCAGCGGCAGGAACACGCCCAGCCACAAGGCAATAAGCCCCGGAGCAAGAATGGCGACGGCCTTGTAGGCGCGGTGGCGGCGATGGCCGTGCCACAAGCTGGCAATGGCCAGCGCGGTGGCGAACAGCACGAAGCCCACTTCGAAACCCGCCGATGCCAGGATGCCCAAGCCGACCACCGGCAATAGCGCCAGCGCGAAGGGAAGCAGCGCGCAATGCACCGCGCACAAGACGGCGCCCACGCTGCCGAGCGAGTCGACCCAGCGCGACAAGGGCCAACGGAGGGGATCGGGGTCGGACATCGGGTATCGGGGATCCGGGCGCGGAGAGCAGAATGATACAATATAACACCGCCAGCGTCCGGGCAATGTCGGGGCGCTGCGTTTGTTCAGGAATCAGGCTGCCTGGGCGGCCCGGCAGTCCGAGCACAAGCCGTGCACTTCCAGTATCTGCGCCCGCGGCGTGAAGCCCAGGGCCTTGGCCTGCTGTTCCAACAGGCTGGCGATGCGCTCATCCTCGAGCTCGATCGCGTTCTGGCAGCCATCGCAGATCAGGAAAGGCACCGAGTGCTGCACCTGCGGATGGTGGCAGCTCACGTACGAGTTCACCGAAGCCAGGCGGTGGATGAAGCCCTGCTCAAGCAGGAAGTCGAGCGCGCGGTACACCGTGGGCGGCGCCGTGCTGCCGCTGGCAGACTTCATCCGGTCGAGCAGGTCATAGGCCTTGATCGGCTTGCCGGCGGCCGCGACCAGCCCGAGCACCTGTGCGCGCAGCGGCGTCAGGCGCAGTCCGCGGCTTTCGCAGGCCTGCTCAACCGCCTGCACGTAGGCCTCGGCGCCATGCACATGGTGGCCGGGGTCGGTGCAGGGCTCGGCGCCATCGTGCGCGTGCGAGTGAGCGTGGCGGGTCTTGGCCATGTCTTTAGGGTGTGCCCGGCCGGTGCCGGATTCAAGCGCCGCGCGCGGCGATCTTCGCCAGCGCAGCGTCAATGCGCGCCAGGGCTTGCTCGCGGCCGGCCAGGAACACCGTGTGCTCGATCGAAGGCGAGACCTGCGTGCCGGTGATGGCCACGCGCAATGGCTGGGCGATCTTGCCCAGGCCCACGCCCAGCGCTTCACTGGTGGCGGCGAGCGCATCGTGCACGGCCGCGGCGCTCCACGCCGGCGCCGCGGCGAGGCGTTCGCGCACCGCGTTCAAGGGCGCTTCGGCAGCGGCTACCAAGTGCTTGTTCACGGCGGCATCGTCGTACTGCGTCAGCGGCTGGTACCAGACCGCCGCGCGCTCGGCCATGTCCTTGAGCGTCTGCACGCGGTCGCACAGCGCCACCACCACATCGGCGGGCGCAGGACCCTTGGCGAGGTCGTAGCCGGCCTGCTCGAGGTGCCAGACAAGGTGCTTGCCGGTGTCCACCGGGTCGGCGTTCTTCAGGTACTGCTGGTTGAGCCAGTTGAGCTTGTCGAAGTCGAAGCGCGAGGCCGAGTGGTTCACGTCTTCGATGCGGAACAGCTGCTTCATCTCGGCGCGGCTGAAGATTTCCT
>CBHTVR010000008.1:0-91586 GCA_966096795.1 uncultured Gammaproteobacteria bacterium
CGACCTTGTTGATCACCAGCACGCAGGGCACGCCCGATTCCTTGAGCGCGGAATAGGCCAGGGCATCGTCTTCGGCCCAGCGCCCGGCTTCGATCATCAGGATGGCGGCATCAACGTCTTCGACCGCGCCGCGGGCGGCGCGATTCATGTAGCGGTTCATGGCGCGGGCCTGCTTGCCGTGGATGCCGGGCGTGTCCACCAGCATGAGCTGGCCGGCTTCGAAAGTGGCGATGCCGAGCAGGCGGTGGCGGGTGGTCTGCGGCCGCGGCGAAACGATGCTGACCTTGGCGCCGACCAGGGAATTGATCAGGGTGGACTTGCCGACATTGGGCCGGCCCAGCACGGCGATGGTGCCGGCGCGGAACGCGGCGCTCACGCCTTCACCGCGAGTTGCGCGACCACGGCTGCCGCGGCCTCTTGCTCGGCCGCGCGCAGGGAACTGCCCTCGCCTTCGCCCGACAGCGGCGGCTCGGGGATGCGGCAGCGAACATGGAAAACGCGGGCGTGTTCTTCGCCGGTGGTGTCAATAAGTTCGTACTCCGGGCGCGGCGCCTGGCGGGCCTGCAACCATTCCTGCAGGCGGGTCTTGGCGTCCTTCTCGACCTTGCCGATCGGCAATTCGTCGATGAGGGGCGTGAACCAGGGCAACACGCAGTCGCGGCAGGCTTCAAAGCCGGCATCGAGGTGGATGGCGCCGACGACGGCTTCAAGCGCGTCGGCGAGGATGGAATCGCGGCGATAGCCACCGCTCTTGAGCTCGCCGCTGCCCAACTCCAGCAATTCGCCCAGGCCGTGGCTGCGGGCGATGGCCGCGAGGGACGACTCGCGCACCAGGCTGGCGCGGGCCCGGGTGAGGGCGCCTTCGTCAGCCTTGGGCCAACGGTCGTGCAGTGCTTCGGCCACGATCAGGTTGACCACGGCATCGCCGAGGAACTCCATGCGCTCGTTGTGGGGCGAACCGGCACTGCGGTGGCGCAGGGCCTGGCGCAGCAGTTCCGGCTCGGCGAAGCGATGGCCGAGCCCTTCAGTCACCTGCGGTCTTGCTGCCGAGGGGGACCGAATGCGAGAACTTCACCACGAAGTCGATGTTGTAGATGAAGGGCTTGCGGACCTCGTAGGTCATGCTCAGGACATTGCCCGTGGTCTTGTCCCGGATGAGCTTGGCATCCTTGCCCGTTACCGATTCGACGTAGCCGACATTGAACTGGCGGTCCAGGCCGCGGCGAAGCGGCTCGAAATCGCTGGCGTTCGGGGTGGACTCGCCGGCCACGAAGTTCATCGCCTTCACCACGCCGTAGTACTCGCTGTAGGCCGGACCCAGGACCATGCCCATGTAGGCGAAGAAGCCCGCCACCACCAGGACGATGATGAAGCCGATCAGGGTGATGCCCCGCTGCTTGCGCTTGCCGTCGACAACCTTCATGACGTTTCCCCTTGCCTGGACAGGCCCGGACGGGCCGGGTTCAGTGGATGGTATCGCCGACCCGCGAATAGTTGAACCCGTTCGAACAGAACCAGCCTTCGCAGTTCAGCCAGATCATCATAGCGCGGCCGACCAGGTTTTCCTCGGGGACCAGGCCCCAGTCGCGGCTGTCGGCGCTGTGGTCGCGGTTGTCGCCCATGGCGAAGTAGTGCCCGGCCGGGACCACCCAGCTGCCGGGGCCGAAGGGGCTGCCCGGCTCGTTGAGCACGGTGTGGCTGCGGCCGGGGAGCTTTTCCAGCACGACGTCGGTGCCGCTGTTGTCCAGGGCCGAGCCGGTGCCCACGAACACGCCATCGGCCTGGTACTCGACCGCCTTGCCATTGATCGTGACCCGGTCGTCCACCACCTCGATGGTATCCCCGGGCAGGCCGATGACACGCTTGATGTAGTCGATGCCAGCTTCCGGGTCGCCCTCGTACTTGCCGGGGTAGCGGAAGACGATGACGTCGCCGCGCTTGGGTTCGCCGCGCGCCAGCAACTTCTTGTTGGTCACCGGCAAGCGCAGGCCGTAGTCGTACTTGTTGACCAGGATGAAATCACCCACCAGCAGGTTGGGCATCATCGACTCGGAGGGAATGCGGAAGGGCTCGGCGATGAAGCTGCGCAGCACCAGCACGAAGAACAGCACCGGGAACAGCGAGCGCGAATAGTCCACCAGCACCGGCTCGGGTACTTCATCACCGTTCTTGACCATCATGGCGCGGGACTTGGCGAAAAACAGCTTGTCCACCAGCCAGACCACGCCGGTAAAGGCTGAAAGCGCGGTGAGCAACAAGGCGAAATCGAATTTCACGGGCTTCTTCCAGGAAGGGGGCTATTTGTTGGAGTCGCTCTGCAGCACGGCCAGGAAGGCCTCCTGCGGGATTTCGACCTTGCCGAACTGCTTCATGCGCTTCTTGCCGGCTTTCTGCTTTTCCAGCAACTTCTTCTTGCGCGTCGCGTCGCCGCCGTAGCACTTGGCCAGCACGTTCTTGCGCATGGCCTTCACGGTCGAACGGGAGATGATCTGGGCGCCGATGGCAGCCTGGATGGCGACGTCGAACATCTGCCGCGGGATCAGGTCCTTCATCTTTTCGCACAGCTCGCGGCCACGACGGTCCGCGTGGGCGCGGTGCAGGATCATCGACATCGCGTCCACGCGGTCGCCGTTGATCAGCACGTCCACGCGCACGAAGGGGCCGGCGTCGAAGCGCAGGAAGTGGTAATCCAGCGAGGCGTAGCCACGCGAGACCGACTTGAGCTTGTCGAAGAAGTCCATCACCACTTCGGCCATCGGCAGTTCGTAGTTGATCTGCACCTGGCTGCCGAGGTAGTTGATGGACTTCTGCATGCCGCGCTTTTCCTCGCACAGCTTGATCACCGCGCCGACATAGTCGGGCGGGGTCAGGATGGTGGCGTGGATGATCGGCTCGCGGATTTCCTGGATCTTGTTCAGCGGCGGCAGCTTGGCCGGGTTGTCCAGCGGAATGACTTCGCCGTCGGTCTGCAGCACCTGGTAGACCACGGTCGGCGCGGTGCTGATCAGGTTCAGGTCGTACTCGCGCTCCAGGCGCTCCTGCACGATCTCCATGTGCAGCATGCCCAGGAAGCCGCAGCGGAAGCCGAAGCCCATGGCCTCGGAGCTTTCCGGTTCGAAATTCAGGGCGGCGTCGTTGAGCTGGAGTTTTTCCAGCGCTTCGCGAAGATCCGGATAGTCCTCGGCGTCCACCGGAAACAGGCCAGCGAACACACGCGACTGCATGGTCTGGAAACCAGGCAGCGGCTCGGTCGCCGGATTTCCGGCAAGAGTCAGGGTGTCACCCACGGGCGCGCCGTGCACGTCCTTGATCGAGGCATTGAGCCAGCCCACTTCGCCCGCGCCCAGCTTGGGCAGCACCTTGCGCTTGGGCGTGAACACGCCCACTTCGTCCACCTGGTGCACGCGACCGGTGGACATCACCAGGATCTTGTCGCCGGGCTTGATCTCGCCCTGCATGACCCGCACCAGCGAGACCACGCCGAGGTAATTGTCGAACCAGGAGTCGATGATCAGGGCCTGCAACTGGGAGCTGCCGCGATCGGCCGGCGCCGGAATGCGCTGCACGATGGCCTCGAGCACTTCGACCACGTTCAAACCGGTCTTGGCGCTGATGGCGACGGCATCGTCAGCGTGGATGCCGATGACGGCCTCAATCTCGGCCTTCACCTTTTCGATGTCGGCAGTGGGTAGGTCGATCTTGTTCAGCACCGGCACCACTTCCAGTCCCTGCTCGACCGCCGTGTAGCAATTGGCCACCGACTGCGCTTCCACACCCTGCGCGGCGTCCACCACCAGCAGCGCGCCCTCGCAGGCGGCGAGCGAGCGCGACACTTCGTAGCTGAAATCCACGTGGCCGGGCGTGTCGATGAAATTCAATTGATAGGTCTTGCCGTCACGCGCCGTGTAGGGCAGCGAGACCGACTGGGCCTTGATGGTGATGCCGCGCTCACGCTCGATCGGGTTGGAATCGAGAACCTGGGCTTCCATTTCGCGGGCCTCGAGGCCGCCGCAGATCTGGATGATCCGGTCGGCGAGCGTGGATTTGCCGTGGTCGACGTGGGCGATGATCGAAAAGTTACGAATCTGCTGCATGGGGGCGGCGCACGGCCGTCTGGCGATGTGAACAGGCCATTATCGCACAGCGCCCCGGGAACCAGCCCGCCCTGAACGGGCTGGCCCCTGGGGCGACCGCCCGGACGGCGTTCAAGACGCGGGGATCGTGACCAGGGCGGTGCTTTCGCTGTTGCGGACCAGCAGGCGCACGCGGTCGCCGGACTTCACCGCCTTGAGGGCCGCTTCGAAGTCCGCCGTGCTGCCCACCGGGCTCTTGCCCACCTGCAGGATGACATCGCCCGGCGACAGCCCGGACTGGCGCGCCGCCAGGCCCGCCACCCGGCTGATGCGCACGCCCTCGCCCGGCTTCAGGCCCAGCTTCGAGCGGGAGGCCGCGTCGAGATCGCCGACCACCACGCCCAGGCTGTTGAGGTTGGCGCGCGGATTGCTCGCCGGCGCCGGATTGCGGCCTCCGTTGGCGGCAACGCTTTCATCGAGCTGCTCCAGCACCACCACCACGTCCAGCGGCTTGCCGTCACGCAGCAGCTTGACGTTGGCGCGACTGCCCGGCGGCATGGACCCGACCATGGGCGGCAGTTCCGATGAATTGACGATTTCCTTGCCATTGAAGGCGGTGATGACATCGCCGGCGCGGATGCCGGCCTTGGCGGCGGCGCTGTTGTTCTGCACCGCGCCGACGAAAGCGCCGCCCGCGCGGGTGAGTCCGAGTTCTTCCATCTGGTCGCGCTGCACATCGCCGATCTGCACGCCGAGTTGGCCGCGGCTGACCTTGCCGGTCTGCTGGATCTGGCGCACCGAATTCATCGCCACCTCGATCGGGATCGCGAAACTCACGCCCATGTAGCCGCCGGAGTTGCTGAAGATCTGAGAGTTGATGCCAACCACTTCGCCGCTGGTGTTGAGCAGCGGGCCACCGGAATTGCCGCGATTGATCGCGACATCGGTCTGGATGAAGGGCACGTAGCGTTGCGTGCTGTCCAGGCTCGGCCGGCCCAGGCCGCTGACCACGCCAGCGGTCACCGAGTGATCGAAGCCGAAGGGCGAGCCGATGGCGAGCACCCACTGGCCGGGCTTGAGGTTGCGCGAGTCGCTCAGGCGCAGAACGGGCAGGTTGCTCGCGGCGATCTTGAGCACGGCGATGTCCGAGTTCGCATCGCTGCCCACGACCTTGGCTTGCAGTTCGCGACGGTCGGCCAGATGCACGATGACCTTGTCGGCGCCATCAATCACATGGTGATTGGTCAGCACATAACCGTCGGGCGAGATGATGAAGCCGCTGCCCAGCGAGGTGCCGCCGCGCGGGCGCTGCGGCATCGGCATGCCGGGTTGGCCCGGCTGCCCGGGCTGGCCAAAGAAGCGTTTGAAGATTTCCGGCATGTCCTGCTGGCCGGGATCATCGCCCTGCCCGTCGTCACCCTGGTCTTCCTCGGCCAGGGCCTTGTTGTTGTTCTCGTCGCCGATGATGGCTTCGATATTCACCACCGCCGGCCCGGCCTGTTCGACCAGCCGGGTGAAATCGGGAAGGTTGACCAAAGGCGGCGCCGCATTGGCGCTGACCGACTGTCCGGCAAGCAGGGGCGCGGCGGTCGGCGTTGCCACGGCAGAGCCGTGCATCTGGATGAAGATCAGGCCGGCCAGGCCGACGCTGGAAAAAGCCACTGCGATTCGGGGAAGAGTTTTCATGGCGTTGGCATCATCGGGAACAGGGTGGAGGGAGGTCGGGCGATACAACGCCCTTGTGAACATGGCGATGCAAGAAAAGTTCCGGCTGCGCTGCTGCGGCTAACGCGACACTGGCGTACCCGCGCCAGCCGACTGGGCATTGCGGGCGAAATAATTCACGGTGGCCGCAGGCACCTTGCCGATGGCGACCACGCGCCGGCCGTCCTGCCACAGCGAGTGCACGTTGATGGCGCCGCGGCGCATCGCCGACTCGCCGCGTTCGCCCGGCGCGATCGGCTCGATGTAGACCGACACACTGGCCAGGCCATCGCTATACAAGAGTTGCACCGAATCTCCCAGGCGCCGGCCCGAGCGCAGGGCGAAGCCCGGCGGTGGCGCGTGCACGCGCCAGCCCGGATCGGCCTGGTTACCGGGATTGAGCGTCTGCACGCGGCGCAGGCCTTGTTCGGTGGAAGGCTGCAGCTCGGCCTCGGTGGGCTTGGCGCCGACGTCCAGCTCGGTGAATGCCATTTGTTCGAGGGCTGAACCGCCCTCGCCCATCAGGGCGATGCGCAACGGCAGGCCGGTCTTCTGGTCGAGCCACAAGCGGTAGCCATAGCGCCAACCATCCTTGGGCTTGAGGTCCACCAACTGGCAGTCGCGATCGGCCACGCGGCCGCGGCCTGCCAGCGTGGCCTTGTAAGCGGTGAGTTTTTCCGCGCCGGCGAATTGGCCGACCGGATTCCAGCGCTTGTCGTTGTCGGCGTCATACGCCACCGAGTCCAGGCCGGTGCCGATGCACATCACCATCTTGTCGTTGCGAATGACTTCGCGGTGCGGACCGGTAAGCGTGACCAGCCGCATGCGCTCGCGGCCAGCGTCGTATTCGTGGAAGACGCCGAGGGTTTCGATGTTGGCGCCCGACACCATTACCAGCGTGCCCTTGTAATTGAGTTCGGCCAGGGCCGGGCCGATGCGTTCAAGCCAGTCGCTGGCGTCCTTGCTCCACAGGCCCGCGACCCAATCGCGCGCGCCTTCCATCCAGCGCACCGGCGCGGACCGCTGGTCGTTGGCCTGCGCCGGCGAAGCGGCCGCGAGGGCCAGCATCAGCAGGAGGGAACGGCGGCTCACTTATCCGGGTTCTCCTGGTCGCCCGCGTCCGCGGCTGCGGCGTCGTTGGCGGCAGGGCTGCTGGCCACGACATCCACATACGGCACGAAGCCCGACAGGCCTTCATTGGCGAGCATCTGGTTGTGGCGCACCAGGTACGCTTCCAGCGCAGGGTCGCTACCCGCCGACACCAGGGCCGAACGCGGCCAGCGCTTCTCGCCGGTATCCACCAGCGGGAAATCACTCGGCGACTGCGAGTCCACCGGCAGCGGGCTGGCGGCCCGGGACACGGGCGCGCTGGCAATCAACACGGGGGCGTTGCTGGTAACAGGCGAACGATCCTGCCGCAGCGGCACCGGGCTCGCTGCCATCGGACGCAAGGCCACGAGGTCGGCGGCGGCCGGGCTGGGAACCTGCACGGCCTGGCTGGCCGCGACCACGGCCGGATCGGGCGCGCCTGCATCGGTCAGGAAGCGCGGCGCAAAGGCCAGGGCCAAGGCGGCGACCGAAGCCGCGACGGCCCAGCGCAGCACGGGCCGCCGCTGCGCGCTCGCGGCCGTCGCTTCGGCGCGGATCGCCGCGCAATCCAGGGCCATCGGCTGCACTGCGTGCGCACGCAGGCAGGACGATGCGAGTTGCATGCGCGACCATTGCGCGCGAAGTTCGGCGTCATGTTCCAGGCGGCGGCGCAGGAAGCGCGCCTGCGCCTCCGGCAGTTCGCCATCCATCAGGGCCGAGAGTTGTTCGGCAATCGAAACGTCTGTGTCGCTCATGGTCGCACCCGCTCTGTGTCCATCAGGGGGCGCAAGCGGGCATCAATCGCCTCGCGTGCGCGGAAAATTCGTGACCGCACCGTGCCGATGGGGCAGTCCATCGTTTCGGCGATTTCCTCGTAGCTCAGCCCGTCCATCTCGCGCAGGGTGATGGCCTGGCGCAATTCTTCCGGCAAGGCCGCCACCGTCTCGGACACTTCGCGTGCGATTTCCTCGCGCAGCAATTCGTGCTCTGGCGTGTCGTGGTCCTGCATGCGCAGGGCGCCGGCGAAGTGTTCGGCATCGTCCGCTTCCACGTCCGAAGTGGGCGGCCGGCGCTTCATGGCAACGAGGTGGTTCTTGGCTGTGTTCACGGCGATCCGGTAAAGCCAGGTATAGAACTGGCTGTCGCCACGGAAGTTCGCCAACGCGCGATAGGCGCGCATGAAACTTTCCTGGGCGATGTCCTGGGCTTCGGCGTAATCGGGCACAAAGCGGCCGATAACGGCGCCGATCCGGTGCTGGTACTTGAGCACCAGCAGGTCGAAGGCCGCTTTTTCACCACGCTGTACACGCTTGACCAGTTCCAGGTCGAGTTCGTTCTCGCCCATCCGGGCCGCTGCTCCTGCGGCCGGTGGGGCCGCTCAAAAGACTTGCCGTCCGCCGGAAAAGTTCCCGGCCGCCTGCGCGGGCACGCGGCCCGCATGGCCCTGACCTTAACGCATCCCGATGAACGGGCACATTGACCCGGCCGGGGCCGGGCCGGATGATACCGGCCTGCCCTACTGCAACGTATGGAACCCCCCATGTTTGATGGTCTTCGCCTGGTCAACTGGAAACCCGAGCGCCGCAGCGACGGAATCCTCGTGCTGAGCCTGGACCGCGCCGACGAGAACGTGAATGCCCTGTCCCGGGGCGTGATCGACGAGCTCGACGCCATGCTGGAGCGCATCGCGCTGGAGCCGCCCGTGGGCGTGGTGATCCGTTCTACCAAGCCGGCCGGCTTCATACCCGGCGCCGACATCAAGGGCTTCGAGCAGATCGAGGCCAAGGGCCTGGTGGAAGACTGGATCCGCCGCGGCCAATTGGTCTACCAGCGCTTGGCCGAACTGCCCTGCCCGACCGTGGCCGCCATCCACGGCCACTGCATGGGCGGCGGCACCGAGATGGCGCTGGCCTGCCGCTATCGCATCGCCACCAGCGACGAGTCCACCCGCATCGGCTTGCCGGAAGTGAAGCTGGGCATCTACCCGGGTTGGGGCGGCAGCGTGCGCCTGCCGCGCCTGGTCGGCGCGCCCGCGGCGATGGACATGATGCTCACGCAGCGCAATCTTTCCGGTGCCGCGGCGAAGGCCATTGGCCTGGTCGATCGCGTGGTCGAACCGGCCTTGTTGATGGAAGCGGCAATCGGCCTGATCCAACGCCGGCCCACGCGCCCCTTCAAGCAACGCGCCTTGGCCTGGGCCAGCAACACCTGGGCCGCGCGCCAAGTGCTGGCGCCGCAAATGGTCAAGGCGGTCGCGCGCAAGGCGCGCAAGGAACACTATCCCGCGCCCTTCCTGCTGATTTCCGCCTGGCAGCGCAGCGGCGGCTTGCCGATCCAGGCGGCGCTGAAGGCCGAGGCCAAGTCTGTCGTCGCGCTGGCCAAGACGCCCACTGCGCGCAACCTGGTGCGCGTGTTCTTCCTGATGGATCGCCTGAAAGGGCTCGGCGGCAAGGATCACGGCATTTCGCACGTGCATGTGGTCGGCGCCGGCGTGATGGGTGGCGACATCGCCGCCTGGTGCGCGCTGCGCGGTTTCACCGTGACGCTGCAGGACCGCGAAATGCAGTACGTGCAGCCGGCCATGGACCGCGCGGCCAAGCTGTTCGAGAAGCGCGTAAAGGATCCAACCAAGCGCGAGGCGACTTCCGCGCGCCTGGTCGCCGATGTCGAAGGCGCGGGCGTGGCCAAGGCCGACCTGGTGATCGAAGCAATTTTCGAGAACCTCGATGCGAAGCGTGCGCTCTACGCCAAGCTCGAAGAGAGCATGAAGCCAGAGGCCTTGCTGGTCTCGAACACCAGCTCCATTCCTCTCACCGAGTTGCGCGCGAATTTGAAGAAGCAATCGCAGTTCGCCGGCCTGCACTACTTCAATCCGGTGGCGCTGATGCCGCTGGTGGAAATCGTCAAACACGATTTCATGGCGCCGGAAATGGAACGCCGCCTGGCTGCATTTTGCCGCGCGATCGACAAACTGCCGGTGCCGGTGGCGGGCACGCCGGGCTTCCTGGTCAATCGCATCCTGGCGCCCTACATGCGGGAAGCCATCCTGTGCTTCAGCGAAGGCATTCCGGGCGCGGTGATCGACAAGGCTGCACTGAAGTTCGGCATGCCCATGGGGCCGATCGAGCTGGTGGATACCGTCGGACTGGATGTGGCTGCATCCGTCGGAAAGATCATGGCCGACTTCCACGGCCAGGCGCTGCCGGATGCTTTCAAGGTGGAAGCCGGAAAACGCGGCAAGAAAGACGGCCAGGGCTTGTACAAGTGGGAGAACGATCGCCCGGTGAAGCCCGAAGTACCCAAGGACTACCAGGCGCCTTCAGACCTGGAAGACCGCCTGGTGCTGGCGCTGCTGAACGAGGCCGTTTCCTGCCTGCATGACGGCGTGGTCGCCGATGCCGACCTGCTCGACGCTGGCGTCATCTTCGGCACCGGCTTCGCGCCCTTCCGCGGCGGCCCGATCCAGCATATCCGCGCGGTGGGCGCGCCCGCCTTGAAGGCGCGCCTCGAGCAACTGGCGACGCGCTATGGCGATCGCTTCAAGCCGCGTCCCGGCTGGGACGCGCTCTAGTCGCAAACGCGACGGGGCTCAGCCCTCGTCGCAGCCCTTCAGGTGCAGGCGCTGGCCCGGCTGGATCATGTAGCTGGGTGAACGCAGGCGGTTGGCTTTGGCCAGTTCCTTCAGGTCGCAACTATGCTCGCGGGCGATGGCCATCAGGCTGTCACCGGCGCGCACGCGATATTCCTTCGGCTTCTTCTTTTTGCCGGACGAAGAGGTCGCCGGCGACGGCGCAGGCGCGGCCGTGGCGACCATGATCTCGCCGCCAGGCAGCTGCGCCTTGTTGGCCTGGATCAATTCCTGCGCCAGGGTCACGCGCGGACCCTGCACACAAGTGCGCGGATACAGAGTGGACACGCGCTTGGGCGCACGCAGCACGGTGCCGGCGGGAATCAGGGTGCCGGCTTCGTAGCGCGGGTTGAGGTTGCGCAGCACCCGGAACCAACCATCGCGGCTGCCGCCATTGCCCAGGCAGATGGTCAGCTCGTTGATCGAGGTGTCGCGCGCCAGGGTGAACTGGCTGGGCGTGGTATCCACCTTCGGGAACTCCAGGCCATAGCGCTTGGGATGCAGGAATAGCCACGCGGCGGCGATCACCGCCGGCACGTAGTCGCGGGTTTCCGGCGGCAGCTGCGCGTACACCTGCGGCGACCAGAAGCTGGCACCGCCATTGGCCTGGAACAGGCGCGCGGCGCGGCCTTCGCCGCCGTTGTAGGCAGCCACGGTGTACTCGAGGTTCTTGTTGAGTTCGGCGAAGCGCTCGTTGATGTAGGCGGCGTTGGCGCGCGCCGATTCACGCGGGTCGTAGCGGGTGTCGAAGCCGGTGCCGTCGCGATAAAGCCCGAAGCGCGTGCCGGTGGCGGGCATGAACTGCAGCGGGCCGCCGGCGCCCGTGCGCGAAACCGCGTGCACCTTGCCGCCCGATTCCTTGGCCATGATGCCGAACAGCAGGGCCTCGGGCAGGCCGGCGCGCTCGTACTCGGGTGCCATCAGGTAGCGCATGTACTGGTAGTTTTCCCAGGCATCGATCAGGAAGGCGCGCTGGCTGGTCAGCCATTCGCGGATCGCCGCCTGCACCGGCTGGTTCATCGCCACCATCTGGTCGAAGTCGTGGCCGTCCAGCAGCAAGGCCATCGTGCGCTGCGCCTCGGGCGAACCGGCGGTCATCGGCGAAGGCACGTGGTCGGCATCGTCCAGCGTCGGGTCGTCATCGTCCTCGCCCAGCATGTCCTTGTCCTGCGCCTTCAGGTCTTCGGATTTGAGCAGCACTTCGTACTGGGTGATGACCTTGGTGTTGTCGCAGCCCTTCTGGCGCAGGCATTGCTGGGCCAGGTCCTCGAGGTCCTCGAGCGCCTTGGTCAGGGCGGCCATGCCGGTTTCATCGCCGGACTGGATCTTGATGCGCGCTTCGCGATAACGCTGCGAGGCCGCGTCCATGTTCTTGTACAGCGGATCGAAGCGATCGGCCTTGGCTGCGGCGGCGGCACCGCTGGCCAGGGTCAATGCGAAGGCGAGGCAGAGCGAGGGCTTGATCATGGGCGTTGGGGGGCGCGCTCGGTTTGGGGAGGACCAAGGCTTGGTGCCTCGGGCAGGGTATAGGTTCCCGCGCGATGGCGGCAAGCATTTCCTGCGGGCGGTTACAGCGCCTAGAATCGGCGCAGTCTCGGGAGAATCGTGCATGAGTGACATCCTTGTCGGCAAGGGCGATCTGGCAGTTCATCTGCTGGGCAAGTACGGCAACCGTCACGGTTTGGTGGCCGGCGCCACCGGCACCGGCAAGTCGGTGTCGCTGATGGTGCTGGCGGAAGGCTTTTCGCGCATGGGCGTGCCGGTGTTCATGGCCGACGTGAAAGGCGATATCGCTGGCCTGGCGATGGCCGGAACCCTGAACGATCGCATCAGCCAGCGCGTCGCCCAAATCGGCATCGAGGGCTATGTGAACGAGGCCAATCCCGTGGTGTTCTGGGATTTGTACGGAAAGCTCGGCCACCCCGTGCGCACCACGGTGTCAGAGATGGGCCCCACCCTGCTGAACCGCATCCTGGAACTGAATGAGGTGCAGTCGGGTGTGCTCGACATCGCCTTCAAGCTGGCCGACGACAAGGGCCTGCTGCTGCTTGACCTCGACGACCTGCGCGCCCTGCTGAACTTCATCGCCGAACACAAGACCGATGTGTCGCAAGAGTACGGCCTGGTCAGCCCGACCTCGGTGGCGGCGATCCAGCGCGCGCTATTGCGCCTGGAACAGGAAGGCGGCGAGATGTTCTTCGGCGAGCCAGCCCTGCAACTGGGCGACTTCATGCGCCAGGACATGTCCGGGCGCGGCATCATCAACCTGCTGGCGGCCGACCAGCTCATCCTCAAGCCCAAGCTCTACACCAGCTTCCTGCTCTGGCTGCTGTCGGAACTGTTCGAGAACCTGCCGGAGGTCGGCGACCTCGACCAGCCCAAGCTGGTCTTCATTTTTGACGAAGCGCACCTGCTCTTCGACGATTGCCCGCCGGCGCTGCAGCAACGTGTCGAACAGGTCGTGCGCCTGATCCGCTCCAAGGGCGTGGGCGTGTATTTCTGCTCGCAGAACCCCGACGACATTCCCGACGTCATCCTCGGCCAACTCGGCAACCGCATCCAGCATGCCTTGCGCGCCTACACGCCGCGCGACCAGAAGGCCGTGCGCGTGGCGGCGGAAACCTTCGTGCCCAATCCCAAGCTCGATGTCGCCAAAGTCATTTCCGAACTGGCTACCGGCGAGGCGTTGGTGTCGATGCTGATGGAGAAAGGCATTCCGATGCCGGTCGAGCGCGCATTCATCTGCCCACCGCGGGCGCGCATGGGCGCGATCACGCCGGAAGAGCGCGCGGCCGTGCGCGCGCGCAGCCCGGTGGCCGGCAAGTACGACACCGCTGTGAATCGCGAGTCCGCCGCCGAAATGCTGGCGGCGCGCGCAAACGAGAAGACGGCGGAAGCAGCCCCGGCGCCGAAAGGCCGCGCCAGCGCGCCGTCCGGAAATGGCGGCGCGGCGCCAGCACCGGCAGAAGCGCCTTCGAAGCTGGACGACTTCCTCTGGGGCACCAAGCGCCGCCAGGGCGCGATCGAAGCGGCGGCGAAGTCGGCCACGCGCAGCGTCGCCACGGGCTTGGGCCGGCAGATCCTGCGCGGCGTGCTCGGCAGCCTGTTCGGCGGCAAGCGCTGATCGGTGTCGCGCTGGCGTCCGCCGCCCGAGCATTCCACCGCCATCATCACCCGGCAGGGCTTCGAGCGCCTGCGCGATGAGCTGAACGATCTGTGGAAAGTGCGCCGCCCGGAAGTGGTACGCGCACTCTCCGCCGCAGCGGCGGAAGGCGACCGTTCCGAGAACGCGGAATACCAGTACCGCAAGAAGCAGCTCGGCGAGATCGATCGCCGCGTGCGCTACCTGAGCAAGCGCCTTGAAGCGCTGAAGGTGGTCGAGCAACAGCCCAGCGACCCGCAGGCCGTGTTCTTCGGCGCCTGGATCGAGATCGAACACACCGACAGCGGCGAACTCGCGCGTTACCGCATCGTCGGCCCGGATGAAACCGACCCGACTCTGGGCTGGATCAGCATTGACTCGCCGCTGGCGCGCGCCGCGCTGAAAAAGCGGGCGGACGATGAGTTCAGCGTGCTGCTGCCGACGGGTCCGGCGACCTATGTGCTGGTGTCGGTGAACTACCAGGGCTGATCGCCCGGATCATTCCGCGCTGTCGCCGGCCAGGCCGAACAGGTCGTGCTCGTCGGCGCCCATGATGCGCACATCCACGAACTGGCCCGGCTTTAAGCCCGCCTCGCGGCCGTCCTGGATCTGCACCAGGCCGTCGATTTCCGGCGCGTCGGCCATCGAACGCGCGATCGCCAGATCACCATCAATGGCATCCACCAGGCAACGCTGCACGCTGCCGACCTTGCGCTCGAGCTTCTCGGCGCTGATCTCGGCCTGCAGGGCCATGAAGCGGGCCAGGCGTTCCTGTTTCACTTCCTCGGGCACCGGGTCGGGCAAGTCGTTGGCCTTGGCGCCGTTCACCGGCGAATAGGCGAAGGCGCCGACGCGGTCGAGCTCGGCTTCGTCGAGGAAATCCAGCAGCTGCTCGAACTCGTCGTCGGTCTCGCCCGGGAAGCCGACGATGAAGGTACTGCGAATGGTGATGTCCGGGCAGATCGAACGCCAGCGCTGGATGCGCTCGAGGGTCTTGTCCACCGCGCCCGGGCGCTTCATCAACTTGAGGATGCGCGGGCTGGCATGCTGGAAGGGAATGTCCAGGTAAGGCAGCACTTTGCCTTCGGCCATCAGCGGCACCACATCGTCCACGTGCGGATACGGATACACGTAGTGCAGGCGCGTCCAGGCGCCGAGCTCGGACAGGCCCTCGCACAGGGACTTCATGCGCGTGGCATAGGTTTTGCCGCGCCATTCGCGCTCGGCGTACTTCGTGTCCACGCCGTAGGCACTGGTGTCCTGCGAAACCACCAGCAATTCCTTCACGCCGCCACGCACCAACTTTTCAGCTTCGATCAGCACCTCGTCCACTGGGCGCGAGACAAGGTCGCCGCGCATGGACGGAATGATGCAGAAGCTGCAACGGTGGTTACAGCCTTCCGAAATCTTCAGGTAGGCGTAGTGCTTGGGCGTGAGCTTGACGCCGGTGTCGGGCAACAGGTCGAGGAAAGGATCTCGGCGCGGCGGCAGGGCCGCATGCACGGCGGTCATCACCGAGCCGTAGTCTTGCGGGCCGCTGATGGACAGCACGTCCGGGTGCGCCTCGCGGATGAGTTCGGAGCGCTTGCCCAGGCAACCGGTAACGATGACCTTGCCGTTCTCGGCCATCGCCTCGCCAATGGCATCGAGCGATTCGGTGACGGCCGAGTCGATGAAGCCGCAGGTGTTCACCACCACCACGTCGGCCTCGCCATAGCTGGGCACGATGTCGTAGCCCTCGACCCGCAGTTGGGTGAGGATGCGTTCGGAGTCGACGAGAGCCTTTGGGCAGCCGAGGCTGATGAAACCGACTTTGGGCGCGATGGCGGACATGGAAGGCGGGCACGGGGCGATGGGGCGGCAAGTATAGCTGTCCTGCATCCGGGCCCCGGCGGCGTTATGCTGGACACACAGGAGGACGCAGCCATGGGCCACTGGATCGCATTGGATACACCGAGCGGGACCATCTCGGCCTGGCGCGCCGACCCGGCCATTCCGGCCCGCGGCGCCCTGGTGGTGGTCCAGGAAATTTTCGGCGTGAACTCGCATATCCGGGCCGTGGCCGACCGCTTCGCCTCGCATGGCTATGTGGCGATCGCGCCGGCCCTGTTCGACCATTTCGAAAAGCACGTGGAGTTGGGCTACGACGCCGATGGCGTCGCCTACGGCCGCAACCTGGTGGAGAAGCTGGGCTTCGATCGCGCAGTGGACGATGTTCGTGCGGCCGCTGAGGCGGTCGAGGACGTGGGCGATGTCGGCGTGGTCGGCTACTGCTGGGGCGGCACCGTGGCCTTCCTGGCCTGCGCCCGCATCGGCCTGCCGGCGGTCAGCTACTACGGCGGCCGCACCGTGCCCTTCCTCGGCGAAAATCCGCATGCGCCGCTCCTGATGCATTTCGGCGAGCAGGACCCGATCATTCCGCCCGCCGACATCGAAAAGCACCAGGAAGCGCTGCCGAAGGCCGAGATACATATCTGGCCGGCCGGTCATGGCTTCAACTGCGACCAGCGCGCCGACTACAACGCCACCGTGGCGGTGCAAGCCCTGCAGCGCACCCTCACCTTCTTCGGCGCCCACCTGAAGTGACGGGTTTCGAGCTGGACCCGCGCCTGGCTGCAGACTCGCATTGGCTGGCGGATGGGCCCTTGTCGCAACTGCGGCTGATGGACGACCGCCGTTTCCCCTGGCTGGTCCTGGTGCCGCGCATCGGCGGCGCGAGTGAATGGGTGGACCTTCAGCCCGCCACGCAAGCGCAGCTGCTGCGCGAGGTCAATTTCGCCGCCAGCCTGCTGCGCGCTGACGGGCCCTGCGACAAGATCAATATCGGCGCGCTCGGCAATATCGTGCGCCAGCTGCATGTGCATGTGGTCGCGCGGCGCGAAGGCGATGCCGCCTGGCCGGGCCCGGTCTGGGGATCGGGCCAGCCGCAAGGCCACGACCCTGGAGAACTGGCGGCCCGCATTCGTTCGCTGCGGGCCCACCTGCCCGGCCTGGTGCCGGGCCTTGCCTGAGGGCGCCGACTCAGTCGGCGACGACAACCTGGGTGCCGGCGATCTTGTCGTGGATGCAGCGGCGGTCTTCGGCGAATATGAAGAGCACGTCGACAAACCAAAACAGGCCGCCAATGAAGGGGACTGCAGTGATCACCTGCATGAGCAGGTAGCGCAGGCCGACAAGCCGGAGGAACTCCGGCTTCTTGCCATCCATGTCGACAATTTTCATCTTCAGCCACTTCTTGGCCCAGGTCTGGCCACTGGCGCTGAGCGGATAACCCTGGATGGCCAGGAACGCGCCGATCGAGAACAGGCCCATTCCCAGCGTGAACCCGATGCCGGGCTGCTGGCCGGACATCATCATGCTGAAGTAACCACCCATGAACATGACCGGGACCAGGATGACGGCGAGGATCAAGCCGTCAATGAAGGCGGCGACCAGGCGCATGCCACGGTCAGCCAGGACCAGACGGTCGTCACGGATATCGGCGACGTTGGCGTTTGGCGCGCTGTACGGATTTTCGTCCTGCATGTGCTTCTCCCCCTGGTGGTCTGGCTTAGGTACGCGGCAAGGTGACGCCGGTCTGGCCCTGGTACTTGCCGCCGCGGTCCCTGTACGAAGTCTCGCAGATTTCATCGGACTGGAAGAACAGCATCTGCGCCACGCCTTCGCCGGCGTAGATCTTGGCGGGCAGCGGCGTGGTATTGCTGAATTCCAGGGTTACATGGCCTTCCCACTCGGGCTCGAGCGGGGTGACGTTGACGATGATGCCGCAGCGCGCATAGGTGCTTTTGCCCAGGCACACCACCAGGGTATCGCGCGGAATGCGGAAGAACTCGACCGTGCGCGCCAGCGCGAAGGAATTGGGCGGGATGATGCAGACGTCGGCCTCGATGTCCACGAAGCTGGTCGGGTCGAAGTTCTTCGGGTCGACGATGGTCGAATTGATGTTGGTGAAGATCTTGAACTCGCGCGCGCAGCGCACGTCGTAGCCGTAGCTGGAGGTGCCGTAGCTGACGATGCGGTGGCCGTCCGCGGCGTGCTTGACCTGGCCGGGCTCGAAGGGCTCGATCATGCCCTGGCCTTCGGCCATGCGACGGATCCAGCGGTCGGACTTGATGCTCATGGGTGACGGATTCTCTCAGGATGAAGTCTTGCGGGTCGGCCAAAGCAGCCAGAGCACCGCCAGGTTGATGGCCATGACGCTGGCCGAGGTAATGCTCGGCTGGCGCACGAAATAGTACAGCTCGAAGGGCACGTAGATACCGGCGGAGACAAGGCCCAGCCAGCGCGCCCAGTTGCGCATGAACCACAGGCCATAGGCTTCGAAGAAGCGCAGGGTGGCGTAGGCGCAGGCGGCCAGGGTCAGCAGGCCGTGCTCGGTATCGGCGGCATGCAGCATGGCCAGGAACTTGCGCGGCACGCCCAGGCTCGCGTCAATGTCGAGCAGGCGCAGCAGGGACACGCCGCCATTTTCCAGCACATGGCTATGGGCGTTGAGGATGCCGAAGCCGATCGCCAGGATCGCCAGGCCCTTGAACACATCCACCACCGCCACGATGCGCAGCTTGCGCCGGGCATTGAGATGCAGGGCATGCTCAAGGTTGTCGCTGGCTTCGCGGATGCGGTGGTGTTCGTTCATCGCATCAGGTGTTCTGGATGACGATATTGGGGAAGGCGATGGACTTGTTGCGCGCCTGCAGCGACAGGCGCGCGCCCACCTGCCGCGCAATGCGGCGATATTCGTGGGCGGCGGGCGAATCGGGCTGCGAGACCACGGTCGGCGCGCCGGAATCGGCCTGTTCGCGAATGGAAATGTCCAGCGGCAGCGAGCCGAGCAGGCTGACGCCGTATTGATCGGCCATGCGCTGGCCGCCGCCTTCACCGAAGATGTGCTCGGCGTGGCCGCAGTTGCTGCACACGTGCACCGCCATGTTTTCGACAATGCCCAGCACCGGCACTTCGACCTTCTCGAACATCTTCAAGGCCTTGCGGGCATCGAGCAGGGCAATGTCCTGCGGCGTGGTGACGATGACCGCGCCCGACACCGGCACGCGCTGCGCCAGGGTGAGCTGGATATCGCCCGTGCCCGGCGGCAGGTCAATGACCAGGTAGTCCAGGTCCTGCCACAGCGTGGTGGTCAACAACTGTTGCAGGTACTGCGTGGTCATGGGACCACGCCAGATCGCCGGCGTGTCCTCGCCCAGGAACAGGCCGATGGAAATCGCCTGCAGGCCGTGCGCGAGCTTGGGTTCGATGTTCTTGCCATCGGGGCTTTCGGGCTTGCCCTGCAGGCCGAGCATCATCGGGATGCTGGGGCCGTGGATGTCGGCATCGAGCACGCCGACCTTGGCGCCTTCGGCGGCCAGGGCCAGGGCCAGGTTCACGGCGGTGGTGGACTTGCCCACGCCGCCCTTGCCCGAGGCCACGGCGATGATGTTGCGCACGTTCGGCAGCGGGCTGAGTTCCTTCTGCACGCGATGGGCGTGGATGCGGGTACCGATGCGGGTGGCGACACGGGCAACACCCGGCAGCGCGCCGACGACGCGGGCGACTTCAGCGATGAGGGCTTCGTGCCAGCCACTCGCGGGATAGGCCAGCTGCAATTCGATGGCGACATTGCCGGCGTCCACGCCAACGCCGCGCACGCTCTGGCCCGTGACCAGGTCCTGGCCGGTATGCGGATCGACGATCTGCGCCAGCGCGGCGCGGACGGACTCGGGGGTCGGGGACTCGGCGCTGGGGCTCATGCACGGGGGTCTGGTTCGAACGCGGCATTGTACCCTCAGCCGCCCGAAAGCCGGAAAACGGGCCCGGCTCTGCGATAATTGCGCCATGAAACCCGCGCCCGCCTTCGTTACCACCGCCCTGCCCTACGCCAACGGCCCCCTGCACCTGGGCCACCTGGTGGGCTATATCCAGGCCGACATCTGGGTCCGCGCCCGGCGCATGTCCGGCGGCACCGTGCATTTTGTCTGCGCCGACGACGCCCACGGCACGCCGATCATGCTGGCGGCCGAGAAGGCCGGTGCCTCGCCCGAGGATTTCATCCGCGCCATCCAGGTCGGGCACGAGCGCGACTTCGCAGAGTTCGGCGTGGCCTTCGACCACTACCACTCGACCCACTCGGAAGAAAACCGCGAGCTGGCGACGCTGATCTACACGCGCCTGCGCGATGGCACGCACGGCGACAAAGTCATCGCCCGGCGTTCCATTTCGCAGCTGTTCGACCCGCTCAAGCAGATGTTCCTGCCCGACCGCTACATCAAGGGCGAATGCCCGAACTGCGGCAGCCCGGACCAATACGGCGACAACTGCGAGGTCTGCGGCAAGGCCTATTCACCCACCGATTTGAAGAACCCGAAGTCGGTGGTGTCCGGCGCCACGCCCGAGCTGCGCGATTCCGAGCACTACTTCTTCGAACTGGGCAAGTTCGAAGGCTTCCTGCGCGACTGGATGTCCGGCGAGGTGGCGCATCCTTCGGTGAAGGCCAAGCTCAACGAGTGGCTGGAGGGCGGCCTGCGTGATTGGGATATTTCCCGCGACGCGCCCTACTTCGGCTTTCCGATTCCCGACGCGCCGGGCAAGTTCTTCTATGTCTGGCTGGACGCGCCGATCGGCTACCTGGCCAGCTTCAAGGCCTATTGCGAGAAGTCGGGCGTCGAGTTCGACTCCTTCCTGCATGCCGAGCCGAACGCCACCGAGATGCACCATTTCCTCGGCAAGGACATCATCAATTTCCATGGCCTGTTCTGGCCGGCGATGCTGCATGGCGCTGGTTTTCGCGCTCCGACGCAGCTGCACGTCAATGGCTACCTGACGGTGAACGGCGCCAAGATGAGCAAGTCGCGCGGCACTTTCATCATGGCCCGCACCTTCCTCGATGCCGGCCTGAATCCGGAAACCCTGCGCTACTACTTCGCCGCCAAGTCCGGCGCCGGCGTGGACGACCTCGACTTGAACCTGGACGACTACGCCGCGCGCGTGAACTCGGACCTGGTCGGCAAGTTCGTGAACATCGCCAGCCGCTGCGCCGGCTTCATCAGCAAGCGCTTCGACGGCCAGCTGGCGGTGAACCTGCCGGAAGCGGCGACGTACACGCACTTTGCCGCTGGCGCCCGCGAAGTGCGCGAGAGTTTCGCTGCCGGCGAATTCAACCAGGCGATCCGCCAGGTGATGGCGCTGGCCGATGAAGCCAACCGATACATTGACGACCGCAAGCCCTGGGTCATCGCCAAGCAGGACGGCGCCGATGCCGAATTGCAGGCGGTGTGCACGCAGGGCCTTAATCTTTTCCGCGTGCTGGCCGCCTGCCTGAAGCCGGTGTTGCCGGGCATCTGCGTTCGCGCCGAAGCCTTCCTGGATGCGCCCGTCGGCGACTGGGACGATCTCGCCGCGCCGCTTCTTGCCCGTCGCATCAAGACCTACGAGCCCCTGCTCACCCGCATTGACCCCAAGCA
This sequence comes from uncultured Gammaproteobacteria bacterium, assembly GCA_966096795.1. Lineage (GTDB taxonomy): Bacteria > Pseudomonadota > Gammaproteobacteria > Xanthomonadales > Xanthomonadaceae > Arenimonas. The sequence continues at coordinate 21,091 of CBHTVR010000008.1, forward strand.
GATCGAAGCCATGATTGAAGCCTCCAAGGACAGCTTGCAGCCCAGCGCCACCGTTGCCGCGCCGGCCGCCAAGCCCGCGGCAGCCCCCGCCCCGGCGCCAGCCAAGTCCGCGGAAGCGGCGGCCGATTCCAAACACATCAGCATCGACGACTTCGCCAGGCTCGACCTGCGCATCGGCACGGTGCTCGAGTGTGGCTTCGTGGAAGGCTCGGACAAGTTGCTGCGCTTCAAACTCGATGCCGGTGAACTGGGCGAGCGCCAGATTTTTTCCGGCATCCGCGCCAGCTATGGCGAGCCGGAAAAGCTGGTCGGCCGCAAGGTGGTGTTCATCGCCAACCTGGCGCCGCGCAAGATGCGCTTCGGCGTGTCCGAAGGCATGATCCTGTCCGCCGGCGATGACAGCGGCCTGTTCCTGCTGGACGTGGACGCGGGCGCCGCGCCCGGCATGCCGGTCAAGTAAGCGCGTGGCGAACCGCGACGATCTCGCACAGCGGATCGACGCGCTGCTGCCGCAGACCCAGTGCGGCCAATGCGGCTACGCCGGCTGCATGCCGTACGCGAAGTCCATCGCCGCGGGCGAGGCCGACATCAACCAATGCCCACCTGGCGGTGAAGCAGGCGTGCGCGCGCTGGCCGTGTTGCTGGGCCGCGATGCCAAGCCGCTGAACCCGGACAATGGCGTCGAAAAGCCCTTCCGCATCGCGCTGATTCGCGAAGCCGAATGCATCGGCTGCACCAAATGCATCCAGGCCTGCCCGGTGGACGCCATCGTCGGCGCATCCAAGCGCATGCACACCGTGCTTGCCGACCTGTGCACCGGCTGCGAGCTGTGTATTCCGCCCTGCCCGGTCGATTGCATTGACCTGGTGGCGCCGCCCGCGGAGCTCGCCTTCGCCTGAGACCGGCGCGAAGTTACAGGCGTTGCACCGTATAACCCTTGGCGCGCAGTTGCTCGATCAGGCCGTCCGGCCCGACCAGATGCAGGCTGCCGACGACGATCATCACGTCGTCGCGCTTGTGCCGGTCGAGCATGGCCACGAGCTTGGGCATCCAGGCGCGATTGCGATCGACATTGATGCGCTGGTACAGCAGCCGGTACTTGTCGCGCAACTGCAGCACCATCGCCGACTCGATCGCCTTGGCATCGCCGCGGCGCCAATCCTGGTGCAGGCTGTCCATGTTGCCGTCGGGATTTTCGGCCTCGTCCAGGGCCTCATCGAGCAACTGCAATTGCGTGGGCAGTGCCATGCCCGAGAGCACGCCGATCTGGTCCGCTGCCGTTTCCAGGCCGGAGGTTGGTTTGTTCGAGCTGGATGCCCGCGCCATCAGGTTGCGGTCCAGGCCCAGCTTCGGGTCGAAGCCCAAGCGCTGCATTTCCCGAAGCGACAACATCAGCGATACGAACCAGGGCGAAAAGCGCTGGAAATTCTGTACCTGCAGACCGTTCTTGACGCAGTAAACGTCGAGTCGGTGCCAGGTCTTGGCGCTGAGCATGGATTGCAGTGTCTTGCCCTCCGGCAGGATGCCTGCGGCCATCATTTGCTTGGCCAGATCGGGCGACTCCATTTCCGCCGGCGGCACTTCGAATGCCAGGGCTTCCGATTCGGCGAACGCCGATTCCACGGCGGCCGGCAACGGATAGTCCTCAGGCTTGAGCGCGTGGAAGGAACCGAGCAGGTACAGCGAATTGTCGGCATCGCTGACCCGCCACAACAGCGCGCGGCGATCGCCCGGCGCCTCGGCCTGCGCGCAGGCCGAAAGCAGGAGCAGGCACAAACCCGATCGTAAAATCCATCGCTTCAATGCAGTTTCACCTGTGGGTTCTTCAAGGGCTTGAGTTCGCCAGCGCGGATCGCCAGGTCCAGGCGATTGGCGATGGGCGGCAGCGGGCAGGTCGCGAAGGCGGTGAAGGCGCAAGGCGGGTTGTAGGCCTTGTTGAAGTCCACGACCGTCATGCCATTGCTGTCGGGATAGTGGGCGTACAAGTAGCGCGCTGCCGAGTAGGTCTCGTGGCCGCTGGTGCGATCGGCGAAGACCAGGAACAGCTCGTGGTCGCCTTCATCCACCGCCTCGAGCGTGTAGTCCTTGCCGTCGTGGCTGAAGGTCACCGTGCCGGGGTTGTCCATCGGCTCAACCATGCTGAGGATATTCATGATGTCGATCTTGGTGCCGGGCGGGTGCGGCGTGAACTTCGCCTGGAAACGCATGGACGGATCGATGTCGAAATAAGCCAGGCCCGGGAAGCTGGTGCGCGCCGGTGCCAGGGCATCACGCACCCGCAGCGCATAGCGGCCGCCACGCTTGATGACCACGAAACTGGCGTCGCCCTTGTTGAAGCCCACCACCGTCGGGCCTGCCTCGCCCGCGTCAACGTCGGAAACCAGCGGCATGGGGCCGGCATCGGGTTGGCCGTCCACGGTGGCGCCGGACTCGGGGTCGGCGTCGAAGCTCAGGGCGCCGCTGTGGTCGAGCCGGATGATACCCAGGTGCGGCGGACCGACATCCAGGCGCGTGCCATTGTCGGCGGCAGAACCGACGCGCGTGTTGCCCTGTTCCAGGAAGTGCAGGCCGACCAGCGACAGCCAGCCCTCCGGCGCGACCAGCTTGCTGAGGCGATCGGCGCGCCAGTCGAGGATTTCTTTCTGATAGGCGGCCTTGCGCGCTTTTTCAGCCGCGCTTTCGGCGGTGGTCTGGGCCGGCTTGCTGCAGGCACCCAGCACCAGGATGAGCAAGGCGGATATCGTGGCCAGCAGGGTCTTGTTCATCGCCTTCAGCGTCCTCGCAAAAACAGTCGGTCCAGCTCGGCCTTGCTCAACTGCACCCAGGTTGGGCGGCCATGGTTGCACTGGCCGGAACGCTCGGTGGCTTCCATGTCGCGCAGCAAGGCATTCATTTCGGCGATGCCCAGTTTCCGGTTCGCGCGCACCGAGGTGTGGCAGGCCAGCGTGGACAACAGCTCGTTGCGCGCCTGCTCGAGCACCTTGCTGTCGCCATGCTCGCGCAGATCGTCCAGCACATCCAGCACCAGGCTGCGGGCGTCTTCATCGGCCAGCAAGGCCGGCACGGCGCGCACGCTCAGGGACTGCGGACCGGCGCGGCGCAGCTCGAAGCCGAGCGCGGCCAGCGCCGCGGCCTGCTGCTCGGCGAGGTCGGCTTCGCGCTCGGCCACCGCAAGGGTAACGGGCACCAGCAGGGCCTGCGAGCGGATGCCGCCGCCGTCCTGGGCTTCCTTCAATCGCTCGTAGGTGATGCGCTCGTGCGCGGCGTGCATGTCCACCAGCACCAGGCCTTCGGCGTTTTCAGCGAGGATGAACACGCCGTGCAACTGCGCGAGGGCGAAACCCAGGGGCGGCGCCTGGCGGTCGTCGGATTCGGGCAGGCGTTGCGGCGCGAAGGCTTCGGCGCCTGCAGCAGGCTCGCCGTACAGCATCGAGTAGGCCGCCATCGTTTCGCGCACGGGCAGGCTCAGTGATTCCTGCGGCGCAGCCCAGCCTTGCGTGGTTACCGCGGGCAGGCTTGCGACATGCGCGGCACCGGCACCGGCGCGCGTGCCCGCCAAGGCTTGGTGCAGTGTGCGATAGACAAAATCGTGCACCAGCCGGCCATCGCGAAAACGCACTTCGTGCTTGGCCGGATGCACATTCACGTCCACGCGCCGCGGATCGATTTCCAGGAACAGCACGAAGGCCGGATGGCGGCCGTGGAATAGCACGTCGGCGTAAGCCTGGCGCACGGCGTGGGCCACGGTGCGATCGCGTACCGAGCGACCATTGACGTAGAAATATTGCTGGTCGGCGCTGGAACGCGAAGCAGTCGGCAAACCGACCCAGCCGTGCAAGCGCAAGCCGGCGGCGCTGTCGTCAATGCGCAGGCAATGGCGGGTGAACTCTTCGCCCAGGGCCTCGGCCACGCGCGCCAGGGCATCGGCCTCGGCGTCCAGGGGGCGATACTGGCGACTGGATTTTCCGTTGTGGCTCAGGCGCAGGTCGAGTTCGGGGCGCGCCAGCGCCAGCGAGCGCAACCACTCCTCGACATGGCCCAGTTCGGTGCGTTCGGCGCGCAGGAATTTGCGCCGCGCCGGCACGTTGAAGAACAGGTCGCGCACTTCGATGCTGGTGCCGACCGGATGCGCCTGTGGCCGCAGCGGCGCGGCCTTGCCGCCTTCGATCTCCAGGCGGCTGCCGTGTTCCTGCGCCGCCGTGCGCGAAATGATGGCGAAACGGCTGACCGAGGCGATCGAAGGCAAGGCCTCACCGCGAAAGCCGAGCGTTGCGACCTGCTCGAGATCATCGAGCGATGCGATCTTGCTGGTGGCATGGCGCGCCACGGCGAGCGAGAGTTCCTCCGGCGCCATGCCGCTGCCGTCGTCGCGGATCCGGATCAGGCGCATGCCGCCCTCCTCCAGCTCCACGTCCACGCGGCGGGCGCCGGCATCGAGCGCGTTCTCGACCAGTTCCTTGACCACGGACGACGGCCGCTCGACCACCTCGCCGGCGGCGATCTGGTTGACCAGGGTGTCGGGGAGAAGGCGGATCGGGGGCACGGCAGTCGGCGCGAAAACCAGCACCGATGATAACAGCGGGGCTGGCTTACTTCGGCGTGGCGGCCATCAGCGGGATCATCAGCGACTCGCCCACCTTGACGGTATCGCCATTGCGGCGATTGGCCTCGCGGATGCTGTCCACGCCCACGCCGTGGCGGGCGGCGATCAGGCTCAGGGTTTCGCCACGCGCCACCACATGCAGGCGGCTGCTCGGGCGCTGGTCTTCGGGCAGGCTGGCGAAATAGCTGCCCGGCGGCGGCTGGTCGCTGAAGTAACGGCGCACGCCGTCGGTAATCGCGCCGGCTAGGCGGTTGCGATAGCCGGAGTCATTCAGGCGCCGCTCTTCGTCAGGATTGGTGATGAAACCCGTCTCCACCAGCATCGAAGGCACGTCGGGCGAGCGCAGCACCACGAAATTGGCGCGTTCGACCTGCGGCTTGTGCGCCTTGCCGACATTCTTCAGCGCGCCCAGCACCTGGCCGGCGACATCGTCGGACGCGCGCATCGTCGCGCTCTGGGAAAGATCGAGCAGCACCGCGGCGAGATTGTGGTCCTTCTCGTCCAGGGAAACGCCGCCGACGAGGTCGGCGGCGTTTTCCTGGTCGGCCAGCCAGCGCGCCGCCTGCGAGGATGCGCCGCGCGTGGACAACACGAACACCGAGGCGCCGCTGGCCGTGTGGTTCGGCGAGGCATCGGCATGGATCGAGATGAACAGGTCGGCCTGGGCCGAACGCGCGCGCATGTAGCGCTGCTGCAGCGGCACGAAGCTGTCGCCGTCGCGGATGAGCACCGCGCGCATGCCCGGGTCGGCGTTGATCTGGCGGGCGAGTTCGCGCGCGACTTCCAGGGTCACGTTCTTTTCGCGCACGCCCGTCGGGCCGTGCGCGCCGGGATCCTTGCCGCCATGGCCGGCATCAATGGCGACCACCAGCTTGCGCTGACCGGGACCGACCACGTCCTGCATGGTCTTGGCCGCTGTGCGGCTGGCCGGACGGGGCGCGTTGGCCGCCACCTCGGCCCGCGGCGGGAGCTCCTGCACCACGGGCGCGGGCATCGGCGCGATCTGAACCGGTTCGGGACGAACTTCCACCGGCACAGGCAGCGGCGATGCGGCCGTCTTCACCGGGGCGGGCGCCTCGTCCAGGGCGAAAGCCTGCGAAGGTACGGATTCCGGCTTTTCACGAAGGTCACGATTCGGGGCCGGCGCCGGGGACGACAGCATCGGGGCCGCGCGCGCGCCGCCCAGCTCCATCACCAGGCGGGACGCATCACCATCGCGCTCGACCCGCGCCTCGGTTGGCAGCGGCTTGCCCAGTTCAAAGACCACCCGGAGAGTGCCGGGGGTCGGCTGGCCGGTGCGCACGTGGGCGACGGCGCCGTTGGCTGCGGGCAGGCGGAAATCCGGGGCCAGGCGACCGCCGGGCAGGTCCAGCACCAGGCGTTCGGGGCCATGCAGGCTGAAATACTTGTAGTCGGCGCTTCCCTGCAGCGACAGTTCGATCCGGGTGCCGGCATCGTCTTCCAGCAGGCGGATGGCCCTCAATTCGCCCGCCCAAGCCTGGCCGGTGGCCGAAGCCAGCAGCATTGCCAGGCAGAAACGGGCGGGAATCGGGCGCATGCCGGGATTGAATCACCGGATTTTCACAAATGCAAGGGTTTTCCCTTTGAAATCCGTCACCTGGGCCACTTTCCTCGGATCAACCTAAGAAGGTCGCTCCAAACCCTGCTCCACCAGGGTCTCCAGCCAGGCCCGACCGACCGGGCTGACGGCGTCCAAGCGCGCCCGGCGGCCCTCGCCTTCCACCTTCAATTCGACGACCAGATCCGGGGCCGGCAAGGCCCCGTCCCCGCGCTCGGGCCATTCGACCAGCCAGAGCCGCAGGTCCGGCGCAAGATCCTGCAATCCGAGGAACTCCAACTCACCCGCCTGCGCAATGCGATACAGATCCAGGTGCGCGGCATCGCCATCGGCCAGCGCGTAGCGCTCGATCAAGGTGTAGGTCGGGCTCTTGATCGCACCTTGTACACCCAAGCTTCGCAACAGCGCGCGCGCCAGCGAAGATTTTCCAGCGCCCAACTCACCGCGAAGAAATACCACGGCGCGTTGCGGCAGGGTGTGCGCCATGCGCAGCGCCAATGCATCCGTGGCTGCGGGATCGGCTAGATACAACGCTTGAATCATTCCGGATTGGCCAAGCGGCGCAGGGGCCCGAACAGATCCGAGGGCAGCAAGCCGCGTTCGCCATCCACGCGCGCGGCAGCATCGCCCGCCGCGCCATGCAGCAGCGCGCCGAATACGGCCGCGCGAAACGCCGACAGTTTCTGCGCGTGCAAGGCCGCAATCACGCCGGTCAGCACATCGCCCATGCCGCCGGTGGCCATGCCGGGATTGCCGGCGCCGATGACGGCGGTGGTTTCGCCTGGCGCCGCCACCAGGGTTCCCGCGCCCTTGAGCACCACCACGCACTGGAATTTCTCCACCAGTCGGTGCACGGCAGCAAAGCGATCGGCTTGCACGTCCTGGTTGCTGCAGCCAAGCAGGCGCGCAGCCTCGCCCGGATGCGGCGTCAGGATGGCCTGCGGCAAGGGCCGCGGCTTCTCCGACAACAACACCAGCCCATCTGCATCCAGGATCAAAGGCTTGCCCGAGGACAACGCCGCTTCGAACAGCGCGCTGCCCCAATCACCGCGGCCAAGACCGGGGCCCACGGCGAGCACATCCGCGCGCCGCACCAACACCAGCAGGGCATCGGCATCTTCCACGGCATGGGTCATGGCTTCGGGACGCGCCGCGACCAGTGCCGCCACGCCTTCGCTTCGGGTCGCCACGCTCGCCAGGCCGGCACCCGCGCGCAGCGCCGCTTCGGCGCACAAACGCACCGCGCCGCCCATGCCCATTTCTCCGCCCACGCAGAGCACATGCCCGTGCTCGCCCTTGTGGGCATTGGCGTGGCGCGGACGCAGTCCGGCGGCCAGGTCCCTCGGGCGATACAGCAAGGCGCTGGGCGCAAATTCTTTCAGCAGATCGTCCGGCACGCCAAGGGTGTCGAGTTCGACCTCGCCGCTGGCGTCACAGCCTTCACCTGTATACAGGCCTTGCTTGGCGGCGATGAAACTCAAGGTGGCCTGCGCCTGGATGCAAGCGCGCAGCGCGTGGCCGCGGTCGCAGTCCAGTCCGGATGGAACGTCCAGCGCGAACACCGGCAAACGCGTGGCGTTGATGCGCTCGATGATCGATTGGGTGATGCCTGCCGTAGGTCGCGCCAGGCCGGTGCCAAACAGGGCGTCCACCCACAAGTCCACTTCCGGCAACTGGCCGTCGAACACGCGGCTCAGCCCACCCGCCTCGCGCCAGTCGGTCCAGGCGCGGCGTGCGTCTTCGCCACGCGGATTGCCTTCGGGCGTCATCACCACCTGGACCTGGCAGCCGGCGGCCAGCGCCAGGCGCGCCAGCACAAAACCGTCGCCACCGTTGTTGCCCGGACCGCAGGCCACGCCGATGCGCTGCGCCTTCGGCCATTTCCGACGCAGCTGCGCCCAGGCGGCAGCGCCGGCACGGCCCATCAACTCGTAGCCGCTCAATCCCAGCAGCTCGATGGCAGCCGCGTCCATGGCCCGGGCCTGTTCGGCGGTATGCAGGGGCAGCGGCGCTTCCATCGCCTAACTATACTTGGCCGATGCAGGATCTGCGCGCATTGGCCGATGACATCAAGCGCTGGAGCGCCGAACTCGGATTCCAGCAAACCGGCGTGGCTGGCATTGACCTGGCGCAGGACGAAGCGCACCTGCGCGATTGGCTGGCGCAAGGCCAGCACGGGCGCATGGAGTACATGGCGCGCCACGGCGACAAGCGCTCGCGCCCGGACGAATTGTTGCCGGGCACGCTGCGGGTGATCTCGGTGCGCATGGACTATGGCGACGGTCGCGACGAACTGGCGTGGTCCACCTTGCGCGATGGCGAGCGCGCCTATGTGGCGCGCTATGCGCTCGGTCGCGACTACCACAAGCTGATGCGCGCGCGCCTGCAGGCGCTGGCCGACCGTATCGAAGCGGCAGTGGGCGCCGTGGGCTACCGCGTCTTCGTCGATTCCGCGCCCGTGCTCGAACGCGCGCTGGCGCGCAACGCCGGCCTGGGCTGGATCGGCAAGAACGCCTGCGTGATCAACCGCGATGCCGGCAGCTGGTTTTTCCTCGGCGAGATCTACACCGACCTGCCCCTGCTCCTGGACGAAGCCGCCAGCGCCCACTGCGGTACCTGCACGCGCTGCATTGATATTTGCCCTACCCAGGCCATCGTCGCGCCCAACCGCATTGATGCGCGCCGCTGCATCAGCTACCTGACGATCGAACTTAAGGGTTCGATTCCGGAAGAATTGCGCACGCCGATGGGCAACCGCATCTTCGGCTGCGACGACTGCCAGTTGGTCTGCCCCTGGAACAAGTTCGCTCGGCCACACGGCGAGCCTGATTTCAAGCCGCGCCACAACCTGGACCAGGCGGGCCTGTTGGAGCTGTTCGCGTGGACGGAGCAGGAATTTCTTTCCCGCACCGAAGGCTCGGCGATCCGGCGCAGCGGCTATGAAAGCTGGCTGCGCAACATCGCCGTGGCCCTGGGCAATGCGCCGGCGCGGGCCGACATCGTCGTCGCCCTGCAGGCACGCGCGAACGACGAGTCAGAGATCGTGCGCGAACACGTGGCCTGGGCCTTGCAGCGCCAGCAGGCTGCAGCGATCACCGACGCGAGCGGATCTCCACCAGCAGGGCCGCAGTAACCGGATCGACGGGCGTGGGCAGATTCGCGCCTCGCGCCGCGACGGCCGGCAACAACGATCCGGCAATCTGCTTGCCCAATTCCACGCCCCACTGGTCGAAGGCATTGATGCCCCAGAGTACCGACTGCGCGTACACGCTGTGCTCGTACATCGCGACCAGGGCGCCCAGGCTTTCGGGCGTGAGTTCGTCCAGCAACAGGAAGGTGGAAGGACGGTTGCCGGGATAGGCCTTCTGGGCGTCGGCATGCGCCGCGCCATTGGCCATGGCCTCGCCCTGCGCGAGCAAGTGCGAAAGCAGCGCGTCGTGGCTGGCGCGGTGCGGATGCGCCGGCCGCGCCACGCCGATGAAATCGGCCGGCACCGTATCGCAGCCCTGGTGCAGCGCCTGGAAGAAACTGTGCTGGCTGCTGGTGCCGGGTCCGCCCCAGATCACGGGCACCGTGGCCACGGCAACGGGCTGCCCGTCCGGACGCACCGATTTGCCGAGACTTTCCATCACCAGCTGCTGCAGGTAGGAAGGCAGCAGCGCGAGGCGATCGTCGTAGGGCAGCACGGCGTGGGTGTCCAGGCCCAGGCCATTGCGATTCCAGATCGTGGTGAGCGCATGCCAGATCGCCAGGTTCGATTCCGGCGGCTGTTCCAGCACATGCGCGTCCATCCGCGCGGCACCGTCGAGAAGGCGGCGGAAATTTTCCATGCCCACCGACAGCGCCAGCACCAGCCCCACCGCCGACCACAGCGAATAGCGCCCGCCCACCCAATCCCACATCGGCAGGATGCGCTCAGGCGGAATGCCGATGGCCGCGGCCTTGCCGACATTCGCACTCACCGCGAACAGGCGCGAATCGTCATTCAACCAGGGGCGCAGCAGGTCGGCGTTGAGCAGGGTTTCCTGCGTGCCGAAACTCTTGGAGACCAACACTACCGCCGTGCGCGCCGGGTCCAGGCGCTGCATCAGCGCGTGGGTGGCACCGGCGTCGGCATTGTTGAGGAAGTGGATGCGGAAACGGCCATCGCTGAAATCCTGCAGCGCCTCCACCGCCAGCCGCGGCCCGAGATCCGAGCCGCCGATGCCAACGTTCACCACATCGGTCACCTGCGAACGTCGCAACTGTTCGCAAATGCCGGCCATCGCTTCAAGCGCGGCGGCGACCTGGGAACGCGCGGATGCCACGGTGGGGCCGCTGCCCAGGCCACTGCGCAGCGCGGTGTGCAAAGCCGGCCGCTGCTCGGAGGAATTGACGATGGCGCCGTCGAACATGGCGCGGATGGCTTCGGGCAGGCGTGCCTTGCGCGCCATCGCGAACAGGCTGGCGAGTGCGGCACGATCCAGGCGCTGGCGCGAGAAGTTCGCGTACAGAGGACCCACGCGCAGGGAAAAATCGGAGGTGCGCGCCGGGTCGGCAGCGATAATCTCGCGCAGCGGCTGGTCGATCATGCGCGCCGCCTGTTCGCTCAGGCCCATCCAGTCTGCTTCAACGCGCATTGCCTAGTCCCGTGAGGTTTTGGCGATTCTAGCGCGGCGCGCGTGCTGGATTCAGGCGGCGTCGAACTCGAGGTTGTCGATCAACCGGGTACGGCCCAGGCGCGCCGCAATCAGGGCCAACAGGCCGGCCTCGCCTGGCGACTTGGCGCGACCGAGGTCGCTGCGCCGGATCTCGGCGTAGTCCACCGCGAAGCCCGCGGCGACCAGCATGGCCGCGGCGGCGTCCTCAATCTCGGTAATCGCCCGGCCCTGTCCGGCTTGTTCACGCATCTGCCGCAGGCAGCGGTGGATGGTGGTGGCGGTCTGGCGCTCGTCGCCTTGCAGGTACTGGTTGCGCGAACTCATCGCCAGTCCATCAGCCTCGCGCAAGGTCGGCGCCGGCACGATATCGATGGGAAAGCTCATCTCGGTGGTCATGTAGCGGATGACCTGCAGTTGCTGGTAATCCTTGCGCCCGAACACGGCGGCGTCCGGCTGCACCATGTTGAACAGGCGCGCCACGACCTGCGCCACGCCATTGAAATGGCCGGGCCGGTGCAGGCCGTCAAGAATGTCGGTAATGCCGGGCACATGCATCTGCACGCAGCCGATGGTGCCGAAGGGATACATCTCCTCCACCGAAGGCAGGAAGGCGGCATCGCAACCGTGCGCGGACAGACCGGCGAGGTCGGCGTCGGGCGTACGCGGGTAGCGGCCGTAGTCCTCGTTCGGCCCGAACTGGGTCGGGTTGACGAAGATGCTCGAGACCACGCGATCGCTGTGTTCGCGCGCGAGTTCCACCAGCGCGTAATGGCCGGCGTGCAAGTTGCCCATGGTCGGCACGAAACCGATGCGCAGGCCATCGCGGCGCCATTGCCCGACTTGTTCGCGCAGCGCCGCAACGGTGGAAAAAGTCTGCATCACTCGTATCCGTGTTCGGGGGCGGGAAAACTGCCGTCGCGCACGGCGGCAGCGTAGGCCTTGATGGCGCCTTCGATCGATCCGCCCTCGGCCAGGAAATTCTTCACGAAGCGCGGGCGGCGGTGGCCGGAGTTGATGCCCAGCATGTCGTGCAGGACCAGGATCTGGCCATCGCAGGCGGGCCCCGCGCCGATGCCAATGGTGGGAATGGAAATTTCGGCGGTGACGCGTGCCGCCAATGCGCTCGGCACGCATTCGAGCACCAGCGCCTCGGCGCCGGCGGCTTCCACCGCGTGCGCATCGGCGAGCAGGCGTTCGGCGGCTGCCTGTTCGCGCCCTTGCACTTTGTAGCCACCCAGGCGCAGCACCGATTGCGGTGTGAGCCCCAGGTGCGCGCAGACCGGAATTTCGCGCTCGGTCAAAAAGGAAATGGCTTCGAGCATCGGACCGGCGCCTTCGATCTTGACCATGCTGGCGCCGCCTTCTGCCAACATCGGCGTGGCGGCATCGAGCGCACGCACGGGCGTGGCACAGGACTGGAAGGGCATGTCCGCCACCAGCAGGGCCGAGCGCAGGCCGCGTGCCACGCAGGCGCTGTGATAGACGATGTCGGACACCGTCACCGGCAAGGTGCTCGCCTGCCCTTGCACGACCATGCCCAGCGAATCGCCCACCAGCACGAAGTCCACGCCGCAGGCATCGAGGGTACGCGCGAAGCTGGCGTCGTAGGCGGTCAGCGCAACGATGCGCCGACCTTCGGCCTTCATCTGGCGCAGGCCGGGAACGGTGATGGCAGCGCGGGCGCTGGGCTTGCTGGAATCGGCGTACATGGGGCTTACCTCGCGAAACTCATTCCAGGACGCGGATGCCGCTGCTATCCACGCGCGCCAGCATCGCATCCACCCGCTCGAGCCCGGGCAACTGCAGCGTCGGCGCAATCTCGGCCAAGGGTAGCAGCACGAAGGCGCGCTCTTGCAGGCGCGGATGCGGAATATGCAGGCCGGGTTCGTTGATCTGCTGGTCGCCGTAGGCAAGCAGGTCGAGATCGAGCTTGCGCGGGCCCCAGCGATCGGCCGGATTGCGCACGCGGCCGAACTGCTGCTCGATCTCCAGCAAACGCTCGAGCAGTTCCGAAGCGGCAAGGCGCGTCTGCAGCTCGACTACGGCGTTCAGGAAGTCGGGCTGGTCGCTGCGCCCCCAGGGTGGCGAGCGGTAAAGGCTGGACTGCGCGCGCAGGCTCGATTGCGGCAGGCTTTCCAAGGCCCAGATGGCTTCGGTCAGCGTGGTCCGGACCTCGCCAAGGTTGCCACCCAGGCCCACGAAGGCGCGGACGGCGCCGGGCATCAGTCCGACACTCCGGTGGGCTGCGCGCTCGCCGCGGGTCCGCTGGCCGGGCGACGGCGGCGACGGCGCTTGCGCGGCGCGGCTTCGGAGGTTTCGTCATGGCCACCGCCGCGGTGGGGATCGAGGTTGGCGGCCAGGTGCTCGGGCGATTGCGCCTGGGCCTCGCGCCAGAATGCCAGATCCTCGGCGACCTCGGGCGCGCCGCTGGCGCGCAATTCCAGGAAGTCGAACGCGGCGCGGAAGCGCGGGTGCGAGAGCAGTCGCAACACGCGCTTGCGTTGGCGCTGGGCAAAGCGCGGCTGCAGCAACCAGATTTCCTGCATCGGCAGCGAAAAGCGGCGCGGCAGCGCGATGCGTTCGGCCTGGTGCAGGGTGACGCGGTCGGCCGCGCGTTGCTGCGCCGCCAGCGGTTCGACGCCGGCCTTCTGCAGCACCGCCAGTTCGCGGCAATACGCGGGCCACAGCAAGGCGGCAAAAAGGAAGGCCGGCGTGACCGGCTTGTCGGCGCGCACGCGGGCATCGGTATTGCGCAGGGCCCCGATGAGCGTGGCACGCAGGGCGCCACTGCGATTGGTCTCGAGCGCCTTGGCGGTTTCGCCAAACAGCGCCGGCAACAGGCCGTGGCGCTCCAGGGCCAGGAAGCTGCTTTCGGCATGGCCGACCATGAACATCTTCAGGCATTCATCGAACAGGCGTGCCGGCGCGGCGCCGGACAGCAGCACCGACAGGCGCGGAATCGGTTCCGCCGCCGCCGGGTCAATCGAGAAATCGAGCTTCGCCGACAAACGGATGGCCCGCAGCATGCGCACCGGGTCTTCGCGATAGCGCGCTTCCGGATCGCCGATCAGGCGCAGCATGCGCGCCTGCACGTCTTCGAAGCCACCCACGTAGTCGCGCACCGAGAAATCCTCGATCGCGTAGTACAGCGCGTTCGCCGTGAAGTCGCGGCGCACCGCATCGTCTTCGATGGTGCCGTAGACATTGTCGCGATGGATGCGGCCTTCATCGGCCATCTCGCGCGAACCGCTGCCGTCGTCTTCATTGGCGCGGAAGGTGGCGACCTCGATGATCTCCCGGCCGTAGATCACATGCGCCAGTCGGAAACGCCGACCGATCAACCGGCAGTTGCGAAACAGCGCCTTCACCTGTTCGGGCGTGGCGTCGGTGGCGACGTCGAAGTCCTTGGGGTGGCCGCCGATCAGCAGGTCGCGGACGGCGCCGCCGACCAGATAGGCGGCAAAACCGCCTTCACGCAGCCGGTAGAGGACGCGCAACGCGTTCGGGCTGATGTCCTTGCGGGAGATGCCGTGGCCTTCCCGCGGGACGATGCGGGGCGAGGTCGGGGTTTCGGTGCGGATTTCCGTCATGGTCTCTCGTGGCCGGCGTCCCTGCCGCCGGGTGGGTCGCCGGCGATGCTAGGCGGCCGTTGGTGAAGCCGCTATACTAGCCTGCGCCCACGGTGCAATCCATGCGCTCCCTTCGTCTAGTGGCCTAGGACACGGCCCTCTCAAGGCTGGAACAGGGGTTCGAGTCCCCTAGGGAGCGCCACTTTCTTCATCGGCCGGATGTTCTATGCCTTTCGTCGTCGTCGAGAACTGCATCCGCTGCAAATACACCGACTGCGTTGAAGTCTGCCCGGTTGACTGCTTCCACGAAGGCCCGAACTTCCTGGTGATCGACCCGGACGAGTGCATTGACTGCACCTTGTGCGAGCCGGAATGCCCGGCCAAGGCCATCTATCCCGAGGACGATGTCCCGGCCGGCCAGGAAAACTTCATCGCCCTGAATGCCGAACTGTCCAAGCAGTGGCCGGTGATTACCGTGCGCATTGACGCGCCCGCCGATGCCGCCGATTGGGACGGCAAGCCCGGCAAACTTTCCGAACTCAAGCGCTGACAGCGCAGCGCGAAGGGCGCCCGCGATGCGGGCGCCGAATCAGGCAAGGGATCAGAGCTTGGCCTTGATGGCCTGCATCAGCGCGGCTGCGGCGCCGCTGGTGAGGATGCGGCCATCGGCGCTCAGCGCCATCAGGCGGCTGCCGCCATTGCTGTCCTGCACGCGGACCAGGAAGTCCTCGCCCTGGTAGCTGACGTCGTAGCTGCCCAGCGCTTCGGCGCGGCCATTGACCTTCACGCCTTCGATCGACTCCAGGGCGCTGCCCACTTTCGGATAAACCTCGGCGGCGCTGCCCGCAACCTGCAGATCGGTGCCGCTGCCGGCGACGATGCCGGACGCCGTGTTCACGGTCGGCAGGCCGGTGGCCTGCGAGGTGTTCGGCAAGTCCAGGCCCGGCGGCACTTCCAGCGGCTGGGTTTCCTTGCTGGTCAGGTAGCTGGTCTTGGCGCGGAGCCAGTGGCAACCAGTGCCTGCGCCCGCCAGGGTCAGGGCCACGATGGCGACCAGCAGCGTGCGCGTGAAACGGGAGCGGGACGTCATTTGCTTCTCCTGCGGATTGGGTCTGCGGCCGGTGCCTGGTGGCTGCCCGGACCGTTCAGGCTTTCATTGTAGATGGGATTCGAGTTCGCGACAGAGTTGCAGCATCTGCCCGGCCTGACCGGCGTGGGTGGCCGATAGTTCCGTCAGGGGCAGGCGCAGGCCGTGGCCGATGCCCATCCCTGCCAGCAAGGCCTTCACCGGAATCGGATTCGGCTCACAGCCCAGGAAGTCATAAAGCGCTTGCAGTCGCGCGTCCAGGGCCAGGGCCTGGTCGCCCAGTCCCTGCGCCTGGGCCTTGCAGATGCGGGCGAAGCTGCCCGGGACGACGTTGGAGGCCACCGAGATCACCCCGGCTGCGCCACCGCGCATGGCGCGCAGGAAGGTCGGGTCGTCGCCGCTAAGCAGGGAGAAATCTTTCAGCCCGAGTGCGAACAGCGCGTTCCAGCGCGGTTCGTCGCCACGCGCTTCCTTCAGGCCGACGATGTTGGGAAGTTGCGCCAGCTCGGCCACCGTTTCGGGCAGAAGATCGCAGCCGGTGCGGCCGGGTACGTTGTAAAGCACCACCGGCAAGCCGCCATCGGCCGCGACCTGGCGATAGTGCGCCAGCAAGCCGGCCTGGGTCGGGCGCACGTAGGGCGGCGTCACCACCAGGGCGAAATTGGCGCCGGCGGCGCGCGCGGCGCGGGTCTGGGCGACGGTCTTGGCGGTGCCCGAGAGTCCGGTACCGGCGAGCACGGGCACTCGCCCCGCGACTTGCTCGACGGCGGAGCGGATTAGCCGGGCGTATTCCTCGTCGGAAAGGGTAGCGGCTTCACCGGTGGAGCCAGCCACCACCAGGGCGGAAGTGCCCGCCGCCAGCTGCATGTCCAGCAGCCGCTGCCAGGCTGCAAAATCGATCTCTCCGGCGCCATCGAAAGGCGTTGCCAACGCGGTGATGCTGCCGGAAAGGTGCATTCGGGTGCCCGGGTGAAAGACAGCCCGAATGTTACTTGCGGCTGTAAAGCGGCGGCAAGTATGCTGGCCGCATCGGGCACATCGGACGCGCCCCTCCAGGGACCACTGCATTGACCGACACGCCTGCCCGCCCGGCCACCAACGAAAACCACCTTCTGATCAGCGCCTACACCACGCATCCCCAGTCGCCGCTGCTGGCGGTGACCCGGCGCATCTCCGAGTCGGGCTGCAACATGGTGGATGCGCGCCTGTCCACGGTAGGGCGCGACGTGTCGGTGACGGCCCTGGCCATCGGTTCCTGGGATGCGGTGGCCAAGCTTGAAGCCATGCTCACCCGGCTCGAGCGCGAAGAAGGCTTCAAGCTGGTCTGGTACCGCACCGGCCCGAAGGCCCTGCAGTCCAACCTGCTGCCCTACATCGTGGAAGTCGTCGCCGCCGACAAGCCCGGCATCCTTTACCAGCTGGCGGATTTCTTCGACCGCCAGGGCATCACCATCGAGAGCCTGCACAGCTCGCGCTACCGCGCGATGCAGACGGGCGCAGAAATGTTCACCGCCCAGGTGACCATCGGAATTCCGGCAAACATGCACATCGCCGCGCTGCGCGACGACTTCATGGAATTCTGCGACCACCTCAACCTCGATGCCATCATGGATCCGATGAAGTTCTGATCCCACCGCAGTGACCATCCCTCCCCCTCAGCAGCAGCGCCGACTCGCCCCGCGAGCCACGGCGGCCCGCCGCTGGGCGCTTGGTGACTTTCCGACTTTCCCCGCCGACAGGACCGTTCCATGACGCGAAGCAAGCGCATCTACGTACTGGACACCAACGTGCTGATGCACGACCCGACCGCGCTGTTCAAGTTCGAGGAGCACGATGTCTTCATACCGATGATGGTGTTGGAGGAGCTCGACAACGGCAAGAAGGGTCATTCGGAAGCCAGTCGCAATGCGCGCCAGGTCAGTCGTTTCCTCAACGAACTGCTCGAAGCCGCCGGCACCAAGAACATCGAACAGGGCATTCCCCTGGTGCAGCCGCAGGGCCTGCAGTTGCGCGATACGAACAGTGTTGGCCGCCTGCATTTCCAGCTGAAACCCGTGGAGACCGGGAGGCGCTTCGGCAATGTCATGCCGGACAACCTGATCCTGGGCTCGGTATTGCAGTTGATGGAGGACAACCCGGGCATTCCCGTGGTGCTGGTGTCCAAGGACATCAACCTGCGCATCAAGGCCTCGATCTGCAATATCCCGGCCGAGGACTACGAAAACGATCGCGCCATCGATGACTTCAACCTGCTGTTCACCGGCGCCACCGAGCTGCCCGGCGATTTCTGGGAGCGCCACGAAGGGAACCTGCGCTCGTGGACGGAAAAGGGTCGCACTTTTTATGAGGTGCGGCGGGTCGTGGAGGATGGTTGGTTCCCCAACCAGTTCCTGTATCTCCCGGGCGATGATGAAGTCGAGTTGAAAGTGTCCAAAATCGATGGCGATCGCGTCGTGCTCCAGATTGTGGACGACTACCGTTCGTCGCAACATCAGGTCTGGGGCATCAATGCCCGCAACCGCGAACAGAACTTCGCCTTCAATGCGCTGATGGATCCGGAGATCGACCTGGTCACCCTGCTCGGCACCGCCGGCACGGGCAAGACGCTGATCGCGCTTGCGGCAGGCCTGGCGCAGACGATGGACGTGCAGCGCTATCGCGAGATCATCATGACCCGCGCCACCGTCAGCGTGGGCGAAGACATTGGCTTCCTGCCCGGCACCGAGGAAGAGAAGATGACGCCCTGGATGGGCGCGCTGACCGACAACCTGGAAGTGCTGACCCACACCGAGGACCACGGCGCCTGGGGCCGCGGCGCGACCAATGACCTACTGGCTTCGCGCATCAAGATCCGCGCCATGAACTTCATGCGCGGGCGCACCTTCCTCAACCGCTGGGTCATCGTGGACGAAGCGCAGAACCTCACGCCCAAGCAGATGAAGACCCTGATCACCCGCGCCGGCCCGGGCACCAAGATTATCTGCATGGGCAATGTCGAGCAGATCGACACGCCTTACCTGACGGAAACGACCTCGGGCCTGACCTACGCGGTGGACCGCTTCAAGAACTGGAACCACAGCGCGCACATCACCCTGCGCCGCGGTGAACGTTCGCGCCTGGCCGATTACGCTTCGGAAGTGCTGTAAGGCGCGATGGCGGCTTCGTCACGCACGCTGTCCGTATTGACCATCGCCGGATCCGATTCCGGCGGTGGCGCGGGCATCCAGGCCGACCTGAAGACCTTTGCCGCGCATGGCCTGCATGGGCTGTCGGCGATCGCCGCGCTGACCGCGCAGAACACCCGCGCAGTCACGGCGGTGCAAGTGCCGACGCTGGCTTTCCTGCGCGCGCAACTCGATGCCTGCTTCGACGACTTCAATATCGCTGCGGTGAAGATCGGCATGCTCGCCAACGCGCGGGTTATCCACGCGGTGGCCGATGCGCTGGAAGCGCGCAAGCCCAGGCGCCTCGTGATTGATCCAGTGATGGTGGCCAGTTCTGGCGCTCGGCTACTGCAGCCGGCGGCACTGAAGGCCTTGCGCGAGCGCCTGCTGCCGCTCGCCACTGTCATTACGCCCAATATTCCTGAAGCCGAATTGCTACTGGGACATGCGATCGCCAATGGCGAGCAAGCCGAGGCAGCGCTGGTAGAGCTACTCGAACTGGGCGCACGCGCGGTGTTGTTGAAAGGCGGCCACTTGCCCGGCAAGGAAATGGTTGATCGCCTCGATGACGGCCGCCAGCTTCACGAATTCGTGCACGCGAAATTGAAAGTGGAGGGACACGGCACCGGCTGCACCCTGGCCTCGGCGATCGCCGCCAACCTGGCGCTGGGCCACGAGCTGCCCGAGGCCTGCGCCGAAGCTGCGGACTACGTGCACGGCGCCTTGGTGCACGCTTACAGGCCGGGCCGCGGCAAAGTCGCGGTCCTGCAACATTTCTGGCGACACGCGCAAGCTGCAACGCGGCCACGCAAGGCATAGACTCGCAGCACCCCCTCAGGAGCACGACCCATGCGTAGCGGCAATCCGGCCTTGGGCCAGAACACCTTCCTGGACATCGGCAGCGGCCGTGTTGTCGCCGGCAGCGCCGATGCCATGACGCTCAACGGTACCGTCAACAAGACCGGCCTGATGCTGCTGATCCTGCTGGCCAGCGCCAGCTGGACCTGGAGCAAATACACCGGGCCGGAAAGCGCCGGCGCCATCATGCCGATGCTGCTGGTCGGCGGCATCGGGGGTTTCATCGTCGCCCTGGTCACCATCTTCAAGAAGACCTGGTCGCCCTACACCGCGCCGCTGTATGCGCTGCTGGAAGGATTCCTGCTGGGCGGCCTGTCGGCGATGATGGAAGTGCGCTTCCCAGGCATAGTCATGCAGGCGGTCAGCCTGACCTTCGGAACGCTGGCGGCACTGCTGCTGGCCTATCGCAGCGGCCTGATCCGCGCCACCGAAAACTTCAAGCTCGGCGTGGTCGCCGCCACGGGTGGCATTGCCCTGCTCTACATCGTCAACATGGTGATGGGCATGTTCGGCCATCCGATCGGATTCATCCACAACAGCAGCGCGTTCGGCATTGCCTTCAGCGTCTTCGTGGTGATCGTGGCAGCCCTGAACCTGGTGCTGGACTTCGACTTCATCGAGCAAGGGGTCGAAGAAGGCGCACCCAAGTACATGGAGTGGTACGGCGCCTTCGGCCTGATGGTCACGCTGGTGTGGCTGTACCTGGAAATCCTGCGCCTGCTGTCGAAGCTGCAGTCGCGCAACTGACCTGGTTTCGAAGGCAATAAGAAAGGGCGCCGCGAGGCGCCCTTTTTCTTTGCACCGCAAGCTCGGTCAGAGGCGCGAGGCGATGGCGTTGGCGAAGCTCGTCGTCGTACCCGTGCCGCCCAGGTCGGGCGTCAGATGGTCGCGCTCTTGCATGGTGGCGATGATGGCCGCGCGCAGGCGCTTGGCTTCGTCCACCTTGCCCAGGTGCTCGAGCATCTGGATCGCCGCCAGCAACAGGGCCACCGGATTGGCGATGCCCTTGCCGGCGATGTCCGGGGCCGAACCATGCACCGCTTCGAAAATGGCCGCGTCCACGCCGATATTCGCGCCCGGGGCCAGGCCCAAGCCGCCTACCAAACCCGCGCACAGGTCGGAAATGATGTCGCCGAACAGATTCGTGGTGACAATCACGTCGAACTGCTCGGGGCGCATCACCAGCTGCATGCAGGTGTTGTCCACGATCATCTCGTTGCACTGGATGTCCGGGTACTGCGCGGCCACTTCGCGTGCCACCTTCAGGAACAGGCCCGAGGTGGACTTGAGGATATTGGCCTTGTGCACCACGGTGACCTTCTTGCGGCCCAGGCGACGGGCCAGGTCGAAGGCGTAGCGCACGATGCGCTCGGAACCCTTGCGGGTGACCTTCTGGGTGAGCGTGGCGGTTTCGCCGTCGGCCGTGACGCTCTGGCCTTCACCGATGTAGGCGCCTTCGGTGTTCTCGCGCACGGTGATCAGGTCAATGTCGTTGTAGCGCGACTTGGTGTTCGGGAAGCTGATCGCCGGGCGGACATTGGCGTACAGGTCGAAGCGCTTGCGCAGTTCGACATTGATCGAGCTGAAGCCCTCGCCCACCGGCGTGGTCAGCGGGCTCTTGAGCGCGACGCGGTTGCGGGCGATGGCTTCGAGCGTGGCGGCCGGCAGCAACTCGCCGGTCTTTTCGTAGGCGGCCAGGCCGGCTTCGACGAATTCGTATTCCAGGCCAAGGTTCAAGCCTTCGAGCACGTGCAGGGTGGCGTCCATGATCTCGGGGCCAATGCCGTCCCCGCGGATCACTGCGATTTTCTGGGTCATGTGGGTCTTGCCGGTTGCCGGCGCGCCGAAGGGCGGCCTGTGGGGGCGATATTATGCCCTATCCCGCTTCCCCCGGCGCCCGCGCCCGGATGGACAGGGCGTGGATATCGGTCTGCATCAGCTCGCCCAGGGCCTGGTAGACCAGGCGGTGCCGGGCGATCGGCAGCTTTCCGGCGAAGGCCGCGCTGCTAATGTCCAGGGCGAAGTGTCCGCGGCCATCGCGCGCGCCTTCATGGCCGATGTGGCGGTGGCTTTCGTCCACCAGTTCAAGCGCGCTGGGCTGCAGCGATTGCAGCGCCGCCAGGATGCGCTCGCGGCGATCGCTCACGGCAGTACCGGCTTGAACGGCCGCACTTCAACGTTGCCGTACACGCCGGCGGCGATATACGGGTCGGCATCGGCCCACTCCCGGGCCTCCGCCAGGGAGCCGAATTCGGCCACGATCAGGCTGCCGCTGAAGCCCGCCGGCCCCGGATCGGTGGCGTCAATGGCGGGAAACGGGCCCGCCAGGCGCAGGCGACCGGCGTCACGCAAAGCCTCAAGCCGTGCCAGGTGCTGGGGACGCGCAGCGAGCCGCGCCTGCAGCGAATCCTTCTTGTCATTACCGATGATCACGTACCACATGGCTATGCCTTTGCGTTTTGAGCTTGCATGATAGCCGTATGACCGTTCGCCTCCACGTCCATCCGGTATCGCCGCAGGACCGCCTGATCATGAAGGCGGTCGAGACGCTGCAGGACGGCGGCCTGGCCCTGTGCCCCACCGATGCCGGCTATGCCCTGGTCTGGGCCCTGAACGGCAAGGAGGCCGAGGAGCGGGTGCAGCGCATCCGGCAACTGGACAGCAAGCACCCTTTCACCTTACTCTGTCGGCAATTGAGTGAGGCTGGCCGCCTGGCCCGGCTCGACGATCCAGCCTTCCGGCTGATGCGATCGAAGACCCCCGGACCCTGCACCTTCATCCTTCCGGCCTCCGCGGAATTGCCCAAACGCATCAAGAACAGCGGCCGAAGCAAGCGCCGCGACATCGGCATTCGCCTGCCCGACCACGTGGTCGCCAAGGCTTTGCTGGAAGCGATGGGAGAGCCGCTGCTGTCCACCAGCCTGGTGTTTCCTGACGAGGACGATCTCGTCAGCCACGAGGCGGAATCGGTGGCCGAGCGGTGTTTGCGCTGGGTCGATGTCATGCTGGACGCAGAGGATTGCGAACCGGGGCCGACCAGCATCGTGGATTGCACGGGCGATGAACCCGTCATCCTGCGTCAGGGCTTCCACCCGGTCACGGTGTAAGCCGCCCCAACCCGCCTGGCGGGCTCCATTCCGGAAATATCGTTTCGACGAAGCCGCACCCGAACGCTGACCCATGAACGAACCGCTCGCGCAGCCCGCGCCCGACAACGCATCCGCCGCCACTGCCGATGGCAACGGCGCGCGCGCCTTGCAGCAGGAAATGCCGCTGGCGGTGTTCAAGGGCCAGCCGGTGCTGCAGATGCCGCAGGACCTGTACATCCCGCCGGACGCGCTGGAAATCATCCTCGAGAGCTTCGAGGGTCCGCTCGACCTGCTGCTTTACCTGATCCGCCGGCAGAACCTGGACATCCTCGACATCCCGGTCGCCGAGATCACCCGCCAGTACGTGGACTACATCGACGTGCTGCAGGACCTGCGCTTCGAACTGGCGGCCGAATACCTGGTGATGGCCGCCATCCTGGCCGAGATCAAGTCGCGCATGCTGCTGCCGCGCGCCGAGCTCGAGGACGGCATCGAAGGCGACCCGCGCGCGGAACTCGTGCGCCGCCTGCAGGAATACGAACGCTTCAAGAAGGCCGCCGAAGACGTCGACGCCCTGCCCCGCCTGGACCGCGACACCAGCGTGGCCAGCGCCTTCGTACCCGAACGCGCCACCATCAAGGTGCCGCCGCCGGTGGACCTGCGCGAGATGTTGCTCGCCCTGCGCGACGTGCTGCGCCGCGCCGACATGTTCAGCCATCACGCCATTACCCGCGAGGCGCTGTCGGTGCGCCAGCGCATGGGCGAAGTGCTGGGCAAGCTGGCCGATGGCAGCTTCCAGTTGTTCGAGAACCTGTTCAACGTCGAGGAAGGCCGCATCGGCGTGGTCGTGACCTTCCTGTCGGTGCTGGAACTGGCCAAGGAACAGTTGCTCGAGATCGTGCAGGAAGATGCTGCCGTTCCCGATCCGCGCCTGCCGCGCACCGCTGAATCGAAGAGCTGGCCGGCGCCGATCTATGTGAAATCCCTGGCCGCATCAGAAGCCGATGCCGCCAACGATCCGGACGCGCTGCTGCGCGACCTACCTGAACCCACGGCCGACGGCGGCAACGCCGAAGCCTGAGCCCATCCGCAACCGAGCTGACATGGACCAAGACCTGATCCGCCGCATTGTCGAAGCCGCCCTGCTGGCTTCGCCGCAACCCCTTACGCTGGCGCAGCTGGCCGCGCTGTTCCCGGACGAGGCGCAGCCCGCGCCGGGCAGCCTGGAACAGGCCATCGCCGACTTGCGCGCGCAAGATTCCACGCGTGGCGTGGAACTGGTCGAAGTCGCTTCGGGCTTTCGCTTCCAGGTGCAGGCCGACGTGCATGCCTTCGTCGCGCGCCTGTGGACCGAGCGCCAGACCAAATACACCCGAGCGACGCTCGAAACGCTGGCGCTGATTGCCTATCGCCAGCCCATCACCCGCGGCGAGATCGAACAGATACGCGGTGTCGCGGTGAACTCGAACACCATCAAGATGCTCGAAGAGCGCGAGTGGATCCGCGTCATCGGCCACCGCGACGTGCCCGGTCGCCCGGAATTGTTCGGCACCACGCGTTCCTTCCTTGACTACTTTGGCCTGAAGAGCCTGGACCAGCTGCCGCCGCTGTCCGAACTCAAGGACATCGCCGAACTCGAACCGCAGCTTCCCTTCGACCTGGCGCCGGGCGTGGCTTCTGCCGTGCTCGCCGGGTCCCTTGCCGACGACGCCGAGGGCGACGCGGCTTCCACCGAAACCAACGATTCACCCGAACACGAACAGGCCGGCGATACCGCCGAGCCGGAGTTGAAGCATGAGTAATACCCCCAGCAAGAAAGTCCTCTCGCTCAAGGCGAAGGACGAAGCCGATGCCGCACCGCGCATCGAAGAGCGCCTGCACAAGGTGCTGGCCCAGGCCGGACTCGGCTCCCGCCGCGCCCTGGAAGAACGCATCGCCCAGGGCCTGGTCAAGGTCAATGGCGAAGTCGCCCGCACCGGCTTGTCGGTGGCCAGTGGCGATCGCATCGAACTCGACGGCAAGACCTTCGTCGCCACCGCGCTGACAGAACCGTCCAGCGTGCTGATCTACAACAAGCCCGAAGGCCAGGTCACCAGTCGCGAAGATCCCGAAGGCCGCCCGACCATTTTCGAAGCCCTGCCGCGCCTGAAGGGTGCGCGCTGGATCGCGGTCGGTCGCCTGGACATCAATACGACCGGCCTGCTGCTGCTGACCACCGACGGCGAACTCGCCAACGCGCTGATGCATCCGTCCAATGCCATCGAGCGCGAATACGTCTGCCGCATCCCCGGCGAAGTGCCCGACAACATTGTTGATCGCCTCGCCCGCGGCGTCGCGTTGGACGACGGCCCGGCCAAGTTCGAGAAGATCGAGCGCATCAATGCCAGCGGCTCGCATTCCTGGTTCCAGGTGATGCTGACCGAAGGCCGCAATCGCGAAGTGCGCCGCCTGTGGGAATCGCAGGGCTTCCAGGTCAGCCGCCTCAAGCGCGTGCGCTATGGCGACATCACCCTGCCGCGCTTGCTCAAGCGTGGCAATTGCGTGGAGATGGACGCCGAGGTCGTGGAAAAACTGCGCAAGCAGTTTGGCCTGGAAAACAATGCGCCGGTGCTGACCCTGCAGCCCGTGATCGGCCAGCGCAAGTCGCGGCCGATGGAAATCCGCGTCGGCAAGGACCGCGTGCAAAGCGGTTACGTCAACGGCCATGTGAATGATGAAGCGCGCGAACTGCGCCGCTTCGACCATGTCCGCGAAGACAAGCCGCGCGGTCGCCGCGGGCCGGGCGCGCCGCGTGGCAAGGGTGGTTTCAAAGGCAAGTCTTTCTCTGGCCCCATGGATGCCAACGCGCAGCCGGGCCAGCGTCCGCCGCGTGGTGGCAAGCCGCGTGGCAAGGGCGGCCCGCGTGATGACAATTTCGGCAACCGCATCGAAGGCGGCCCGCGCCCGCAGGGCGAGCGTACGTTTGCGCCGCGTGGTCCGCGTCCGCAGGGTGATCGCCCGCACGGCGACCGCCCGCATCATGATCGCGGCCCGCGCCCGCAGGGCGGCCCCGGTGGTTTCAAGGGCAAGCCGCATTCGGCCTCGGCGCATGGCAAGCCTCGCGCTGCCGGTCACGATACCGGCGAGTTCCGCAGCTGGTATGTGCCGGAAGGTGTCGAGACCGGTTCGAAGGTTGCGCCGCCGCGCGGCCAGCGCCATGGCGCGCCGCGTCCGCAGGGCAACGAAGCCCGCGGTCCGCGTGGCCCGCGTCCGCAGGGCGGCCCGGGCCGCGGCCCGCAAGGTTCCCAGGGTCCGCGCAACGATTCGCCCTACGGCGCGCGCGGCCCGAAGCCGGCGCATGCCGGCCCCGGCGGCAATCGGCCCGGCGGCCCGCGCGCACATGGCGACCGACCGCATGGCGACCGTCCCTACGGTGATCGCCCGCAAGGCGATCGCGGCCCGCGCCCCGGTGGCCCGCACAAGGGGCCCAAGCCGCCCTTCCGCAAGCGTCCCGAAGGCCTGCCTTCCGACGACTGAAACAAAAAACCCGCCTCACGGCGGGTTTTTTCTGCGCGTTGAAAAAATCAGAAGCGCCCGGCCTGGAAATCCTGGACGGCCTGCATGATCTCGGCCTGCGTGTTCATCACGAAGGGGCCGTAGCGCGCGACTGGCTCGCCGATCGGGCGGCCGGCCACCAGGATGAAGCGGCTGTTTGCCGCCTTGCCGGTGAACGCCACCGACTCGCCCGCGCCCAGCACCAGCAGCTCGCCCTTGCCGGCCGACTGTCCGCCCACTTCCACTTCGCCTTCGTACACGTAGGCGAAGGCGTTGTGGCCGGCGTCAATGGCCTGCGCGAAATTCGCGCGCGCCGCAAGCTGCACGTCCAGGTACAGCGGCTGCGTGGCGGGCTGCTGCACCGGGCCTTCCACTTCACCCACGCGGCCGGCGATGACCTTCACCAGCACGCCTTCGGAGGTATTCACTTCCGGAATATTCTGCGGCGCGAATTCCTGGTATTTCGGCGGGCCCATCTTGTCGCGCGCTGGCAGGTTCACCCAGAGCTGGAAGCCGCGCATCAGGCCTTCTTCCTGCTCGGGCATTTCCGAATGCACGATGCCGCGCCCCGCGGTCATCCACTGCACCGAGCCCGGCGTGAGCAGGCCTTCGTTGCCGTGGTTGTCCTTGTGGCGCATGCGCCCGTCGAGCATGTAGGTGACGGTTTCAAAGCCGCGGTGCGGATGCGAGGGGAAGCCGGCGATGTAGTCGCCGGGCTTGTCCGAGCCGAATTCGTCCAGCATCAGGAACGGGTCGAGGTAGGACAGCTGCTGCGTGCCGATGACGCGGGTCAGGCTGACCCCGGCGCCGTCGGAGGTGGGCAGGCCACGCAGGCGGTGGGCAACGGGACGGATACTGGCAGACATGGCGGACTCCTCAAGGGACATGCCGCAAAGATAGGGGCTGGGGCCCGGACTTCAAACGCAAGTGGCGCAACCTTGTGTTGCAGTGTTGGCGCGGTGCTAGCGCATCGAGCGCGGCGAAATGCTGCGCGACACCCGGCGCTGGTACACGTAGACCGTCGCGGGTGGCACGTTCCACCAGGTGAAGCTGGCGCGGCGCGCGCTCAGGTCCAGCGACTCGATCACCTCGCGCGTGACCGGATTGGCCGGGCCATAGGTGAACTGGATGAAGCGCCCGTCCGGGCGCAGGCTGTCGAAGGCCGCCTGCAGGATGCCCTGCTGGGTCTGGCGCGGCATCGACAACAGCCCCAACCCGGAAATGATGGCATCGGCCGCGTCGTCGCCGCTGAAGCCGCGCTCCGCCGCGATGGCCGCGAGATTGCCGGCGTCGCCGCACACCACCTGCGCACCGGGAAACTGGCGGACCAGGTGCTGGTGCAATTCCTCGTTGAGTTCCAGCACCAGCAATTCGGCCGCTTCGATGCCGTGGTCGAGCAGGGCCTGGGTGAACACGCCCGTGCCGCCGCCAAGTTCGATTACGCGCCGGCAGGGCCGCGGCAATTGCGACATCATCTGGCGCGCGAGTTGTCGGCTGGACGGCGAAATCGCCGCGAGCTGCATCGGGTTCTTCAGCCATTGGCGGAAGAAGGTCCATCCGGCCGGCAGCGCTCGGCCTGTGTCGGGTTTGCTACTCATGGCCCGAGCATACTGCCAGAGCAAAGGTTTCGCCCGGGTTAATCGTCCCTGTGCACAATGGGGCGGAACGATCAGGGAGCCCACCATGAAACGCCAATCCATCGCCGCTGCCCTGGCCCTGTGCCTGCTGGCCCTGCCCGCCCTGGCCGATGCCCCGCGCAGCCTGCGCGGCGCCGACTGCCTGGACCCGAGCATGGCCCGCAGCTGGACCGAGCTGGACAACCGCAGCATCCTGGTGGACGCGGGACGGCGCAAGTACCGCATGGAAATCTCGCCGGCCTGCCCGGGATTCGGCTTCTCGCCCTTCCTGGGTTTCAAGGGCGACCCGGTGAGCGGCCGCGTCTGCGGCATCATCGGCGACTCCATCATCACCCGCGACTCCACCTGCCGTATCGAGCGGATGGAAGTGCTCGACAAGGCGCAGTACAAGCAAGCCCTGGAATCGCGCAAGACCAAGTACCGGCAGAAGCCGGTGGCGCCCTCACCCGCGCCGTAATTCCCAGGCGCGATGGATGCGCGGATTTCGTTCGAAATCGGCATCAATGGTGTCGCGGCTGATCTCGCGCACCTGCGCGAACTCGGCGATGGCCGCCTCATCGAGCCGGAAGCGTCGGAAATTGTTCGAGAACAGCAGCAGGCCGCCCGGTGCCAACCGCGCCACGGCCGCGCGCAACAATTTGACATGGTCACGCTGGGTGTCGAAGTCCTCGGCGCGCGCGGAATTCGAAAAGGTCGGCGGGTCGCAGAAGATCAGGTCGTACTGGCCGCGGTCGCGCTCCAGCCAGGCCATGGCATCGGCCTGCACCAGGCGATGCGAACCGCCATTGGCGCCGTTCAACGCGAGGTTTTGCTGTGCCCATTCCAGGTAGGTCGCCGACAAATCCACGCTGGTAGTCGCAACCGCGCCACCGATGGCGGCATGCACGCTGGCCGCGCCGGTGTAGCAAAACAGGTTGAGGAAGCGCTTGCCGCGCGCCTCGCGACCGATGCGCAGGCGCAGCGGGCGGTGGTCGAGGAACAGGCCGGTATCGAGATAATCCTGCAAGTTCACGCGCAGCTTCGCCGCGCCTTCGTTCACCACGAAGAAGGCGCCGCTCTGGTCCATGCGCCCGTACTTGCTGCCGCCCTTGCCCTTGGCGCGGGTCTTGATGACCAACTGCTCGCGCGGCACCGGAAAGACATCGTGCAAAGCCGCGAGCAATTCGCCGAAACGGCGCTTGCTGTCGGCCTCGGGGATGGACTCGGGCGCGGCGTATTCCTGCACATGCAGGAACAGGCGCCCGCCTTCGCCGCTTTCCTGGTACAGGTCCACGGCTGCCGAGTATTCCGGCAAGTCTGCGTCATAAACGCGGTAGCACTCGGCACCGGTGCGCGCGCGCCAGGTCTTGAACTTGCGCAGGTTCTTGCGCAGGCGGTTGGCCACCATCAGCGCGCCTTCCGACAAGGGCGGCGGCGGCCTGGGCTCGCGCTGCGGCGGCTGCACCGGGTCGCAGACCACCAGGGTGCATTCGAGCGCGCCATTGAATACCTGATAGCGCTTCTCGGCGCGCAGGCCGGTGGCTTTTGCCAAATCATCGTTGCCGCACAGCAGCACCGCGCGCCATTGCGGCACCGCTTTGCCCAGGCTGTCGCCGAGTTGCCGGTACAGGGCTTCGTCGGCGGCCAGGCGCTGGTCGTAAGGCGGATTGCAAACCACCAGGCCGCGCGGGAACGGCAAGCTGGCCAGCGCCGCAATCGGCCGGCGATCGAGGCGGATCATCTCCGCCAGGCCCGCGCGATCGGCATTGGCAAGTGCCGCGTGCAATGCCGCCGGATCGCTGTCGGCGCCGAAAAATACCGGCTTGAGGGCGGCGCGGCCTTCGGCAGCGCGCGCCCGCGCTTCGGCCTGGAGCGACTGCCAGCCGGCAACATCAAACCCCAACCAACGACTGGGCTGCTTGCCTTGCCAACGCAGGATGCCCGGTGCCTCGTCGGCTGCCATCAGCGCGCCTTCGATCAGCAGGGTGCCGCTGCCGCACATCGGATCGAGCAAGGCGCCGCCTTCGGCGTGCAAGCGCGACCAATGGCCGCGCACCAGCATGGCCGCGGCAAGATTTTCCTTGAGCGGCGCCTCGCCCTGTGACTGGCGCCATCCACGCCTGTGCAGCGCGCCGCCGCCGATATCCACCGAAAGAAAACCGCGGCCCTTGCGCAGGGCGAAGTTCAGGCGCAGGTCGGGGTCCTGCGTGTCCACCGACGGGCGCACGCCATGACGGGCGCGCAGGCGATCGACCACGGCGTCCTTGATGCGTTGCGCGGCGTAGCGCTCGTGGGTAAGCGTCGGCCCGGAGACGTGCGCGTCCACCGCGAGGCTGCCCTCGGGCGCGATATGGTCCGACCAATCCAGCGCGTGCACGCCCTGGTACAGGTCCTGCTCGTTCTCGCATTCAAACTCGGCCAGGGGCCAGAGCACGCGGCTGGCCAGGCGCGAGAAGAAGGCGGCGCGGTAGGCAAGGATGGCATCGCCTTCGACATTCACGCCAGCCGTGGCGGCCGTCGCTTTACTCGCGCCCATGGCCTGCAGCTCGTCGGCCAGCAGGTATTCCAGGCCCTTGGAACAGGCGACGAAAAACTTCACGCCGATTCCCGCGGGCCGCTTGGTGTCGAGGACATCACTCGGCCGGATCCGGCAGCGCTAGCAGGACATCGCCCAGGCGCAGAACGCCGCCTTCCAGGATGCGCGCGCACAGGCCGCCGTGGCCACGCATGGCGTTGTAGCCGCCGGGACCGAGCGCGGCTTCCATGCGCGAACAAGGGTCGCAATCGCCGGTGCCTTCGAGCAACACCCCGCCGATGCGGAAACGCCGGCCCTTCAGCGCGATGAGCGGAATGCCCGAGACCACCAGATTGCGGCGGAAGGTGGCGTTGGCGATCTGCGCGTGCCCGGACAGGGCCGCAATGACCGGAAGATGTTCGGCCTGGATCAGGGTCAGCCCGCGCTTGCCGCTGGCACTGGCGTAGCGGTCACCCGCCAGGCCGCCGCCGGCGCTCGCAAGCACTTCAGCCACTTCACGCATCGGCACATCGCGGGCCGGGCGCAGGCCAATCCACTCCACCCGGCCCGGTCGCGGCAGGTTGGCCATCAATTGGCCGAGCATGGAATCGGAAGGAGGCAGCGACATGGAAGGCTCCGCAAGGCCGCGATGTTAGCATGCGGGCCATGAGCCCCGACCTGCCGCCGCCCGCCATCCATGTCTGGCCGCTGCCCTACGAGGCGCGCCTGGACGAGCGCCCCGCCAGCCAGATTGACCTGGTGGTGATGCACTGCACGGAACTGCCGGACCTGGCCACGGCGCGCGAATTCGGCGAGCGCGCGCTCTACGATTCGGGCACCGGCAACAGCGGCCACTACTACATCGACCGCGACGGCACGGTGCATCTCTTCGTGCGCCCCAATCGCGTGGCCAACCACACACGCGGCTACAACCCGCGCTCGATCGGCATCGAACTGGTGAACATCGGCCGCTACCCCGACTGGCTGGACTCGCGCCACCAGGCGATGGACGAGCCCTACAGCGAGGCGCAGATCCAGGCCCTGATCGGCCTGCTCGCGCGCCTGACGCAGGACTTGCCGAACCTGAATTTCATCGCCGGCCACGAGGACCTCGACACCACCCGCGTGGAGGCCAGCGACGACGCCAACCTGAAGGTGGCGCGCAAGCGCGACCCCGGCCCGCTGTTTCCCTGGGAGCGCGTGCTGGCGGGCGTGAAGCTAGAACGGCTCAGGCCCTGAGCCTGGGCTCGAAGCCGCAGGCGCTACAATTGCGCCATCGCCCGGAGTTGCCATGACCCAGCCTGTCGTTTCCGAACTCGTTGCCCTGCTGACGCTCGAGCGGCTCGAGGACAATCTTTTC
Organism: uncultured Gammaproteobacteria bacterium; assembly: GCA_966096795.1. Lineage (GTDB taxonomy): Bacteria > Pseudomonadota > Gammaproteobacteria > Xanthomonadales > Xanthomonadaceae > Arenimonas. The sequence goes on from CBHTVR010000008.1 coordinate 52,705, forward strand.
CGCGGCCAGAGCCGCGACATCGGCACCAAGTACGTCTTCGGCGGCCAGGTGCTGGGGCAGGCCTTGTCGGCCGCGCAGCAAACCGTCGAAGCCGGCCGCAGCGTGCATTCGGTGCACGCGTATTTCCTGCGCGCCGGCGACATCAACGCGCCGATCATCTTCGACGTCGATCGCGCCCGCGACGGCCACAGCTTTTCCGTGCGCCGCGTCACCGCCATCCAGCATGGCCAGCCGATCCTGGTGTTCGCGTCCTCGTTCCAGAAGCAGGAGCCGGGGCTGGAGCACCAGTTCAACATGCCCGAAGTACCGATGCCAGAGGATGTCGAGCCGACCACCGCGCCCTCGCCAGAAGTGATGGCGACGCTGCCGGCGAAGATGCAGCGCTGGCTCTCGCGCATGGGCCCGTTCGAGATGCGCCCGATCTATCCGCGCGACGAGGTCAAGCCGCCCAAGCGCCCGCCGTATCAGCAGGTGTGGTTCCGCCTGACCGACAAGATTGGCGACGAGCCGGAGTTGCATCACGCCATGCTGGCGTACGCGTCCGATTTCTACCTGCTGGGCACCACGACGTTTCCGCATGGCATCAGCTATTACCAGCCGAACGTGCAGATGGCCTCGCTCGACCATGCCATGTGGTTCCACCGCCCGTTCCGCGTGGACGACTGGTTGCTGTATTCGCTCGATAGCCCGACCGCGCAGAATGCGCGTGGCTTGGCGCGCGGCCTGATCTTCACCCGCGATGGCCGCCTGGTGGCATCGGTGGCGCAGGAAGGCCTGATCCGCGTGCTGCCCGAAACTTCGGACGCTGGCTGATGCGCCAGATCTTCAGCTCGCCGCGATTGGAGAACGTCGAAGGCGTCGCCAAGCTGCTCGAAGACGCCGGCATCCAGACCAAGACCAGCGAGTCGCGCGGTTACAAGAAAGTCAGCCGGCGCGAATTCAGCTACGTGCCCTCGAAACAATCGCAGGACAACGGCCAACCTTCGGTGTGGGTGGTGAACTCGGACGACTACAAGCGAGCCCGCGAACTGCTGCATGCTGCCGGCTTGCTGGACGAAGCCAAGACCTCGTCCTATTTGCCAGAACCGATGCAGTTCAAGCAGGCGCCGCCGGTGCCTCAGAGCCAGCGCATCAGCCGCGTGCGCATGGCGCTGTTGTTTGCCGTGGGTGCCATGGCCTGCTGGACGATCGCGCGGATGTTCCTGCTGCGCTGAAGCGCGGCGCTTACATCGTGTGCGTGGGCTTGTCCGATTCCAGGGTGCCCGCGAGCATGGTTTCGATCTTGCCCTTCACCGTCTCGGCTTCGGCCGAATCGCTGAACTGCACGCCGATGCCGGCGGCGCGATTGCCCTGCGAACCCGCAGGCGTGATCCACACCACCTTGCCGGCGACCGGCAAGCGGTCCTTGTCTTCGGGCAGGGACAGCAGCAGGAAGACTTCATCGCCCAGCGAGTAGCGGCGATTGGTCGGGATGAAGATGCCGCCGCCCTTCAGGAAGGGCATGTAGGCGCCATACAACTGCGCCTTGTCCTTGATCGCCAGCGAGAGAATGCCCTGCCTTGCGCCTGCGCCACCGATCATCTTGAACCTCTCCGTTTAGCCAACGCCCGGGCGGCCTGCTTCAAACATGGTACGCCATTCCTGCAGCAGCCCGGCCAGCACCAGGTCGTTGCGCAGGGGCGCCCGCAGTTGTTCGCGGCTGCGGTTGACCGCGTCGAACCACGCCGTGAGTCTGGAAAAATCGGCCGGCGCGGTCAAGCCGGCGGCCTTGCCCTCGGGCGCACGCCAGCGCGAGGCGGCCGCGTCCAGGGCCAGTTCGGCGGCGAAGCGCAGGCGCAATTCGGCCTGATCATCAGCCAGCCATTGCTGCGCGGTCTCCACCGGGCTGGCGCGTCCGCTGCCGATGGCGGCGAGGTCTTCACCCACCGCGCGGCGCAGTTGCAGCGCGCCTTCGGCGGCCCAGAGCGCGGCCTGCCCGGGATTGCCGCGGGCGGCTTCCAGCGCGGACTGCGCCAGGTCTGCCTTCAGGCCCTGTGATTGCAGCCAGGCCAGGGCTTCGGCCGTAGCCGGCAGGCGGAACTCCAGACGCTGGCAGCGGCTGCGGATGGTCGCCGGCAGCCGCCCCGGCCGCGAACTGACCAGCAACAGGAATCGATTCGGCGCGGGCTCTTCCAGGGTCTTGAGCAGGGCATTGGCCGAGGAGGCATTCATCAGGTCGGCCGGGTCGATGATGGCGACCTGGGCGCCGCCCAACTGCGGCGTCAGCGCCAGCCACTGGCCGAGCTTGCGCACCTGCTCGACTGATATTTCGGTGCGCAGCTTGTCGCCCTTTTCGTTCGGCTCAAGGCCAATGCGCTGCAGGTCCGGATGCGATTGCGTGGTCGCCAGGCCCACACTCTGCATCGGAAACAACTGGCAGCTGCGGCATTGCCCGCAGGCGAAGCCATCCGCGCGCGGCGCGCTGCACAGCAAGCGCTTGGCCAGGACCTCGGCGACTTCGCGCTTGCCCAGGGCCGTGGGGCCCGTGAGCAGCAAGGCATGACCGAGGCGACCTTCTGCCTGCGAACGCAGGGCCGCGTCGAAGATGCGTTGCTGCCAAGGTGCCAGCGCACTCATCGCCGGTCCAGCCACTCGGACAGAATGGACTGCACCTGGGCGCGCACGACGGCTGGTGCCTGCGAAGCGTCCACGCTCCTGAAGCGCGCGGGTTCGGCAGCGGCGCGCGCGAGATAGCTCGCGCGCACGCGCTCGAAGAAATCGTGCTGCTCGGATTCGATGCGGTCGAGCTCGGCGCCGCGCGAACGGGCGCGCGCCATGCCGGTCGCCACGTCGACGTCGAGCAGGAAGGTGATGTCGGGCTTGACCAGCGCGGCCCAGCGCTCGAGCTCGGCGACGATACCCATGGCAATGCCGCGACCGCCGCCCTGGTAGGCGAAGCTGGCATCGGTGAAGCGATCGGCAAGCACCGCCGCGCCGCGCTCGAGCACGGGCAGCACCAATTCGCGCACCAGTTGCGCGCGCGAGGCGAACATCAGCAGCAATTCGGTTTCGGCGAAGAGCTTGCCGGCGGGGTCGAGCAGTAGCGAACGGATCGCCTCGCCCGCCACCGTGCCGCCCGGCTCGCGCGTGAGCACGACTTCGATGTCGCGCGCTTCCAGCACTTCCTGCAGGGCCTCGCGCACGGTCGACTTGCCAGCGCCCTCGCCGCCTTCGATGCTGATCAGGATGCCGCGCTGGCCGGCCATCAGCGCTTCAACTGGTAGCGCCGCACCGCCGCCGCGTGTTCGGCATAGGTGGCAGAAAAATAATGGGCGCCATTGCCGCGGGCGACGAAGAACAGGGCGTCGCCGGACGCTGGATGCGCCGCGGCATCCAGCGCTGCCTTGCCCGGCATGGCGATGGGTGTGGGCGGCAAACCGGCGCGGGTATAGGTGTTGTACGGATTGTCCGATTGCAGGTCGGTCTTGCGGATGTTGCCGGCATAGGCGCTGCCCATGCCGTAGATGATGGTCGGGTCGGTTTCCAGGCGCATGCCCAGGCGCAGGCGGCGCACGAACACGCCGGCGATCTGCGGACGTTCCTTGGCCTGGCCGGTTTCCTTCTCGACGATGGACGCGAGCGTCAGCATCTCTTCGGGCGAATTAAGCGGCAGATCCGGCGCGCGCGCTGCCCAGGCCTGCGCCAGCGCCTCGTCCATGGCCTTGGCGGCGCGATCGAGGATGGACAGGTCGTCGCTGCCGCGCGTGTACACATAGGTTTCGGGCAGGAAGCGGCCTTCGGGGAAACTGCCCTTGCGACCCAGTCGCGACATCACCGCAGCATCGTCGAGCCCGCGCGTGCTGGACTTGAGCATGGCATCGCCTTCCAGCGCCGTGCGCAGGTCGCGGAAATTCCAGCCTTCAACGATGGTGAACTTGCGTTGGATCACTTCGCCCTTGGCCAGGCGCTGCAAGAGCGCGCGCGGACTCATGCCTGGGCCGACCTCGTATTCGCCCACCTGCAGCTTGCCGGCCACGCCCAGGCTGCGTGCGAGCAGTTTCCATTCGGCGTCGCTGCCCTGCTCCACGCCCAGCCCGCGCAGCTTCGCCAGCACCGCATTGAAGCCGTCACCGCGATCGATCACCAGAACACGCTGGGGCGCGGTCGCGTCCAGAGCCAAGCCGTGGTCGGCGAAGCTGAGCGTGCGCTGCCAGAAGATGGTCGCGGCCACCACCAGCGCGATCAGCAGCAGCGCGAAGGCCAGCTTGAGCCTGCCGTGTTTGAGGTGGATGGCCAATCAAGACTCCTGTGCCGCGAAAGCCGGATGGGCGCGAGCCAACTGCCCGGCCTGTGCCGCGACCTGCGGGTGCGCGGGCCATTCCCGTTCACCCAACTGCCGCACCGGAAGGATACCGCGCACGGCATTGCAGATAAAAAGGGCTTCGGCGGATTCGATGTCGGCCGGGCTCAGTTCCGCTTCGGCCGCGCCCTCGACATTGTCCATGAGCCAAGCCCGCATCAGGCCGGCGATGCCGCAGCGCTGCACGGGCGGCGTGAGCCAGCGGCCCTGCACCCGGGCGAAGACATTGGCCGAGGTGGCGCTGACCACGCGGCCTTCGCTATCGCAGACCAGGCCATCGAAGATGTCCGGATCGCTCCACTCGGCGCGCGCCAGCACCTGTTCCAGGCGATTGAGGTGTTTGATACCGGCCAGCCGCGGCTGCGCGGCCCAACGCAGTTCGCACCAGCGCAGGCGCACAGGGGAAACGGGCGCAGGCGCGGGATGCCAGCTGAGGATGGCGACCGGCTGCGGCGCCTCCGGTGGCCGATAACCGCGGCCACCGCTGCCGCGGCTGAGGATGATCTTGAGCACGCAACGCGCAGGCGCGTCGCGCAGCAGCTCCAGGCAGGCCGCATGCACTTCCTGCTCATCCGGAAGCGGCATCGCCAGCACCTCCGCGCCGCGCTGCAGGCGCTGCCAATGTTCGCGCCACCATACCGGTTGCTGCGCGTGCACCAGCACGGTCTCGAACAAGCCATCGCCATAGGCCAGGGCGCGATCAGATGGATCCAGCGCGGCCAGCCTTTCACCGCCACGAAGGATGATGGCCTCGCTCATGCGTCCACCAGCGCGCGCAACAGGCCGCGCGCCTTGGCCCGCGTTTCATCGAGTTCGGAAGCGGCCACCGAATCCACCACCAGGCCGGCGCCGGCACGCAACTGCAGTTCGGTGCCGGCGATCCAGGCGCTGCGGATCAGGATGTTCAAATCCATGTCGCCGTCGCGATTGAGGTAGCCCAAGGCACCGGTGTAGGGACCGCGGCCCTCGCCCTCAAGCTCGGCGATGATCTGCATGCAGCGAACTTTCGGGCAGCCGGTTATGGTGCCGCCGGGAAACACCGCCGCGATCACTTCGCCCGGCGTCACGCCCGGGCGTAGTTTGCCCTGCACGTTGGACACGATGTGATGCACGTGGGTGTAGCTCTCCACCACCATCAGCTCGTCCACCACCACACTGCCGGCCTGGCAGACGCGGCCGAGGTCGTTGCGTTCCAGGTCAATCAGCATGACATGCTCGGCGCGCTCCTTCGGATGGCCGACCAGTTCGCGGATGCGCGCGGCTTCATCCTCGCCCGCGAGGCGCGGGCGCGTACCGGCGATCGGGCGCGTCTGCACTTTCTCGCCATGCACCGACACCAGTCGCTCGGGCGAAGAACTTGCCAAGGCCCAGCCCTCGCCTGCCAACAAGCCCGCGAAGGGAGCGGGATTGGCCTGGCGCAGGCGCGCGTACAAATCCGCCGGATCAGGCGCCGTTTCGAATTCAGCGCGCCAGGCACGCGAGAGGTTCACCTGGAAAACATCGCCGGCGCGCAGGTAGTCATGCACCTTGGCGACGCCGTTGATGAAACGCGCGGGCTCGTCTTCGCGCAAGCTTAGCGGCGCGTTCCAGGCAGGGCTTTGTGGCAGCTTCACGGCATCCGCGATATCGGCTTCGAGGTTCGCGAGCAGCTGTTCGTGGCCGGACTCGGCGAACGCAAAGCAGGCACCGGATTCGCGATCGCGGGCGATCAATGCCGGGCAACGCAAGGCCAGCGCGACGGGCAGCGGGCCCGGTGCAGCGGGCAAATTCAATACCGGTTCGACCTGCGCGGCCAATTCATAGGCCAGGTACAGGCCCCAGCCGCCACGAAACGGAAGCGACGGCGCGGCCGCAGGCTCGGGCAGGCCGGCATCACGCCAGGCCTGGTCGAGCGCATCGAGAAAAGAACCTTGCACCGGCACGCCATCGAGGCGGCGGGTCTGGCCATCGGCATCGAGGCGAAGGCCGCTGCCATCGCCGAGCAACAGCAGGTCCCAGCGCGAAAGCGCATTGCCGCCGGCTACGCTTTCCAGCAGCAGCGGATAGCGCTTGCGATCCAGGCGATGCAGGGCCAGCAAGTCCAGCCCGGCGGGCAGCGGCCGTGGCCGGATCATGCTGGCGGGTGTCCGGTCAGACGCGCCGGAATACCAGGGTGCCGTTGGTGCCGCCGAAGCCGAAGCCGTTCGACATGGCGATGTCGATCTTCTTCTGGCGCGCGACATTGGGCACGAAGTCCAGGTCGCAACCCTCGCCCGGATTGTCCAGGTTGATGGTCGGCGGAATGATGCCGGTATGCAGGGCCATTACCGAGAAGATCGCTTCCACGCCGCCGGCCGCGCCGAGCAGGTGGCCGGTCATCGACTTGGTGGAGCTGACCATGGTCTTGTAGGCGTGGTCGCCGAAGGCGCGCTTCATCGCCTGCGCTTCGGCCAAATCGCCGAGCGGCGTCGAAGTACCGTGGGCGTTCAAATACTCGACCTGGTCGGGATTGATCTTGGCATCGCGCATGGCCATCGCCATGCAGCGCGAGGGGCCGTCGCCGTTCTCGCTGGGCGCGGTCATGTGATACGCATCCGAGCTGGCGCCGAAGCCGACGAGTTCGCAATAGATGCGCGCGCCGCGGGCCTTGGCCGATTCGTATTCTTCCAGGATCAGGATGCCGGCGCCGTCGCCGAGCACGAAGCCGTCGCGGTCGCGGTCCCAGGGGCGGCTGGCGCGGGTCGGGTCGTCGTTGCGCGTGGACAGCGCCTTCATCGAGCAGAAACCCGCGACGGAAGTCGGCGTGCAGCCGTGTTCAGCGCCGCCAGCGACCATGATGTCGGCGTCGCCGTACTGGATCATGCGCATGGCCATGCCGATGGAATGATTGGACGAGGCGCAGGCGGAAACCGCCGAGAAATTCGGGCCCTTGAAGCCCTTCATGATGCACAGCTGGCCGGACACCATGTTGATGATGGTGCTGGGCACGTAGAACGGCGAGACCTTGCGCGGCCCGCCTTCGTGCAGCGCGATGGCGGTTTCTTCGATGCCACGCACGCCACCGATGCCCGAGCCGATGAGCACGCCGGCGCGCTCGGCATTGGCCTCGGTGATTTCCAGGCCGGCGTCTTCGATCGCCATCAGCGCGGCGGCCAGGCCGTAGTGGATGAAGGTGTCCATCTTCTTCGCGTCCTTGGGATTGACCCAGGACTTGGCGTCGAAGTCGCGCACCTCACCGGCGATCTTGGCCGTGTACAGGCTGGTATCGAAGTGGGTGATGCTGCCGATGCCGGAGCGGCCGTTGCTGATGCTGTCCCAGGCGGTGGCGAGGGTGTTGCCGACCGGCGAGACGATGCCCATACCGGTGACGACGACGCGACGTTGGCTCATGGCTTGGCTCCGCGAAAGACGGTGGTGAAACTGTAAACGCACAGGGCCGCGCAAGCGCGGCCCTGTACTTGGAACTCGGCGCGAATTACGCCTTCACGTGCGCCTTGATGTAGTCGATCGCCTGCTGCACGGAGGTGATCTTCTCGGCTTCCTCGTCCGGGATCTCGCACTCGAACTCTTCCTCGAGCGCCATCACCAGCTCGACGGTGTCCAGCGAGTCGGCGCCGAGATCATCGACGAAGGAGGCGTTGTTGGTCGCTTCTTCTTCCTTGACGCCCAGCTGTTCGACGACGATTTTCTTGACGCGTTCTTCGATGGTGCTCATGGGTGGATCTCCTCCCGGAATAATTTGACGGACACATTGTATTCGTTCGCTGGCCCGGGGCGGGCGCCCGTGGTCGCCCCAGCCATAATTCTGCAGGATGAATTCTAGCGCAATTCCCGGCCCGGGGTCGGGCTCAGGCCATGTACATGCCCCCGTTGACGTGCAGGGTCTCGCCGGTGATGTAGGCCGCGCCCGGCCCGGCCAGGAAGGCCACGGCCTCGGCGATGTCGCTGGCGGCGCCGAAGCGGCCCAGCGCGATCTGGCCCTGCATGGCGTCCTTCTGGGCCTCGGGCAGGGCCCGGGTCATGTCGGTTTCGATGAAGCCCGGCGCCACCACGTTGACGGTGATGCCGCGGCTGCCGATTTCCTTGGCCAGCGATTTGCTGAAGGCGATGATGCCGGCCTTGGCGGCGGCGTAGTTGGCCTGGCCGGCATTGCCGGTAAGGCCAATGACCGATGCGATGGAAATGATGCGGCCCTTGCGCGCTTTCATCATGCCGCGCAGCACGGCTTTGGAAGTACGGAAGACCGAGCTGAGGTTGGTGTCGAGGATGGCATTCCAGTCCTCGTCCTTCATGCGCATCAGCAACTGGTCGCGGGTGATGCCGGCATTGTTGACCAGGATCGATACCGGGCCGAATTCCGTGGCGATGGCTTCGATCAACGCTTCGATCGCGGCACCGTCGGTGACGTCGAGCTTGCGACCCACGCCGCCCCAGGCGGACATGCGCTCGCTGATGGCATCGGCGCCGGAATCGCTGGTCGCGGTGCCGATGACCTTGGCACCGCGCGCGGCCAGGGTGTCGGCAATGGCAGCGCCGATGCCGCGGCTGGCGCCGGTGACCAGGACAATTTCGCCGGAAAGGATTTGGCTCATGGTGTGCTCCTGCTTCGGCCGGTCTCAGGCCAATTCGGTAAGGGCGAGGTCGAAGTCCGCGGGCGCGCCGATCGCGCGCGCGTCCAAAGATTTGTCGATGCGCTTGACCAGGCCACTGAGCACCTTGCCCGGGCCACATTCAACAATGCGCGTTGCGCCGCCAGCGGCCAGCGCCTGCACGCATTCGGTCCAGCGCACGGGCAAATACAGCTGGCGCACGAGCGCATCGCAAATGGCTTGCGTGTTCGGCGATACGGTGGCGTCGGCATTCTGGATCACCGGGCGATCCGGCGACTGCCAGTCCATGCCGGCCATCACTTCGCCCAGCTGCTGCGCGGCTTCGCGCATGAGCGGCGTGTGCGAAGGAACACTGACAGCGAGCTTGACCATCTTGCGCACACCGCGCGCCGTGAGTTCAGCCAGGGCGCGATCGAGCGCATCGGCGTGGCCACCGATGACGATCTGGCCAGGCGAATTGAAATTGGCCGGCACCACCACGGTGTCGCCGGACACCTGCGCGCAGACTTCCGCGACCATCGCATCGTCAGCGCCGAGAATGGCGGCCATGGCGCCGGTGCCTGCAGGCACCGCCTGCTGCATCAGTCGGCCGCGCTCGCGCACCAGGCGCGCGGCATTGCCGAGCGAAATCGCGCCGGCAGCCACCAGCGCGGCGTACTCGCCCAGGCTGTGCCCGGAAAATTGCGCGGGCTGCGCGCCACCCGCGGCGACCCAGGCGCGCCACACCGCGACATTCGCGGCGAGCAAGGCAGGCTGGGTGAATTCGGTCTGGTTGAGTTGTTCTTCCGGGCCATTCTGGCTCAGGTCCCACAGCTGCAGGCCGCAGCCCTGCGAGGCTTCGTCGAAGCTCTCGCGCACGACCGGATGCGCGGCCGCAAGATCGGCCAGCATGCCCAGGCTCTGCGAGCCCTGGCCGGGGAATACGAAAGCGAGCTTGGCGTTCATCGACGGACTCTGTCGTGGGGACCGCGCATGATACGGGCTGCCTCGCGCAATCGTCTGTACCGCGGCGTAGGGCCGGACCGCGCCGGCCCCGGTATCAGTAGCGAATGAGGGCCGAACCCCAGGTGAATCCGCCGCCGAAGGCCTCCAGCAGCAGCAACTGGCCGCGCTGCACGCGACCCGAGCGCACGGCCTCGTCCAATGCCAGGGGCACGGAACCGGCCGAAGTGTTGCCGGTGCGATCGACCGTCACCACCACGCGATCCATCGGCATCTGCAGGCGCTTGGCCGTGGCTTCAATGATGCGCAGGTTGGCCTGGTGCGGAATCAGCCAGTCCAGGTCGGTCTTGTCCAGGCCGTTGGCAGCGAGGGTTTCGTCCACCACCGAGTCCAGCGCCTTGACCGCATATTTGAAAACATCGCTGCCGGCCATCATGACCTTGACGCCGCAGTTGGGCAGCTCGGCATCGAAGCCGACCGATACGCCAACGGGGTTGTACAACAGGTCGCGCTTGCCACCATCGGCGTGCATGTGGGTGGAGATGATGCCGGCCTCGGCATCGGCCTTGAGCACCACCGCGCCAGCACCGTCGCCGAACAGGACGCAGGTGCCGCGATCGCTCCAGTCGACCATGCGCGAAAGCGTTTCCGCTCCCACCACCAGCGCATTCTTCACCTGTCCGGTGCGGATGAACTGGTCGGCCACGCTGAGCGCGTAGACGAAACCCGAACAAGCGGCATTGACGTCGAACGCCGGGCAGCCATTGGCGCCCAGGCGATGCTGGATCAGGCAGGCGGTGGACGGAAAAATGAGGTCGGGCGTGGTGGTGCCGACGACGATGAGTTCGATGTCGGCGGCATCCAGGCCGGCAGCTTCCAGCGCGCGCGATGCGGCGTGGAAGGCGAGGTCTCCGGTGGTCTCGCCTTCTGCGGCGATGTGGCGCTCGCGGATACCGCTGCGGCTGACGATCCACTCGTCATTGGTGTCGACCATCTTTTCCAGATCGGCGTTGGTCAGCACCTTTTCGGGCAAATAGCTGCCGGTGCCCGCGATCCGCGAATAAACAGCCATGCCCTGCTCCGAGTGTGCGGGTCCTCACCGACCCTGCTGCCAGTCTGCCACGGGCGCGAGGGCCCGGGACAAATGAACACGGCGGGACATGCCCGCCGTGGTTTCAATATGCGCTCGCGCCCGAGAAGGGCGCAAAGGCTTACTCTTCGACGCTGACCGCCGACTTCACGTCCACGACCTTGCGGCCGCGGTAGAAGCCGTCCTTGGTCACGTGGTGGCGGACGTGGGTCTCGCCGGTGGTGACGTCGGTGGACAGCTGCTTGGCCGACAGAGAGTCGTGCGAACGGCGCATGCCGCGGGTGGACGGGGTACGGCGGGACTTCTGGACGGCCATGGCTCTATCTCCAACTACTTCTTCAGGTCTTTCAAGGCCGACAAGGCGCTGAAAGGGTTTGGTTTGACTTCCTCGACGGGCGGCAACACCGCATCCGGCAAGCTCGACTCGGGGTTGATCGGCACCACCGGCAAGGCAAGGATCAACTCATCCTCGACCAGGTCGATCGGCCGCACTTCCGCATTCTCGGCGACCAGCAGCGGCTCCATCCCTTCCGGCAGCGCGTCTTCCTGCGCTTCGGAGGTGATCAAGCCCAGCCTCTGGACCACTTGCACCGGCTGCAGATAGCGCTCTAGCGTGCGCTGGCACAGCAGGGGCAAGTCGGCTTCGGCGCGGATCTCGACGAACGCCTGGTTCATCGCATCGCGGCCGAATTCGAGGCTGAAGCGGCACTCGCCTTCGGTATCGGTCAGGCTGCTGCGCAGGCGGGTGAAAGCGGCCAGCCCAAACACGCCATCGAGGTACCTCTTGGCCGTAACCATGCGCCAGACATCTAGGACTGCGGGCAGGGTTGCGGACATAAGCGCGCAATTGTAGGGCCCCCTACCCCGCCCTGTCAAACCAAAACCCCAGCGCTGGCAGGGGCTTACCGGCAATTTGCGGGGGCCCGGGGGCTGGTGCAGACTGCCGGGACCCTTTCGGACATGAACATGCCGTCCATCGCGCTTATCGCCCTGCTGGCCCTGGCAGGCGCCGTTTTCCTCTGGTGGCTGCCGCGCCCGCGCATCCGCCGCCAGCGCACCCTGACCCGGATGCTGGACCTCGCGGACGAAGTCGAAGCCCTGTTGGATCGTAGCCAACAGCGCATGGACTCGCTTCGTCCCCTCGTGCAGCGCGTGCCGGCCGACATCGCCGCCGAGGCCGATGCCTCGCTGTCCAACAGCCTGCCCATCCGCGAAGCCAAGCGCGACGTGCTCCAGCACCGCCTGTGGATCCAGAAGCACGCCGCCAGCGCCAGCCAGGCCGAACTCGACCAGGCCTGTGCGGCCCTGACCCGGGTCCACGAGCGCCTGGACCAGCAGTTGCTGGCCCTGGACAAGGTGGGCAGCGACCTGGCTTCAGCCACGGAAGCGGCTGCCGCTGCCGCCCTGCGCGAGCCACCCGGCCTGCGCCGGCAGCCCGGCCCCTGACCGCCATGCTGGTGCTGGCCTCCACCTCGCCCTACCGCAAGCTGCTGCTGCAGCGCCTGGGCCTGGACTTTGAAACCGCGCGCCCGGAGGTGGACGAGTCGGCCCTGCCCCAGGAATCGCCCGCCTACCAGGCGCGCCGCCTGGCGGCGGACAAGGCGCGGGCCGTGGCCCAGCGATTTCGCGAAGCCTGGGTGATCGGGTCCGACCAGGTCGCCGAATTGCATGGCGAAGGCCTGGGCAAGCCCGGCAGCTTTGAACGCGCCGCCGACCAACTCGCGGCGGCTTCGGGACAGGAAGTGCGTTTCCATACCGCCGTCTGCCTGTACCGCCACTCCGACGGACGCCACCTCGAATTCGACGACATGACCCGCGTGCGCTTTCGCGCGCTGGAAGCCGTGGAGATCGAGCGCTACCTGCACGCCGAACAACCCTACGATTGTGCCGGCAGCTTCAAGGCCGAAGGCTTGGGCATCAGCCTGTTTGAATCGATTGATTCGCGCGATCCGACCGCGTTGATCGGCTTGCCCCTGATCGGCCTGTGCCAGGCCCTGCGCCGCATCGGCTATCGCCTGCCCTGATCAGCGCTGCAGGCTTAGCGATTGCGCGGGTCCGTGCTCCACGCTGCCGTCCCGGCCATGCAGGCGCAACTGCAACCAGTGCTTGCCCGACTTCAGACCTGAGGCGTCCACTTCGACGTGGAAGCCCACCTTCGGTTGGTTCGGGTCGCGCGACACCTGCCAGTACTCGGTGACCTGCGGCATCGAATCGCCGTAGCGCGCTTGCGCTTGCACTCGGCCGTCAATCATGACTTCGACAGCGGCAATACCCACGCCTTCCTTGAAGGCCCAACCGCGCACGGAAAAATACTCGGGTAGTTTTTGCTTCGGGCTCGGGGAATCCACCCAGGACAGTGCCGGTGCCACGCAAGCGCCGGTTGCCGGTGCTGCTGGCAGCTCATACACCAGGTAGCGTTTGCGGCCGCGATCCACCTGCAATTCCCTGGCCTTGGACAAGGCACCGAATTGCCGGCACAGGTCCTGGTACAGGCGCAGGCGTGATTTCATCGGCGTGGCACTGTCATCGATCAGCAGCAAGGCTGGCCGGCCGCGCGTTGCCGCTGGCGTCCAACGCAGTCGCCAGAGCTCAAGTTGCGCCGCGCGGCCGTGCTTGTGGTTGAGCGGACTGTCCAACACCAGCACGTCGCGCCTTCCGGTAGCGAACGCCAGCTGCGCGGCCAGTTCGAAATCGCCGGCAATCCAGGGGCGATCGGCGGCTAGCGTGCGCGCCAGTGCGGCGACTTCCTGCCAGCCGGCGAAATCGTTCGGATACAGGCGCGTGTCGGCCAGCTGCAAGCGCAGCGCCGGTGAACTTGCGGCCAGCAGGAAGCCAAATCCGGCCATCAGCCCCAGCGTCGCGAAGCCCAACACCAGCGCGCGCGCCGGTCGCGACCAGCGCGCGAGCACGGTCGGCGCCACGACCACAAGCAACAGCCATCCCGACAGCGGCCAGTGAAAACTTACCCGCTGGCTGTCGGCGAAAAATCCCAGCGCGAACAAGCCAGGCACGGCTACCGCCGCACAGACTCCCAGCACACGCCACGGCCCGGATTCATCGCGACGGCGCCAGCATTCGCGCAGGCTCGCCAGCAGCAGGACGAACAGCGCCGGCGTCACCAGCAGGCACTGGATCGCCAGCCAGCTCGCGCCACTGGCATGGAAGCGCCAGGGATTGCGATCGAGCAACTGGAAGCGGACGCCGGCACCGCCATGATCGAGGTTCCACTGCAGCAGCGGCCACCAGGCCAACAGGCCGATGCCAAGCACGAGCCAGAGCCGGGGATCTTTCAGGCGCTGACGCAGCGGCGCATCCACGGCGAATGCCAACACCCCGGCCAGCAGCACGAGGGCGAAGCGGTAATGCGCCAAGGCGCCTGCAGCGAGGCCCAGCGCCAGCACCGCGAGCGCGGCCGCACTCATGCGTTCCCGGATCACCAGCACCGCATCAAGGCAAAGCAAGCTGGCGACCACCAGTGGCACGTCAGGCAGCGCAAGCACGCCCAGCAAACCCGATAGCGGCATCAGCAGCGCCAGCAGGCCAGCCCAGTCGGCTGCCCGTTCACCGAACGCGCGCCGCGCGATGCGCCAGACCAGCCAGGGAACGGCAGCACCCAACACAAGGGAAGGCAGGCGCAGCGCCAGCACATGATTGCCGCCAAGAGCCACGCCAAGCCGGGCCAGCCAGGCCGTCAGGGCCGGCAAGTCGGAATACGCCCAGGCCGGATGCTGGCCTTCCCAGGCATAGAAGGCTTCATCCACGAACAATGGCAACGTGGCGGCCATGACCAGCTTCAGCGCCAGCGCCAGGGCCCAGGCCGCGATGAAGTTCACGCGCAAGCGACCGGATTTCGTGCCAGCATCGCTGTGTACGTTCGCCATCATCGCCACCCGGACCCCGACATGACCGTGCAGGCCATCAAAGCCGCCATCCTACCCGACCCCCTGCGCCAGTCGCTGGCCGCGGCGCTGGACCAGATCAACTCGCTGGTGCTGGGCAAGCAGCGCGAAGTGCGGCTTGCGTTCACCACCCTGCTCGCCGGCGGCCACCTGCTGATCGAAGACCTTCCGGGCCTGGGCAAGACCACGCTCGCGCGTTCGATGGCGGCGACGCTGGCGCTGGATTTCCAGCGCATGCAGTTCACTTCTGACCTTTTGCCTTCGGACATCATCGGCGTGTCCATCTTCGATCCGACGGCGCGCGAATTCCGTTTCCATCCCGGCCCGGTGTTTGCGCAATTGTTGCTGGCCGACGAGATCAACCGCGCACCGCCGCGCACGCAGAGCGCACTGCTTGAAGCCATGGCCGAGCAGCAGGTGACGGTGGACGGCGTCTGCCACACCTTGCCGCAGCCCTTCTTCGTGATGGCGACGCAGAATCCGGCCGATCTTGCCGGCACCTTCCCCCTGCCCGACTCGCAACTCGACCGCTTCCTGCTGCGCCTGCACCTGGGCTATCCGGATGCGGAAGCCGAACGCGAGATGCTGGCCGGCGGCGACCGCCGCGACCTCGTCGCCAAGGCCATGCCCCAGCTCACGGGCGCGGACCTGGCCGAACTGCGCGCCAGCGTGGCCCGCGTCCACGCCAGCGAGGCGCTGGTGGCCTACGTGCAGGCCCTGCTGGCGGAAAGCCGCCGGCATCGTGGCGTGCGCGTCGGCCTGTCGCCGCGCGCAGGACTCGCCCTGCTGCAGGGCGCGCGTGCGCATGCCTTGCTGGCCGGTCGCGCGCATGCCTTGCCAGAAGACGTGCAAGCGCTGTTCGTGGAAGTGTCCGCGCATCGCCTGGTGCCCGAAGCCGAGGCGAGTTCGCGTGAGCAGCTGGCGGCGTCCATCCTCAAAGCGGTAGCCGTGGACTGAGATGGCGGCAGCGCGCGACGCCGTCGAGCGCTTCGGCGACCGCATGGCGGCGCTCGCGCTGGTGCGCCCGAAGCAGCCTGAAGCCCTGCCGATCCTGATTCACCGCCGGCGCATCTACGTGCTGCCAACCGGCTTCGGCCTGTTCCTCGGCGCGATGCTGGTGACCATGCTTGTCGGCGGATTGAACTACAACAACAATCCGGCCCTGTTGTTGGTCTTCCTGATTGCCGGCGTGGCGCACAACAGCCTGGTGCACGCGCACCTGATCATCTCCGGCGTGCGCCTGCTGGCCCTGCATGCCGAACCGGTGTTCGCCGGGCAGCCACTGCGCGTCAAATTTCGTTTCGACAGCGAAGGCGCCCGCGAGCGGCCAGGCCTGCAGCTGCTTTGCGGCGAAGTCTCGGGCAACTTCGACCTGGAAGCCCAGCAGGATTTCGAATTGCAGCTTGACCTGCCGGCGCCCCGGCGCGGGTGGCAAGAGTGTGGGCGCCTGCGACTGAGCACCTTGAGACCGCTCGGACTGGCGCGCGCCTGGAGTTGGTTGCGACCCGATACCCGCCTGCTGGTGTACCCGGCGCTGGAAAAAAATTTCCCGCCCTTGCCCGAAGCCGTCGGCGATGGCGATGCGCCGCGCAGTCGCTCGCACGGCGAACAACCGCACCACCTGCGCGACTACCGCGCCGGCGACATGCCGCGCCAGATCGCCTGGAAGGCCTCCGCGCGTGCCGACAAGCTGCTGGTGCGTGAATACGAGTCGGCCATCGCACGCGACCTCGATCTCGACTGGAACCAGACCCGCGGCCTGCCCTACGAAGATCGCATCAGCCGCCTGGCGCGCTGGGTCGTGGAAGCCGAGCGCAGCGGCAGCCGCTATGCGCTGACGCTGCCCTCGACCCGTATTGCCGCGGCGCACGGCGCCGATCATCGGCACCTTTGCCTGCGCACCCTGGCGCTGCTGCCCCATGAGTGAGCCCTTGGCGCGCAGCACGCGGCGCTGGTGCCTGTTGGCGGCACTGGCCTGCGCGATGCCTCTGCTGGTGCTCGTCCCGGGCTGGCTTGCGGCGCTTCTGCTCGTGGCAGCCGCGCTTGGCTGGTTCAGCGAACGGCCGTGGCCGGCCTGGCTGCGCTTGCTGTTGACCCTCGCCATCGGCGGGCTGGTGCTCGCCGCCTATGGGTTTCGAATTGGCCGCGATACCTCCTGCGCCGGTTTGATGGCCATGCTGATGCTCAAACCTTTCGAGACCCACGGCCGCCGCGATGCCTACAGCCTGCTGGGGTTTTCGCTGTTCGCGCCCTTTGCCGCGTTCCTGCAGGACCAGGGCCCACTCAGCCTGGGCCTGGCGCTGCCAGCGGTCGCCCTGTCGCTGGTGGCCTGGTCGATGCTGGTGCCGGGCAAGCAGGCGCCGCTGATGCCCGCCCTGCGCCAGGCAGGCGCTTCCCTGCTGCTGGCGGTTCCGGTGGCGCTGGCCGGCTTCTGGCTGTTCCCGCGCTTGGGCACGCCCTTGTGGGGGCTGCCGGAAAATTCGGTGAGCCGCGCCGGGCTTGGCGACCGCATGACGCCAAACGAATGGCTTGACGCCCTGGTCGACGACAGCGCCGCGTTGCGCGTGCGCTTCATCGGCGCGACGCCGCCGCGCACGCAGATGTACTGGCGCGGCCCGGTGCTGACGCACTTCGATGGCGAAGCCTGGACCCGCGATCCGGGCGCCGGCAATTTGCGCCTGGCGCCGCCACAGCCGCTGGGTCCTCGCCTGCGCTACGAAGTCATGATGGAACCGACCGAGCGCCGCGACTTGCTGGTGCTCGACTTGCCGCTATCGGCCCCGCAAGGCGCGCAATTGAATGGCGAACTCACCGCCGTGGTGGCTGAGCCGGTGAACAACCTGCTGCGCTACGAAGGCGAATCCTCGCCAGCGGCACGCTTCGCCGAAGCCCCGAACGACTGGCAGCGGCGCAACTACCTGGCGCTGCCGCCCGGCCGCGATGCACGCACCGTGGCGCTGGCGCGGCAATGGGCGGCAGAAACGCCAGATCCGCTGGCGCTCACGCAGCGCTTCATGAGCTTGCTCGAGCGCGATTTCAAATACAGCATCTCCGCGCCACCGGTGGGTTACAACGCCACCGACGACTTCCTGTTCCAGACCAAGGTCGGTTTCTGCCAGCACTTCAGTTCCGCCTACGCGGTGTTCATGCGCGCCGCCGGCGTGCCCACGCGAGTGGTAACCGGCTACGTCGGCGGCCACTACAACCGCATCGGCGGCTACTGGCTGCTCAAGGGCAAGGACGCCCATGCCTGGGACGAGATCTGGTTGCCCCAACGCGGCTGGGTGCGGGTGGATCCGACCGCGGCCATCGCACCGGAAAATATCCTCGACACACTCGATGACTTGCAGGCGCGCCAGCAGGCGGGATTGGCCGGTGCGGCGGACAGCGTGCTCGGGCCGATGTTCGACGGTGGCGATTTCCTGCGCCGGCAGTGGAACCAGTTGGTGCTGGGCTTCAACGCGGCGCGCCAGGAAGGCCTGCTGCGACCGCTGGGTATCGAGCAGGCGGAAGCCTGGCAGCTGGTGACGGCTTTCGGCATCGGCGCCGCCTTCGCGCTGGCGCTGACCCTGTGGTTCCTGCTGCGCCAGCATCGCGACCGCAGCCACCCGCTGGTGCGGGCCTGGCGGGAATTCAGCCGGCGCCTGGCGCGCGCCGGGTGGGCCCGGGAACCGAGCGAGCCACCCCTGTCTTTCGCCCGGCGCCTGGCACAGGCGCGGCCGGAGGTCGCCGATGTTGTGCTGACGGTCAGCCAGGGTTACTCGGATTGGCGGTACGCTGGGGGCATCCTCACGGACGAGGAACAAACCGGCCTGCTGCGCGGTCTGCGTGGTTTCCGGATGCCCCGCCGCGATAGATCCTGAAGGAGTTCGTCATGAAGCCCGTCCTCGCCATTGCCCTGGCCTTGAGCCTGAGCGCCTGCGTCAGCGCGCCCAAGGCCCTGCAAGGCCAGTTCTCGACACTCACGCCGGAACAGGCGGTGCAACGCGAAGCCAGCGGCGAACTCGTGCGCTGGGGCGGCAAGATCGTCAGCGTGCAGCCGGGCAGCCAGAACAGTTGCTTCGAAGTCGTGGCGGCCCCCTTGACCGACGGCAGCCGCCCGCAGGCGGTGGACCAGAGCCTGGGGCGCTTCATTGCTTGCCGCGCCGGTTTCTACGAACCGGAAGTGTTCAAGGCCGGGCGCGAACTCACGGTCACCGGACGCATTGAAGGTTTCGAGTCACGCAAGGTTGGCGACTACGACTACCGCTATCCGAAAGTCGCCGCCGACGTGGTCTACCTTTGGCCGGAACGCCGCGACGTCGACGTGATCGTCGAACGCCCGGTGTTCGGCGGCTGGTTCGGCCGGCGCTGGTAAGGCGCGCCTAGCCGAATCCGTGCAAGGCCCTGCCCGCGAGCAGGTGCAAGTGGATGTGGAAGACCGTCTGGCCGCCATCGCCATTGGTGTTGACCAGCACGCGATAGCCTTGTTCGGAAAATCCTTCGTGACGCGCGTAAGCGGCCGCGGCCAGCATCAGGCGGCCGAGTAGTTCCGCCTCGGATTCCGGCACCTCGTCCAGGCTGCGGAACGCGCGCTTGGGCACGAACAGCACATGCACCGGCGCCTGCGGCGCGATGTCGCGGAAGGCCAGCACATGCTCGTCCTCGAAGACGATGTCGGCGGGAATTTCGCGCCGGATGATCTTGCCGAAGATGGTGTCTTGCATGTGCTTGCTCCCGGCGCGCTGCCGCGCCTGACATGGATGGCGTACTTGCGCGGCAGGGTCTAGGGGCTGGCCTCGTGGCGCGAACCGAAGGCATGCGCCAACGTTCCTCGATCCACGTATTCAAGCTCGCCGCCCAGGGGCAGGCCGTGGGCGAGGCGACTGGGATGGACCTCGAACTGTCGCGCCAACTGCGCCAGGTAATGCGCCGTGGCTTCGCCTTCGACGGTCGGGTTGGTGGCGATGATCATCTCGCGCACCTGGCCTTCGGCCAGGCGCTTGGCCAGCAAGTCCAGGCCCAACTCTTTCGGACCAATGCCGTCCAGCGGAGACAGCCGCCCCTGCAGGATGAAATAAAAACCGCGATAGCCCGTAGCCTGTTCAATCACCAGGCGATCGGCCGGCGTTTCCACCACGCAGAGCAGGCTGGGCTCGCGCGCGGCGCTGGCGCAGATGGCGCACAGCGCCTGCTCGCTGAAATCACGGCACTGCCGGCAATGGCCGACACGCTCGACCGCTTCGGCCAGCACTTTCGCCAGGCGTGCGCCACCTTCGCGGTTGCGCTCCAGCAAATGGTAGGCCATGCGTTGCGCGCTCTTCTGGCCCACGCCCGGCAGGCAGCGCAGGGCTTCGATCAATTGTTCGAGCAGGGGCGAGGCTGCGCTCAAAACGGCAACTTCATCCCGGGCGGCAAGGGCATGCCAGCGGTAGCCGTGGACATGCGCTTGTTGCTTTCGTCATTGGCCTTGGCAACCGCGTCGTTGAGCGCGGCGGTGACGAGGTCTTCGAGCATCTCGGCATCTCCTAGCACGGAGGGGTCGATGTGCACGCGGCGCGCTTCCATCTTGCCGGTGATGGTGATGCTGACCATGCCGCCGCCAGCCTGGCCGGTGACTTCGAGCACGGCCAGTTCGTCCTGCACGCGCTTGAGGTTGTCCTGCATGCGCTGCGCCTGCTGCATCATCTGGGCAATATTGCCTCTCATGTTCGCTTCTCGCTGGTTCTAGTGGGCGGATGGATTGGAATCGAGGGGGCGGATCGAATCGGGCACGACGCAGCCGCCCTGGCCGAGCAGCTGGCTGACCACGGGATCGGCGAGGAACTGCTGCTCGGCGACCTGCATGCGTTCGCCGCGCTGGCGCTCACTGCGCTTGTGCAAGGTGTCGGCGGGCGCCGCCGCCGTTTCGAAACGAAGCTGGAACTCGCGCCCTGTCGCCTGTGCCAGCGCCTGGCCGAGCTGGCGCATCAAACTTTCCGAACGCAGGTGGGCATCTTCTTCCGGAAGGTGCAGCCGCAGGACGCCGTCATTGCGCCCCAGGAAGGCGCAGTGCGAAGCCAGCTGGTACACCGGACCCTTCAGGCCGCAGGAAGCGACCAGGCCGAGCCAGTCTTCGAGCGAATCGGGCACCGGCTGCGAGCCAGTAACGGCTGTGACGGTCGCGTTCATGGCGGCCGGCGCAGAAACAGCGGCCGCAGCGGGTGCTGACACGGCCACCGGAGCCGCTGTGGAAATCGCTGCGGCAGCCGGGGCCGTTGTCGAAGCCGCAGCCGACCTGGGAACAGCCGCCGGCGCAGTTGCCGCGCCGCGCCCGGTCGCCGACGCCGCGCCATCATCCGGGCGGAAGGCCAGCATGCGCAGCAGGCTCATTTCAAAACCGGCGCGCGGGCTTGGCGCGTAACCAAGATCGCGGCGGCCATTGACGGCCATCTGGTACCAGAGCTGCACGAGCTCCGGAGAAAGTCGCGACGCAAACCCGGCGCTGTCCACGCGCGAAGGCTCGCCTTGGTAAGCGGGCACCAGCTGATGCAATTGGATGCGATGCAGTTCGATCGCCAAGTCCTCCAGCACATGCCCGAAGTCCGGTGAGTACTGCGCCATTTCCGCTACAGCGGCCAACAGCCGCGCGCCTTCACCCAAGGTGAGCGCTTCCAGCAGCTCGCCCACCTGCGCCCGCTCGACCGTGCCGAGCATGGCGTTGACGCCCGCTTCGGACAGCTTGCCGCCGGTGTAGGCGATGGCCTGGTCGAGCAGCGACAAGCCGTCACGCAGGCTGCCGTCAGCGGCGCGCGCCAGCAGCGCCAGTGCACCGGCATCGGCGGGAATCTGTTCGGCCTCAAGAATGCGCGCCATCTGGCCGGAAATCTGCTCCTGCTCCAGGCGCCGCAGGTTGAACTGCAGGCAGCGCGACAGCACGGTGACCGGCAACTTCTGCGGGTCGGTGGTGGCGAGCAGGAATTTCACATGGCCCGGTGGCTCTTCAAGCGTCTTGAGCAAGGCGTTGAACGCGTTCTTGGACAGCATGTGCACTTCGTCGATCAGGTAGACCTTGGTGCGGCCGCGCGCCGGCATGTACTGCGCGTTCTCGATCAGCGCGCGGACATCGTCGACGCCAGTGTTGCTGGCGGCGTCGATTTCCAAAAGATCCACGAAGCGGCCGGCGTCAATGTCCAGGCAGGCATTGCATTCGCCACAAGGCTCGGCGCCCGCGCCGCGCTCGCAGTTCAGGCTCTTGGCGAAGATGCGCGCGATGGTGGTCTTGCCGACGCCGCGGGTGCCGGTGAACAGGAACGCGTGATGGACGCGGCCGGTCTCCAGCGCATTCGTGAGCGCGCGCACCACGTGTTCCTGCCCGACCAGCTCGGAAAAGCGCTTGGGTCGCCATTTTCTGGCCAATACGAGGTAGGACATGGAGGCTCCCGGGGTTGCCTTGCCATTGTGCCCAGCCCCGGGGCCAGGGCCAAGCGCCGCAAGCCGCAAAGACCGGCAAACTTGTCCGAAAACCCGGCCTCGGTTAATATTCGCCTCTTGTTTCAGGCGCTTGCCGGCGCCACCGAAGGTTCACGGATGGGCCACGGGAACAAGTCGCTGAATGCGGAGAGGTGTCCGAGTGGTTTAAGGAGCACGCCTGGAAAGTGTGTGTACGATTTAAAACCGTACCGAGGGTTCGAATCCCTCTCTCTCCGCCACCGCTTTCAATGGTGGCCTTTGTCGGCCCCTCGCGACGATAGGTTGAAAACTCCGCCAGGGCCGGAAGGCAGCAACGGTATTGACTGATTCGGGCGCCGAGGCCAGCCGGCAGGGGCTGCCACCCTTCGAGGAAACTCCCGTAGCTGGTACGTAAGTTCGCTACGGCTAGAACATCTCGGGGCTGCCACCCTGCTCTAGCGTGAGCCCGGCTCGGGATGGAGCCACTGCGGTGCGCCGTCGGCGTAGCGCTCGTTCTTCCAGATCGGCACGCGCGCTTTCACTTCGTCGATGATCCAGCGGCAGGCTTCGAAGGCGGGGCCGCGGTGGCCGGCGCAGACGCCCACCCACACCGCCAGGTCGCCGAGCGCCAACTCACCGATGCGGTGCACACAACTGGCATCCAGGATGTCGAAGCGTTGCCGGGCTTCGCCCACGATGCGCGCGCCCTCGGCTTCGGCCAGCGCCCGGTAAGCCGAATACGCCAAGCCCAGCACGACGCGGCCTTCGTTGTGATCGCGCACGCGCCCTTCAAAGCTGGCGAAGGCGCCGGCGCGCACATCGTCAAGCGCTGCCCGCAAGGCGTCGACATCAATGGGCGACTGGCTCAGGCCGAAGCTGCCCATGCAGCTAGCCTCCCGACACCGGCGGAATGAAGGCGATCTCGGCGCCTTCGGCAACACTGTCTTCCCAGCGCGCGAACTCGCCGTTCACCGCCACCCGCAGTCGCTCGCGCGCAAGCGCAAAACCATGGCGTGCGCGAAGGCTTTCGTACAGTGCCTGCAGGGACTCGGGCCGCGCCACCTGTTCACTGTCCGCGCCGGCGGCATCACGCAGGCTGGCGAAGTAGAGAACGGTAACGCTCATCCGGCAGCCACCGTTCGCTTGCCGCCGGACTTGGCGAGAAGCCGCGCCGGGCCGATGACGATCTCGTGGCTTAGCGCCTTGCACATGTCATACACCGTCAAGGCCGCCACCGTTGCGCCGGTCAGCGCTTCCATCTCCACGCCCGTGCTGTGGACGGTGCGCACGCGGCAATCAATGCGCAGGCAGTCTTCCGATTCCCAATCGACCTCGAAATTGCAGCCGCCGATCGGCAGCGGATGGCAAAAAGGAATGAGTTCGTGCGTGCGCTTCACGGCCTGGGTACCGGCGACAATCGCCGTGGCCAGCACCGGACCCTTCGCCGACTGCAGGCTGGAGGCTCGAAGCTGCGCCGCAATGGCCGGCGGAAATTGCACCAGGCATCGGGCGTTGGCTTCGCGCGCGCTGGCGGCTTTGCCGGAAATATCCACCATGGTCGGCCGCCCTTCGGCGTCGATGTGGCTCAGCTTGCTGGCATCGGTGCGGCGCCTGGACATTCAGCCTCCTATGTAAAACATCTCGATCCGGCGATCGCTGCGCGAATCGCGCCCGCGCAGCTCACTGTAGCGGTCAGCGCGACGGCCCCACAACGCGGCTATGCGTTGCTGCAGGGCCTCGGGCCCCTGCTCCAGCGCCGGGCGCAAATCGGCGCCGCGGCTTGCGAACAGGCAAGTGAACAATTGCCCGTCGGCCGACAGGCGCGCGCGATGGCAGTCACCACAGAAAGGCTCGCTGACCGAACTGACGAAGCCAATCTCGCCCGCGCCGTCGACGAACCCATGACGCGAGGCGACTTCACCGCGATAGCCCGCCTGCAGCGGCCGCAGCGGCCAACGCGCGTGGATGCGCGCCAGCAGCTCGCGCGTCGGCAGCACGTCCTGCGCGCGCCAGCCATTGCAGCTGCCCACGTCCATGTATTCGATGAAGCGCAGCACATGCGCGGTGCCGCGAAAGCGCTCGACCAAGGGCAAGACCTGGTCCTCGTTCACGCCGCGCTGGATGACCGCATTGAACTTGATGGAAGTGAAGCCCGCGGCCTCTGCGGCCCGGATGCCTTCGAGCACCTCGGACAACTCGCCGCGGCCACCGGACATGGCCCGGAAGATCCCGGCATCGATGGCATCCAGGCTGACGGTCAGGCGCCGCAGGCCGGCCGCGCGCAATGGCGCCGCCTTGTCGGCGAGCAGCGAGGCGTTGGTCGTCAACGCGAGGTCTTCGATGCCGGGCATGCGCGCCAAGCGCCGCACCAGCAGGTGCAAGTCCTTGCGCAGTAGCGGCTCACCGCCGGTAAGCCGGACCTTGCGCACGCCCTGCGCCACGAAGGCCGCGACCATGGCTTCGATCTGGTCAAAGTCCAGGCGCCGCGCGCGGTCCAGGGCCGTTTCCGCCGGCGTGGACGCTTCGGGCATGCAGTACGGGCAGCGGTAATTGCAGGTTTCGATCACCGACACGCGCAAGTCGCGCAAGGGCCGGCCAAGCGTGTCGCGAGGCGCGTTCAATGGTGCGGGCGAAGTCACGGCACGGGCACCGGAGCGATGGCAGGCGGGGCCAGCGCCAGCACTTCGCCGGGCCTGGCTACGCGATGCCCGCGCGCCGCCAGCGCCTCGCCCTCCGCCGCGGAACCGTAGTGGTAGAGCACGAAGCGCGCGCGCAGTGCCGCATCGTAGTCGCGCTCGAGATCGTCCACGCCGGTGTGGGAAGGATTGCCCAGCAGCGCGCAATCGTGCGCGACCAGCTCACCGGCATCGGCGAAACGCGCGAGCATTTCCGGAATCGGTCGGGTGTCGCCGGTCCAGACCAGTGATCCTTGCAGGCGCAATCCGAAAGCGGTTTCCGGCAGGTGGTGGCGCACCGGAAATACCTCGTGCCAACAACCTGAATGCCAGAAGCCGCGCGACACCGGCACCAGTTGGAAGGCGTCCCACCAGTTGGCGCCGCCTTCGGCTATCACGCCCGGGTAATCGGCCAGGCGCGACTGCAGATGGACAACAATCGGGGCCGGCACATACAGGCGAACGCGCCCGCGCCGCTGCGGGTCGAAGTAGGTCTTGTAGAACAGGCGCTCGAGTCCGGCCACGTGGTCCATGTGGACGTGGGTGATGAACAGCGCAATCGGCGCTTCACCGTACGATTGCAGGTAGGCGCTCAGGGCTTCCTGGCCGCAGTCGATCATCAGGTGTGGCTGGCCGTCGGCTTCGATGACCGCCGACGCGGAGCCTAGCTCCACCGCTTGCGAGCTGCCCACGCCAAGAAAGCGCAAGGTCCAGTTCATGCCGCCAACTCGCGGTCGTGGGCCACGCGCAAACGCTGCATGCCCAGCTCGATATCGGCGGCCGGCACACCAGGACATTCCTTGCGCAGGGACCGCTGCAGCCGCGCCAATACTTGTTTGCACCAGCTACCAGGCGCCGATTCCATGCGCCCCTTGTCCCAATCGATCAGCCAGGCGCGCCCATGCCGGTCGAGCAAGACATTGTTGGCATTGAGGTCGGCATGGTGCGCGCCACGCGCGTGGCAACGCGCGATGGCCGCGCCGACTTCCTTCCAGGGCGCGGCATCGGGACCTGCGGCAACCGCAGCCGCAAAACTGTTGGCGCCGGCGATGCGATCAACCAGGATGGCCGCGCGATAAATCGCGCCCTGGCGGCGATAACAGGCGGCCAATGGCAGAGGCACTGGCAGGTCCAGCGCATTCAAACCTTGCATCAGGCGGAATTCGGCGAAGCTGCGAACGCTCGCCTCGCCCTGCCACAGGTAGCCGGTCTTGCTCAGCCTGGCCATCCAGCCGCCGCGCCGGTAGTGCCGCAACACCGCAGGATGACCCTGCACGGAAACGAACCAGGCGGCGCCCCGGCCACCGCGCGAATGCACCGGCTGGGATCCGAGCGCGGCTTGGTCGGGATCGAACAGCTCCGGCCCCGCTTGCCGCAGCCGCGCCGGGTCGAACACAATCGCGCCCTGGCCCGCCGCATCGCGGAACGGGAAACGACTGCTGCGGTCGGATTGCGGGTCCATCTTGGGGAATTCTAGCAAGTGAGCCTTCCCGCCGCGCCGAGTTCGATCTGCATCCTGCGCCTGTCCGCGCTGGGCGATGCCACCCATATGGTGCCCCTGCTGCGCACCCTGCGGCGCGCCTGGCCCGAGGTACCGATTACCTGGATCCTCGGCAAGGGCGAGGCCAAGCTGATGGAAGGCCTCGAAGGCATCGAACTGATCCCCTTCGACAAGGCCGCAGGCTGGCGCGGCGTGCAAGCCCTGCGCAGGTCCCTGGGTGGCCGCCGCTTCGGCGTGTTGCTGCAAATGCAATTGGCCCTGCGCGCGAACCTGCTCTCGGCCTTCATCCAGGCCGAGCGCCGCATCGGCTATGACCGCGCCCGCAGCAAGGAAGGCCACTCGCTATTCATCAACGAGCGCATCCCCGCCGGCGGGCACCACGTACTCGATGCCTTCGGCAAGTTCTGCGAGCCGCTGGGGCTGGTGCAGGACCGCGTTGAATGGAACCTGCCTGTGCCGCAGGCCGCGCGCGACTGGGCCGCGCAACACTTGCCGGGCGAGCAGCCGACCTTGCTGGTCTCGCCCTGCTCCAGCCACAGCCTGCGCAACTGGGCTCCCGATCGCTACGCCGCGGTGGCCGACCACGCAGCGGAAAAAGGCTGGCGCGTCGTCATTTGTGGCGGCCGCAGCGAACTGGAGCGGCGCACGGGCGACGCCATCATCGCGGCGATGCGCCATCCGGCGATCGACCTGATCGGCAAGGACACGCTCAAGCAACTGCTCGCCCTGCTCGAACGCGCCACTCTGGTGCTGAGCCCGGATTCCGGGCCAGCGCATATGGCCAATGCCATGGGCACCAAGGTGCTGGGCCTGTTCGCCTGCACCGATCGCGAGCGCTGCGGCCCGTATTCCGACTTGCGCTGGTCCGTGAACCACTACGACCAGGCGTCGCGCCAGTTCATGGGAAAACCCGCGGCGCAGATCCCCTGGGGCAAGCGCGTGGAGTTTCCCGGCGTCATGGACCTGATCAGCGTGGCCGAAGTGACCGGCCTGTTCGATGCCTTCGTCGCCGCGCGCGCGGCCGGCGAAGCCTGATCGGGATCAGCCCGGCTTGGCGCCGGCGCGATAGTCCTGGTAGCTCTTCTCTTCGACGTAGGCCGAGCCGAGCGCCAGGTTAATCTGCTTCTTGATGTTGGCGCGCTCGTCGTTCTCGAAATACACCGCGCGCGCCAGGCGGATGAATTCGGCGCCAAAGTCCTGCGCTTTCTCGCAAATGCGAATGTCGTCCTCGATCACCCACAGGCGCTCGTTCACGGCCTTGAGCTGGGCGCGCAGGTCGCTGATGTCGGTTGCCGCCGCCGGGTGCGCCTGCCACGTCGCGACCAGGGCCTCGAGTTCCTTGCGGACATTGGCCAGCTTGGCCGGGTCGGACATGCGCTCCGACTTGATCTGCAGGATGGCGACCTTGTCGAGCAACTCGCCGAAGGACACGGGAACCAGGATCTCGGACATGGCAGCCTCGCGGGGTGGAATGAAAACGCCCCCGAAGGGGCGCTCCATGGATGGCGGAGAGGGTGGGATTCGAACCCACGGTACGCTTACACGTACGCCTGATTTCGAGTCAGGTACATTCGACCACTCTGCCACCTCTCCGGTCTTTCGGGGCCCACGGCCCAGCAGGGCGCGCAGTATAAGCTGGCGGGGCCGGTTCGGCTAGCTTCCAACCTTTTGCGCCCTGACCCGTATGATGGGCGAGGGTTCCGGGTTCCTCCGGGCCCAGGCCTGGGCTGTTGCCCGCATATGGATTTTTGCGATGATGACGGGCAATACCACAAGGTTCCGCGACATGACTGGCCGTGCCCATGATTGAGTTCGGAAACTCGAGCCACGTCGGCCTGCGCCGCGAGCTCAACGAAGACACCTACTACTCCGACGCGGAACTCGGCCTCTGGCTGGTGGCCGACGGCATGGGCGGGCATGAGTTCGGCGAAGTGGCCAGCGCCCTGGCGCGCGACGCCGTGGTGCGCGAAGTTCGCGCGGGCCGCAGCCTGACCGACGCCATCCGCGCCGCCGACGAAGACATCATCCGGCAGTCGCGCCGTCGCGCCGACAGCCTGCCCATGGGCACCACCATGGTGGCCTTGCGCGTGAGCAACAACCGTTTCGAACTGGGCTGGGTCGGCGACAGCCGCGCCTACCTGTGGAACGGCCAACTGCGCCAGTTGTCTTCCGACCACAGCTACGTGCAGGAATTGATCGACCAGGGCGCCATCACGCCGGAGCAGGCACGCAGCCATCCGCACCGCAATGTCGTTACCCAAGCCCTGGGCGTCACCGATCCCGAGTCGCTCAAGGTCGAAACCATTTCCGGCGAACTGCGCCCCGGTTTCCAGATCCTGTTGTGCAGCGACGGCCTGACCGAGGAAGTGGATGACGCCGCCATCGCCAACCTGTTGGCGCAGAGCGAACTGTCGGCACAGGAATGCGTGGACCAGCTGATCTCCACGGCCCTGGATGGCGGCGGTTCGGACAACGTTACCGTGGTCCTGCTGCGCCGGGTCTGAACCCGGTTTCACGCAAGCCTTCAGGAGGCCTGCGGCGCCTCATCCATCGGCCAGAGCGTGCGGCCACCCGCCTTCTTGGCAATCCTTTCCATGCGCGCGCGGTGCGCGGCAGATTCTTCTGCGCTGGCCAAAAGCACTTTGCGCGGCTGTCCGGCCACTGCGGACTGCATCGGCAGCACCGTCGCGAAGGCCGGCCCGCTGGCGGCCAGGCTCAGGCCCAGGTCGCCCTGGCCCGCGGTCAGCGCCAGATACACCTCGGCCAGCAATTCGGCGTCGAGCAAGGCGCCGTGAAGCTTGCGGTGGGCGTTGTCCACGCCCAGGCGCTTGCATAAGGCATCGAGCGAGTTGCGCTGGCCCGGGAAGCGTTCGCGTGCCAGTCGAAGGGTGTCGAGCACGCCAGCATGGTCGCGGATCCGACCGTAGTCCGGCCCCATCAGCGCCAGTTCATTGTCGAGGAATCCAACGTCGAAATCGGCGTTGTGGATGATCAGCTCGGCGCCGCGGATGAAGTCCAGGAACTCGGTCACCACGTGCTCGAACAGCGGCTTGTCGGACAGGAACTCCAGGCTCAGGCCGGTCACTTCCTGTGCGCCCGGTTCCATCTCGCGCAGCGGGTTGAGGTAGCGCTGGAAGCGCTGGCCGGTCGGGCGGCGTTCGATCAGTTCGATGCAGCCGATTTCCACCACGCGATTGCCGCGCTCCCAGGACAGGCCGGTCGTCTCGGTGTCCAGCACCACTTGCCGCATCAGGGCATCTCCTCGCGAATCATCTCAGCGGCCTTGCGCGCGAGTTTGTCCACGCGCTCGTTGTCGACGTGGCCGGCATGGCCCTTCACCCAGCGCCAATGCACCTTGTGGCGCAAAGCCGCGCCGTGCAGGCGCTCCCACAGGTCCTGGTTCTTCACCGCTTGCCCGGCGGCGGTTTTCCAGCCGCGGCGGATCCAGTTGGGCAGCCATTCGGTCAGGCCCTTCTGCACGTATTGCGAATCCGTATGCAAGGTCACTTCACAAGGCGTGGTCAGGGTTTCGAGCGCGGCGATGGCCGCCATCAGTTCCATGCGGTTGTTGGTGGTGTCCGATTCGCCGCCGGCGATTTCACGCTCGGTCTGGCCGTAGCGCAGCAGCGCGCCCCAGCCGCCGGGCCCGGGGTTGCCGAGGCAGGCGCCATCGGTGTGGATCTCAACGTGCTTTATGTTGCTCATTCGATGCGGCCGCTCATCATCCCGCGCTCATGCCGGGGCGCAGGCTCAGGCTTGCCGGCGATTTGCGCAAGGGTGTCAGCCCGGCCTCGCGTCGGCGCAGCACCAGCAGGTTGGCGGCGCGGAAGCCATCCAGCCACCGGCTGCCGGCCTGACCGCCGATGGCGGCGTCAATGCGCGGCCAGAACGGGCCAACGTGTTGGCGCCGCGTAGTTTCGAGCCCTGCATCGGCCGCAATGCGCTCCAGCCAGGAATGCGATGCCGAGCGCAGCGGCTCCGCGGGCCAGCGCAGCCTGGCCGTGCTCCAGGGGTTCAGGCCAATCACCAGGGCCACGCCTTCGGGCTTGAGGGTGCGCGCCACCTCCTGCATCAGGGCGGCGGGCTCGGGCGAGCTCTCGAAAACGAACAGGGCGTAAACCAGGGACAGGCTGCCAGAGGCGAGCGGCAGGGCGCCGTCCCGGCACTGGAACTGCCCGGAGAGGCCCCCGGGCTGACGGTGCAGGCTCAGCACCCGGGTAAGCATGTTCCCGGAGAGTTCGGGCGATAAATCCGGAGATGGCCGAAGATACAGACCATACTGGCCAAATACCCGGGTTAGCTCCGGGATCGCCATGCGCTGGACATCGGCCATCAACTGGCTTCCGGCCTGCCGTCGCAGCCAGGGATGCGCCTGGGCTTCGGGTTGACTCGGCAGGCGACGGAAAGGCATGGTCGGGATTCTGCGGCAATCTGCCGCCTAGGTCATCCCCGCATGCTTTCGTTGCGCCCCCTGCCTGCCTTCCAGGACAACTACATCTGGACCCTCGCCAATGCCGCCGGCGAGGCCTTGATCGTCGACCCCGGCGAGGCCGCGCCCGTACAGGCGGCCATTGCGGCCGGCATGAAGCCTGTTGCCATTCTGCTGACCCACCATCATCCCGACCATATCGGCGGCGCCGCGGAATTGCTCGAGCGCTTCTCGCTGCCTTGCTACGCCCCGGTGGAGGCCCGCATTGACCTGCCCGCCACCCGCGTGGGCCAGGGCGATCGCGTGCGCATCGAAGCGCTGGACCTGGACCTGGACGTGATCGAAGTCCACGGCCATACCCTCAGCCACATCGCCTTCCACGGCGGCGGTTACCTGTTTTGCGGCGACAGCCTTTTCAGCCTGGGCTGCGGCCGCATGTTCGAAGGCACGCCAGCGCAGATGCTGTCCTCGCTGGACCGCATGGCCGCGCTGGCCGACGACACCCTGGTCTGCTGCGGCCACGAGTACACCGAAGCCAACGGTCGCTTTGCGCGCGCCGCCGAGCCCGACAATGCAGCGCGTGATGCACGCCTGGTTGAAGTCGCCGACTTGCGCGCCCGCGGCTTGCCGTCGGTGCCGAGCACTCTTGCCAGTGAGCGCGCCTGCAATCCCTTCCTGCGCGTGGACGCGCCCGGCGTGCAGGCGCAGCTGCGCGCCCGCGGCCTGGACAGCACGCAGCGCGCCGATGCCTTCGCGGCCCTGCGCGCCTGGAAAGATGGCTTCTGACCGCATGCCGGGCCGCAGCGCCCGGTGGGCGCTCGCTGGCCTGATCCTGCTGTCAGGCTGCCAGCCGGTGCGGCCGGATCGGGCACAAGTGGCGCCACCGCCCTCGCCAACGGAAGCGGCGGCACCCGCGCAAGCCGCCGCGACGATGGCGCCCGCTGCGACCGT
Source organism: uncultured Gammaproteobacteria bacterium (assembly GCA_966096795.1). Lineage (GTDB taxonomy): Bacteria > Pseudomonadota > Gammaproteobacteria > Xanthomonadales > Xanthomonadaceae > Arenimonas. The sequence continues at coordinate 84,530 of CBHTVR010000008.1, forward strand.
GGAATCCACCACGAGCGCCGCGCCGGAAACGCCCGCGCCGCCCTCGCCCGCGGACACGCCGGTCACGGCCATCGAAAGCGTGCCGCCGACACCGGCGCTCGGCGCCGATGTATTCGCGCGCATCCGCAAGAACCTCAGCCCGAATGCCTGCCAAGCCGGCAGCAACAGCACGCGCTGGCGCAAGCGCTATGCCGGCAATCCCGAGGCCTTCGCCCGGCACCTTGAACAATCCCTGCCGCTGATGGATTTCGTCAGCATCGAAGTCGAGCGCAGCGGCCTGCCCTCCGAGTTCGTGTTCATTCCGCTGGTGGAGAGTTGGTACAGGCCCGAGGCCATCGGCCCGGGCGGCCCCGCCGGCATGTGGCAGATGATTGCCAGCACTGCGCGCAATCATGGCATCCACATCACGCCGGGCTATGACGGCCGCTTGTCGCCGGTGGAGTCCACGCGCGCCGCCTTGTCCTACCTCAAGGTCCTGCAGGGCATGTTCGGTGATTGGGAAGGCATCGTAATGGCCTACAACTCCGGCGAAGGCCGCATGTTGAATGCCTTCCGGCGCGCGCGCAGCCGCGAGGTTTCCGCCGCGTCCCGCAGGCCGCACGGCCTGTCCAACATCACCTACGACTACGTGGCGAAGTTGCAGGCCCTGTCCTGCCTGGTGGCCGAGCCCGGTCGCAATGGCCTGCAACTTCCGGACGCCGCGAGCTTCGTTCCGCTGGTGCCGATACTGGTGGAGCCCGAGCAGACCAGCATCGATCAGTTCGCACGCGGCCGCGGACTGGACGCAACGCAGTTGCGCAAACTCAATCCGGGTTACAAGTCCGGGCGCATCGTTGCGGGCGTGCCGCGCCTGCTGCTGACCCCGAGCTACGCCAGCCCGGCGATCGAAGCGCTGGCCGAAGCGGACCCGATGCCGGCGTCGAATCTGGCCGGACCCGGCATCGAATCGGATGCGGCCCCGGCGCCCGAGGTGCACGAAGTGCGCTCCGGCGACACCCTGTGGTCCATCGCCCATCGCTACGGCCTGAGCATCGATGCGCTGCGCCGGATCAACCATCTCGATCGCGGCAGCCACGTGCGTCCCGGGCAGCAGCTCAAGCTCGTGCCCTGACCCGTTTCGGGGCCATGCTTGGCGGTATGGCCCGGTGGCGTTCAAACTAGCAGGCTGCGACCCCTTCCACAGGAGAGACACGATGGGATTCCTCACCGGCAAGCGCGCGCTGATCGTCGGCATCGCCAGCCAGCGCTCGATCGCCACCGGCATCGCCGAGGCGATGGCCCGGGAAGGCGCCGAACTGGCCTTCACCTACCAGAACGAAAAACTCAAGTCGCGCGTTGAAGATGCTGCGGCCGAATACGGCGCCAAGATCGTGCTGCCCTGCGATGTTGCCGATGACGCGCAGATTGATGCGGTGTTCTCCGAACTGGGCAAGCATTGGGACGGGCTTGATATCCTGGTGCATTCTGTTGGCTTCGCCCCGCGCGAAGCACTGGACGGCGAGTTCCTGGAAGGCCTGACCCGCGAAAGCTTCCGCATCGCCCACGATATCTCCAGCTACAGCCTGGCCGCCCTGGCCAAGGCCGCGCGACCGATGATGAAGGGTCGTCATGGCAGCATCCTCACGCTGAGTTACCTGGGCGCCGAGCGCGCCCTGGCCAACTACAACGTGATGGGCCTGGCCAAGGCCAGCCTGGAAGCGAACGTGCGCTACCTGGCGCTGAACCTCGGCCCCGAAGGCACGCGCGTCAACGCCATCTCCGCCGGCCCGATCAAGACGCTCGCGGCCGCGGGCATCGCCAACTTCCGCAAGATGCTCACCCACGTCGAGGAATACGCGCCGCTTCGCCGCAGCGTCACCATCGAAGACGTCGGCAATGTCGCCGCCTTCCTGTGTTCGGACCTGTCGGCGGGCGTAACGGGCGAGATTACTTACGTGGATGCCGGCTACAACGTACTCGGCATGACGGGTATCGAAGGCGTCTGATCCCGCATCGCGAGGCACAATGAAAAACCCCGGCCTTGGCCGGGGTTTTTTTGTTTGGAGACTTCCGCGTTTACAGGCGGTCTTCGGCGACCGTGATCTTGTATTGCTTGCGCAGGTTGCGGATGAAGGCGCGGCCGTCGACCGCACCATGGGCCTTGCCCAGCTGGCTGCGCAGGGTCTCGCGCGTCTTGGCATCCACCGCTGCCGGATCGCCGTCCTTCACCGCCGAAACAGCCACCAGCAGGTAGCGATTGCCACCGAGCTTGGCCAGGGCCACCGGCTCCTTGCCAGGCGTGGGACGCGGCAGGCTGAAGGCCTTGTCAATCAGCGGCGCCATCTGCGGCGCGGGCGCCACGCGCGGCACGCCGGGCAATGTGGCGACGGTCTTGCCGAGGCTGGTGGCAATGGCATCCAGGCTCTCGCCCTTCTCCGCGCGCGCCAGCAGCGCATCGGCCGCCTGCTTGCTGGCCGTGGCCACGCGGTCCGACTGGATATCGGCCAGGATGCGGTCGCGGATGCTGGCGAGCGGCAAGGATGCCGCCGGCTGCACGTCGATCACGTGCAACACCACGGTGTGATTGGGCTCGATCTCGACCGGGTCGCTGACCTGGCGATCCTTCTTTTGGGAATCGTTGAAGGCGGCCTGGCGAATCTGCGGCAGCGCGGCGATGCCGTCACCGGCGTCACGCGAGAACAGGCCGGAACGCAAAACCGGAAGGTTCAGCGCCTGCGCGGCCGGTGCCAGTTCGGTCGGCTTGGCGTAAACGGCATCCACCAGCTTGCCGGCGACGTCGTTGTACACGCGCTCGCGCTCGGACTCGAGGTACTCGGCTTCCAACTGGGTGCGCACTTCCTCGAAACTCTTGGCGGTGCCCGGCACCAGCTGGCGGTACTGGATCACGTGCCAACCGTCGGGCAGGCGCACCGGCTCGCTGACCTGACCCGGCTGCAGCGCGAAGAAAGCCTTGTCGAATTCATCGCCGAACACGCCCTTGTCCACCGCGCCCAGGTCGCCACCGGCATCGCGCGAACCCAGGTCGTCGGAATTGGCCTTGGCCAGGGCCGCGAAATCAGCCCCCGGCATGCGCGCCTTGGCGACAAGGTCGCGGGCTTTGGCCAGGCCCGCCGCGACATCGGCTGCGCTGGCCTTCTCGTCGAGCTTGACCAGGATGTGCGAGGCCAGGCGCTGTTCAACGGTGCCGTACTTGCCCTTGGTGGCTTCGTAACGTTCGCGCAGCGAGCCTTCGTCGGCGACCGTATTCACCTGCATGCTGGCGGCGTTGAGCTCCACGTACTCGACGGCCACTTTCTCGGGGCTGCGGTACTGGGCGATGTGGCCGTCATACCAGGCCTTGATCTCGGACTCGGTCGGCATCGGCAGGGTCGGGAACGCCGGCGCCAGCTCGATGAAGCGCACGTCACGGGTCTGGCGACTGGTGCGCAGGTAGTTGTCCAGCTCGAGGTCGCTGGAGAATCCGGACTCCAGCAACTCCTGCGGAATCATCTTCTGCAACAGGTCGGCGCTGATGAGCGCTTCGAACTGGCGCGGGGTCATCTGCTGGGTGCTGAGCACCAGCTGGTATTGCTTGGGGTCGAACTTGCCGCCGACCTGGAATTCCTGCATGCCCAGGATCTGCTTCTGCACGGCTTCCTTGGACAGCACCATGCCCTGCTTCTGCGCGGCCAGCTCCATCAGGGACTCGTCAATCAGCTCGTCGAGGATCTCGCGCTTCTTCTGCATGGACTCGAAGGCAGTGGCGTCGAAGTCCTTGCCCTGCTCCGCGCGCTCGGACTGGCGCACCCGGTCGAAGCGGTTGCGGAAGTCGTTGGCGCTGATCTCCTTGACCTGGCCACCGAAGCGCAGGAAGCGCGCCGGGCCTTCGATCTTGGCGGCGTAGGTATCGACCTTGCCGGTGAGGTAGGACTCGATGCCGAAGAAGGCCATCGTCAGGATGATCAGGCCAAGAATTACCTTGGCGACCCAACCGGAAGTTTTCTCGCGAATGTTCTGGAGCATCAGCCTGGCCAGTGTTGGGGCCCCGAAAGGCCGGTCCTGAAAAAAACGAGGGCGCCTTAGGCGCCCTCGGGGGTGTGGCGGAGTGGACGGGACTCGAACCCGCGACCCTCGGCGTGACAGGCCGATATTCTAACCAACTGAACTACCACTCCACTGAAGCATTGCCTGGGCATTTCGACCAACCGGAGCTGGTGGGTGCTGAGGGTTTCGAACCCCCGACCCTCTCCGTGTAAAGGAGACGCTCTACCGCTGAGCTAAGCACCCAAGCGAGACGATCAGTTTACTGCATCCTTCAGGGCTTTGCCAGCCTTGAACGCGGGATTCTTGGAGGCCTTGATCTTGATGGTCTCGCCGGTCTGGGGGTTGCGGCCCTGGCGGGCAGCACGCTTGCGGACGGAGAAGGTACCGAACCCGACCAGGGTCACGGTGTCGCCCTTCTTGAGGGACTTGGTGATGATGTCGATGACCGCATCGACGGCGCGGCCAGCGTCGGCCTTGGTCACTTCAGCGGCATCGGAAACGGCAGAAACCAATTCGGCTTTGTTCATTGCTTACTCCCTGGGCGGGGGGCTCCCGCGGTTGGTAAGGCGGATCGAGCGCAACCTTGCGCGAACGTCCGTTCCTCCTGTGCCATCGCGACGATGCGTCGATGGGTGCAAGGATTTATACCAGTGGGGTATGCGTGGCGCAACCGGAAAGCCGTTATTTTCGCGGCTTTCCGGCGTATTTCGCCGATTCTCAGTGCGGCCTCGCGGCTTCCGACTTGTGCTCGACGGGCTCCTCGGCGGCCTCGGCCTTGCTGCCCTGCTCGGCCGTGGCGGGAACGATGGGCCGCACCAATGCAATGTCGAGCACCTGGTCGATCCACTTCACCGGAACAATCTCAAGGCCTTGCGTGACGTTCTTCGGAATGTCGGCAAGATCCTTGCGGTTTTCCTCGGGGATGATCACGGTCTTGATGCCACCGCGCAGGGCCGCGAGCAACTTTTCCTTCAGCCCACCAATCGGCAGGATGCGACCACGCAAGGTGATCTCGCCGGTCATCGCCACATCGGCGCGCACCGGCACACCCGACAGGGCCGAGACCAGCGCGGTCACCATGGCGCCGCCTGCGCTCGGCCCGTCCTTGGGCGTGGCGCCTTCGGGCACATGCACATGCACGTCGAACTTCTGGTGGAACTCGGGGTCCAGACCCAGGCGCTCGCTGCGCGAACGCACCACGGTGTGCGCGGCCTTCACCGATTCCTGCATCACGTCACCCAACTGGCCGGTAAGGATGAGCTGGCCCTTGCCCGGCATGATCGAAGCCTCGATCTGCAGCAGGTCGCCGCCCACTTCCGTCCAGGCCAGGCCAGTGACCAGGCCCACTTCGTTCTCGCCTTCGGCGCGACCGAAATCGTAGCGACGCACGCCCAGGTACTTGTCGAGGTTCTTGGTGGTGACCAGCACCGAACCCGCGCCCTTGGCCGGCTTCTTTGCACCCTTCTTGGCGACCGGCTTCGGGCCGGCCAGCGCGATTTCCTTGACCACCTTGCGGGCAATCTTGGCCAGCTCGCGCTCGAGGTTGCGCACGCCCGATTCGCGCGTGTAGTAACGCACGATGTCGCGCACCGCGCCTTCCTGCACCTTCAATTCCTCGCCCTTCAGGCCATTGGCCTTGAACTGCTTGGGCATCAGGTAGCGTTCGGCGATGTGCAGCTTTTCGTCCTCGGTGTAACCGGGGATGCGGATGACTTCCATGCGGTCCAGCAAGGGGCCGGGAATGTTCAGCGAATTCGAGGTCGCCACGAACATGATTTCCGACAGGTCCAGGTCTACTTCCAGGTAGTGGTCGTTGAAGCTGTGGTTCTGCTCCGGGTCCAGCACCTCGAGCAGGGCCGAGGACGGGTCGCCGCGGAAGTCCATGCTCATCTTGTCGATTTCATCGAGCATGAACAGCGCGTTCTTGCTGCCGACCTTGCTCAGGTTCTGGACGATGCGGCCCGGCATGGAACCGATGTAGGTGCGGCGATGGCCGCGGATCTCGGCCTCGTCGCGCACGCCGCCCAACGACATGCGGATGAACTTGCGGTTGGTGGCCTTGGCGATGCTCTGGCCGAGCGAGGTCTTGCCCACGCCGGGCGGGCCGACCAGGCACAGGATCGCGCCCTTCATCTGCTTCACGCGCGATTGCACCGCGAGGTATTCGAGGATGCGGTCTTTTACTTTCTCGAGACCGTAGTGGTCGGCGTCCAGCACCGCCTCGGCGGCGTGCAGGTCCTTGCGGATCTTGGTGCGCTTCTTCCAGGGAACGCCCAGCAGCCAATCCAGGTAGTTGCGCACGACAGTGGCTTCGGCCGACATCGGCGACATCTGCTTGAGCTTGCCCAGTTCCGCGCGCGCCTTCGTCTCGACGGGCTTGGGCATGCCGGCGTTGGCGATCTTCTTGGCCAGCTCTTCCAGTTCGTTCGGTGCCTCGTCGAGGTCGCCAAGCTCCTTCTGGATCGCCTTCATCTGTTCGTTGAGGTAGTACTCGCGCTGGCTGCGCTCCATCTGCGACTTGACGCGGCCGCGGATGCGCTTTTCGATTTGCTGGACGTCAATCTCGCCGTCCACCAGGCCGATAAGGATTTCCAGGCGCTGGCCCACTTCCAGAGTTTCCAGCAAGCGCTGCTTGTCGGCCAGGCGCGCGCCCAAATGCGCGGCGATGGTGTCGGCCACGCGGCCCGGATCATCGATGCCCGCCAGCGTAGTCAGCAGTTCCGGCGGCAGCTTGCGATTGGTCTTGACGTACTGCTCGAACAGGCCCATCAGCGAGCCCAGGGTCACGCCCATCTCGCGCTCGTCGCGCTCGTGCACGGACTCCAGCGCGTGGCCGCGCGCGGTCAGCGCGCCTTCGGTTTCGCCGAAGCCGTCAATGGCGACGCGCGACACGCCCTCGACCAGCACCTTGATGGTGCCATCGGGAAGCTTGAGCAATTGCAGCACCGTGGCCAGGGTGCCGACCGGATACAGGTCGGGCTCGCCCGGGTCGTCCACGTCGGGACTCTTCTGGGCGATCAGCAGGATCTGCTTG
>CBHTVR010000009.1:0-82321 GCA_966096795.1 uncultured Gammaproteobacteria bacterium
TCTGGGACCCGAACTACACCGACCCGACCTGGATCAATGCCAAGGTCATGCTGATTCCGCGCATGAAGGCCTGGGTCAACAGCTATTACCCCGGCTTGAAGATCGCCATCACCGAGTACAACTGGGGCGCGGAAGGGCACATCAACGGCGCTACGACGCAAGCCGACATCTACGGCATCTTCGGTCGCGAAGGCCTGGACTACGGCGCGCGCTGGACCACACCTGACGCCAGCACGCCCACCTACAAGGCGATGAAGCTCTACCGCAACTACGACGGCAACAAGTCCGGCTTCGGCGACCAGTCGGTTTCGGCCTCCGTGCCGAACCCCGACAACCTCTCGGCCTTCGCCGCCCTGCGCAGCAGCGATGGCGCGATGACGGTGATGGTGGTGTCCAAGGTGCTGTCGGGCAGCACGCCGGTCACGGTTAACCTCGGCAACTTCTCGCCCTCGGGCAGCGCCCAGGTCTGGCAGCTCACCTCGGCCAACGCGATCAGCCATCCGGCGAATGTGGCGCTCAGCGGCAATGCCCTGTCGGTGTCGGTGCCGGCACAGAGCGTCACCCTGTACGTGATTCCCTCCGGCACGCCCAACCTGCCGCCCAGCGCCGTTGCCAGCGCCACGCCAACCACCGGCATCGCGCCGCTTCCGGTGAGTTTCTCGTCGGCTGGCTCGTCCGATCCGGATGGCAGCATCAGCAGCTACGCCTGGACCTTTGGCGATGGCAGCACCGGCAGCGGCGCCAGCACCACCCATACCTATGCAGCGGCGGGTGTGTACAGCGCCAAGCTCACCGTGACCGACAATGGCGGCGCAACGGCCAGCACCACGCTGTCCATCACCGCCACCACCGATCCTTCCATCACCTCCGCGCCCAGCGGATTGACCGGCAGCGCGGCCAAGGGCGGCAAGGTCACGCTGCGCTGGACCGACAACTCCGGCAACGAACAAGGCTTTGCCATCGAACGCGCGCCGGCCGGTAGCAGCAGCTTCGTGCAGGTGGGTTCAGTGGCTGCAAACGTGGCCACGTTCAGCGAAACGGTGGCAAAGGCGAGTTACCTGTATCGCGTGCGAGCTTTCAATACCAGCACCGGCAAGGTCTCGACCTGGTCCAATTCGGTGACGGTGCGCGTCACCAAGTAGTCAGAGCGCTTCCACCTCGACGGCCAGGCCGTTGAGGGCGGCGTTGCCGCAGGCGCCGTCGAGCGCCTGCGGATCGGAAAGGTCGTTGTAGCTCGCGCCTTCGACTTCGCTGGCGCGCGACAGGCGGATGCCCGCGCGATGGTGGCCAAAGCCATGGGGCAGGCAGGCGGCGCCCGGCATCAGGTCCTCGCTGGCCTGCACCTGGGTTTCGATGCTGCCGACTCGAGAGCGCACACGCACCGTCGCGCCATCGGCGAGTCCACGCGCCGCGAGGTCGGCGGGATGCATCAGCAACTGGTGGCGCAGCTTGCCCTTCACCAGCCGCGGCGCGTTGTGCATCCAGGAGTTGTTGCTGCGGGCGTCGCGACGGCCAAACAGTCGGAGCGCGCCAGGCGTTTCCGAAAACGGCTCAGCCGCTAGCGCTTTGAGTTGGGCGAGCATTTCGGCCGGTGCGGCCTCGATCTTTCCGCTAGCCGTTTCCAAGCGCCCCAGCAACGAAGGCCGCAACGGCCCCAGATCGATTCCATGCTCCGCAGCCTCCAGCTGCTCCATCGTCAAGCCGCTGCCGCCGCGCGCCAGCCCGGCCGCAATCATCTGCTTCGGCGCCGGCAAGTCTTTCCACGGCTTGCCGCTGGCCTGCGCATACGCCGTGCACAGCCCGTTGAGGATTTCCCAATCCGCACGCTCGTTGGCAGCCCGCTCGCGGATCGGCACATTCAATCGCGCGACGCGGCGCACCGCGAAGGCATTGAAGATCAAGTCGTAGTGGTACTGCGTCAGCGCCGAGGCCGGGGGCAGGATCAGGTCGGCGTGGCGGGTGGTTTCGTTGATGTAGACGTCAATGCTCAGCATGAAGTCCAGGCCGGCGAGCGCTTCGTCGAGACTGCGGCCATCGGGGGTGGACAGCACCGGATTGCCGGCGATGGTGACCAACGCGCGCACCTTGCCCGCGCCAGGCGTCTGGATTTCCTCCGCCAGCACCGACACCGGCAGTTCGCCGGCGAACTCGGGCAAGCGGCGCACCCTGCTATGCCAGCGGCCGCGTTGGCCAGGCGAGGTGCCGGGGCCGGTGATCGGAATGGCCGGCTCGTTCACCAGCGCGCCGCCTTCGCGGTCCAGATTGCCGGTGTAGATATTCGCCAGCTGCAGAAGCCACTGGCAGAGCGTGCCGTAGGCCTGCACCGAGACGCCCATTCGGCCGTAGGCCACCGCGGATTTCGCGTGATAGAACTGCTGCGCCAGCGAAGCCACGGTGGCCGCGCTGATGCCAGTGCGCGATTCGAGTTCGCTGCAATCGATCGCGTTTACTGCGACCAACGCATCGGCAAGGCCTTCAAGCTTTTCGCCATAGGCGGCAACACGCGCCGGCCCTTGCTTCTGCAGCTGCTGCACGAAGGCCGCCAGGAACCAGGCATCGCTGCCGGGCCGGATGAAGTGGTGCTCGCTCGCAAGCGCGGCGGTTTCGGTGCGGCGCGGATCGATCAGCACCAGCTTGCCGCGCGCCGTCAGCGCCTTCAGCCGGCGCGGAATGCCGGGCGCTGTCATCAGGCTGCCATTGGAAGCGACCGGGTTGGCGCCGAGCATCAGCATGAAGTCGGTACGATCAATATCCGGTACCGGCAACAGGAATTGGTGCCCGTACATCAGCGCGTTTACGTACTGCGCCGGCCACTGGTCCACCGACGAAGCGCTGTAGACATTCGGCGAGCGCAACATCTTCAACAGCGCCGGAAAGTAGGCGATGTGCCCGAAGTGGTGCACGTTCGGATTGCCGAGATAGCTGGCCACGCTGGCGGGCCCGTGCTCGGCCTGGATGGCGGCGAGTTTCGAGCCGGCGAGTTCGAAGGCTTCGTCCCAACCGATGGCCTGCCAGTCATCGCCGACGCGGTGCATTGGCGCGGTCAGCCGGTCCGGATCCGATTCCAGGTCAATGATGGCGTTGCCTTTCGGGCAGACATGGCCTTGGCTGAAAGGGTCGGCAGCGTCGCCGCGAATTGCGACGGGGCGACCAGCTTCCGATTGAATCTCAAGCCCGCAAATGGCCTCGCACAGGGGGCAGGCGCGAAAACTCGTGGTGGCCATGGCAGCAATCCCGGGAGCGATGCCCGAGTGTAGGCCAAGCGCTCAGGCGCTGCGTGATTGCCTTGCGTCCACGGCCAGGCCCGTCTTCAAGCCCGGCAAGGCGTCGAGGTAACGGTGGCCACGGCCCAGGCTGCGACCATGCAGCTGCAGGCCCATGCGCAATGAGGAGGCGTAACGAATGCCGAGGAAGGAGCAGATCACCCGCAGGATCATCTCGGGTTTTTCCACCAGGCTTTCGTAGCTCACGTCCATCATCCGGCCCGGCAGTACTTCGTGCCAATGCTGCATCAGGCGCTGGTAGTCGTGATGGCAGGCGGCGAGCGCGGCGGGAGCCTGTGGCGCCAGCAGGGGCTCGGGTCCGGGCTGCGCGAGCAGCGACACGCAGCTGTCCACCGGGTCGCGCACCACGTGCAGGAAGCGTGCGCCGGGCAAGGCGCGGGCGATGAAGCCGACCTCGAGATAGTTCAGCGGATGGCTCTCGCACAGGATCGGCGGCTTGCTGCCTGCCGGCGTCACGTCCGCCAGATAGTCGTGGCCGAAGGCATCGAAATCGAATCCCGCCAGTCCGGGCAGTTCCGAAGCGCGTGGCGGACGGGCGCCATCAAAGCCCAGCGCGGCCGCCAGCAAACGCGGGAACGGTGCTTGCGCGCCGAGATGCAACAGGCGCGGGTGGCGCGAGAGCCGCTGGCTGAGCAGGGCCACGCCCGAGCGTGGAAAACCGACCACGAACACCGGGCCATTTTCGGTGCGGGCATCGGCGCGGCGGCGCACGAAGCGCTCGTCGCAGGTTTTTACAAGGGCCCGCACCAGGGCCGCGTGCTCGTCGCCGGCGCCGGCGAGTGGCAGGCGGGCAGCGCGTTCGCGGATGGTTTGCGTCAACAAGTCGGTCGCCTCGGCCGTTTCGCCCAGATCGTCGAGTTCCTTGAACAAGGCCAGCGCAACCGCTTCACGCTCGCCCGCGCTGGCCAGCGCAAGGCGTTGGCGCAGGCGCGGCAGGTGGTTGCCAGCGAGGTCCTGCCCGCGCAAGTTCGCCAGGATCCAGTGCGCCTTGGCGTGTCCGGGTTGCAGGGCCAGGCAGGACTCCAGGTCCGCCGCTGCGGCTTCGATGCGGTCGAACTGGCGATTGGCCAGCGCCCGGTTGAAGTAGATCGAGGCCTGGTTCGAATCCTGGCGGATGGCCAGGTCGAACAGTTCGAGCGCAGCGTCCTGCTCGTCAAGGCGTGTCATCACCACGCCGAGCGCATCAAGCGCGACCGAATTGCCCCGGGGCTGCGCCAGGGCCTGCGTGGCGGCTGCACGGGCGCGTTCGAGATGCCCGGCGTTCACATGGCAGCGCGCGAGGTGGGTCAGCGCCTCGGTGCGGCCGGGGTCGGCCTGCAGCGCCTGCTCGGCGAAATCGATGGCCTTGCGGTAACGGCCGCGCCGCGCTTCCACCATGGAAAGGCGAAACAGGCCCGGCCCCGATCCTGGCTCGCGCGCCAGGAAGGCTTCGAAACTGGCTTGCGCGGCCGCCATGTTCCCCTGGCGAAAGTGGACTATCCCGCGTTGCCAGAGCTTTTCCGCCCGGCTGTCCATGGCGCGAGTCTAGCGGGGCGTGGTGTTTGCAACAGGCGGCTGGCGCACAGATTCAGGCCTGAATCGGGCTTTCCAAGGGCCCGGCAGGTAAAATGGTGGGATGTCATTGATCAGCTTCCAGGACGTCGACTTCAGCGTTGGCGGCCCCCTTCTTCTCGAGAAGGTCAACTTCGCCATCGAGCCGAACGAGCGCGTCTGCATCGTCGGCCGCAATGGCGCCGGCAAATCCACCCTGATGCGCCTGATGTCGGGCGTGATCCACGCCGACGACGGCGAAGTGCGGCGCTTCGGCAGCCGCATCGCCGGCCTGTCGCAGGACGTTCCCACCGAATTGCGTGGCCCCGTATACGACGTGGTGGCGCTGGGCCTGGGCGAACTGGGCGCGCATCTGGCGCGCTACCACCACATGCTGCACGACGGCGACGCCATGGACATGGACGAGCTCGGCCGCCTGCAGGCCCTGATCGAAGCCGGGCAGGGCTGGCAACTCGAGCAGCGCGTGGAAGAAGCCATCTCGCGCCTCGACTTGCCGGGCGAGTCGCTGTTCGAGTCGCTGTCGGGCGGCATGAAGCGCCGCGTGCTGCTGGCCCAGGCCTTGGTCGCCGCGCCCGATGTGCTGTTGCTGGACGAACCGACCAACCACCTGGACATCGAGTCCATCGCCTGGCTCGAAGAGTTCCTGAAGGCCTTTGCCGGCAGCGTGGTCTTCGTGACCCACGACCGCGCCTTCCTGCGCAACCTGGCGACGCGGATTATCGAAATCGACCGCGGCCAGGTAACGAGCTGGCCCGGCGACTACGACAACTACCTGCGCCGGCGCGAAGAGCGCCTTCACGCCGAAGCCCAGGCCAATATCCTGTTCGACAAGAAGCTGGCGCAGGAAGAAGTCTGGATCCGCCAGGGCATCAAGGCCCGACGCACCCGCAACGAAGGCCGCGTCACCGCGCTCAAGGCCATGCGCCGCGAACGCAGCGAGCGCCGCGAGCAGTCGGGCAACGTGAGCCTCGCGGCGGCGAATGCGGCCAAGTCGGGGCGCCGCATCTTCGACGCCAGGCACGTGGACTTCGCCTTCCGCGAGCGCGTGCTGGTGCATGATTTCAACACCGTCATCCAGCGCGGCGACAAGGTCGGCCTGATCGGTCCCAACGGTTCCGGCAAGACCACCTTGCTCAAGCTGCTGCTGGGTGACCTGGAACCGCAATCCGGCGAAATTCGCCGCGGCGTGAATATCGAAGTCGCCTTCTTCGACCAGCTGCGCGCCGCCCTGCGCGAGGACTGGAACGCGCTGGACAATGTGTCCGAAGGCCGCGAGTTCATCGAGATCAACGGCGCTCGCAAGCATGTGATGGGCTACCTGCAGGATTTCCTGTTCAGCCCCGATCGCGCCTTGGCGCCGATCACCAAACTGTCCGGCGGCGAGCGCAACCGCCTGCTGCTGGCCAAGTTGTTCGCGCGCCCGTCCAACCTGCTGGTGATGGACGAACCGACCAATGACCTGGACGTGGAGACGCTGGAGTTGTTGGAGGAGTTGCTGATCGATTACCCCGGCACCCTGATCCTGGTCTCGCACGACCGCGCCTTCCTCGACAATGTCGTTACCAGCTCGCTGGTGATGGAAGGCAAGGGCCGCGTGGGCGACTACGTGGGCGGCTATACCGACTGGTTGCGCCAGCGTCCTGCGGCCGCGCCCGTCACCGGCGCGCCCAAGCTCACACCGCAGGTGCCGAAGCAGGAGCCCGTCGCAGCTGCGCCGCCCGCTGCCGTCAAGCGCAAGCTCGGCTTCAAGGAACAGCGCGAACTCGACCAGCTGCCCGCGTTGATCGAAACCCTGGAATCCCAAGTCGCCGCGCAAACCGCGCGCATCAGCTCGCCCGAGCTGTATAAGCAGGGCAATGCCGAAGTGCTGGCCGCCAACCAGGAACTGAGCAGCCTGCAGTCGCGCCTGGAAGCGGCCTACGCGCGCTGGAACGAACTCGAGTAATTTTCACCGCAGCAACGACACCGGAACCGATAGCGATGGCCAGCATCAAGCAGGAAGACTTCATCCAGAGCGTTGCCGACGCCCTGCAATACATTTCCTACTACCACCCGGTGGACTACATCAAGAACCTCGCCGCGGCTTACGAGCGCGAGCAAAGCGAGGCGGCAAAAGACGCCATCGCCCAGATCCTGATCAACTCGCGCATGTGCGCCGAAGGCCATCGTCCGATTTGCCAGGACACCGGCATCGTCACCGTGTTCCTGAAGATCGGCATGGACGTGCGCTGGCCCGATGCCACCATGGGAGTGGAAGACATGGCCAATGAAGGCGTGCGCCGCGCCTACCTGCACCCGGACAACAAGCTGCGCGCCTCGGTACTGGCCGACCCTGCGGGCAAGCGCACGAACACCAAGGACAACACGCCCGCCGTCGTGAACATGAGCGTGGTGCCCGGCGGCGAAGTCGAAGTCATCGTCGCGGCCAAGGGCGGCGGCTCGGAAGCCAAGAGCAAGTTCGCCATGCTCAATCCGTCCGACTCCATCGTGGATTGGGTGCTCAAGACCGTGCCCACCATGGGCGCCGGCTGGTGCCCGCCCGGCATGCTGGGCATCGGCATCGGCGGCACCGCCGAAAAGGCCATGCTGCTGGCGAAGGAAGCGCTGATGGAGCCCATCGACATCACCGACCTTCAGGCGCGCGGCCCGAGTAATCGCGCGGAAGAACTGCGCCTGGAGTTGTACGAAAAGGTGAACGCCCTGGGCATCGGCGCGCAGGGCCTCGGCGGCTTGACCACCGTGCTGGACGTGAAGGTCCGCGACTACCCGACCCACGCCGCCAACCTGCCGATTGCCATGATTCCGAATTGCGCCGCGACCCGCCACGCGCATTTCGTACTCGACGGTTCCGGCCCCGTGACGCTGGATCCGCCTTCGCTGGAAGACTGGCCCAAGCTGACCTACGACGCGTCGAAAGGCCGCCGCGTAAACCTGGACACCGTCACGCCCGAAGACGTCGCCAGCTGGAAGCCCGGCGAAGTGCTGCTGCTCAACGGCAAGCTGCTCACCGGCCGCGATGCCGCGCACAAGCGCATGGTCGAGATGCTCAACAAGGGCGAAGCGCTGCCGGTGGATTTCAAGGGCCGCTTCATCTATTACGTGGGCCCCGTGGATCCGGTGCGCGATGAAGTGGTCGGCCCGGCCGGCCCGACCACCGCCACGCGCATGGACAAGTTCACCGAGCAGGTGCTGGCGCAGACCGGTCTGTTGGGCATGGTCGGCAAGGCCGAGCGCGGGCCGGCGGGCATTGATGCCATCCGCAAGCACAAGTCGGTCTACCTGATGGCCGTCGGCGGCGCTGCCTACCTGGTGTCGAAGGCCATCAAGGCCTCGCGCGTGGTCGGCTTCGCGGACCTGGGCATGGAAGCCATCTATGAATTCACCGTGCAGGACATGCCTGTCACCGTGGCCGTGGATTCGAGCGGCGAGTCGGTGCACAAGACCGGCCCGCGCGAGTGGCAGGCGCGCATCGGCAAGATTCCGGTAGCAGTCGAGTAAGATTCCCCACGGCTCCACGAACGCGAGGTCCGCCATGTACACACTCTATTATTCGCCCGGCACCGCCAGCCTGGTCGTGCATTGGTTGCTGATTGACCTGGACCTTCGCCACGAGCTGAAGCTGGTGGACTTCGAAAAGAAAGAACAGAAGTCGCCCGAATACCTCAAGCTCAATCCTTCCGGCGTGGTGCCGACCCTGATCGTGGACGGTCAGGTCATCACCGAGGCCGCGGCCATGGTGCTGCAGATCGCCGACTCCCATCCCGAGGCCGGCCTGGCGCCGCCGCTGGGCAGCATCGATCGCGCGCGCTACTACAGCTGGATGTTCCATCTTTCCAATGCCGTGCAGCCGCTGTTCCGCAACTGGTATTACGCCGATGAAGTCGCCGGCCCCGAGCATGTGGACGCAGTGAAGGAGCGCACGCGCCTGCGCGTGGAAGCCGCCTTCGAGCGCATTGACGCGCACCTTGCCGCGAACGGCCCGTGGTTGCTGGGCGAGCGCATGAGCGCCGCCGACTTCCACCTGACCATGTTGATGCGCTGGTCGCGCAACCTGCCCAAGCAAGCCATCGATTTTCCGCACCTGGCGAAGTTGGCGGCAGCGATGAAGGCACGGCCCTCGTTCAAGGCTCTGTACGCCAGCGAGAATCTCAGCGAATGGGCCTGAGCCCGCAGCGCATCCTGCTGGCCGGCGCCACCGGCCTGGTCGGTGGCCTGGTGCTGCAGCGCCTGCTAGCCGACAAGGCTTTCGGCGGGCAGGTTATTGCGCCCACGCGGCGCGGTTTGCCAGCAAAGGATTCGCGGCTGATCTCGCCGCTGCTGGATTTTTCCCTGGGTGACGAAGCCTTCGCGCAAGCGCTCGATGCCGCTGCGCCTGGTCCGATAGACACCTACATCTGCTGCCTCGGCACGACCATGCGCGCCGCCGGTTCGCGTGAAGCCTTCATCGCGGTGGATCGCGAGCTGGTACTGCGCTTTTCGAAAATTGCCCGCGCGCGCGGCGCCACGCACGCCATTCTCGTCAGCAGCGTCGGCGCCAGCCGGCAATCGGGTAACTTCTATCTGCGCGTGAAGGGCGAAGTGGAAGACGCACTGGAGCAGGCCGGCTTTGAGCGCCTGGACCTGATGCGCCCGGGCCTGCTGCTCGGTCCGCGCAGCGAACGGCGCCCGGCCGAAGCCCTGTTCCAGAAGCTCGCGCCCCTGGGCAATCTGTTGATGCACGGGCGCTTCAAGCCCTATCGCTCCATCGCTGCCGACTCGCTGGCAGCCGGCATCGTTGCGCTGCTGGAGGAGTCCGCGCCGGGCGTTCATGCCCACGGCTATGAAGAGATTCTTGCCGCCGCCGGTGCGTGAAGCGCGCCTTCAGGACAGCGGATTCGTTGCCCTCAGGCCTTCTTGACGAACTCGGACTTCAGCTGCATCGCGCCGAAGCCTTCGATCTTGCAGTCTATGTCGTGGTCGCCGTCCACCAGGCGGATATTGCGCACCTTGGTGCCCACCTTCACCACGGATGAGGAACCTTTCACCTTCAGGTCCTTGATGACGGTGACGGTGTCGCCGTCGGCCAGCGCATTGCCCACCGCGTCGCGCACGATCTTCGGTCCGTCTTCAACGGCGGCCGCGGCCTGCTTGGGCCACTCATGCGCGCATTCAGGGCAGACGAAGTTGTCGCCGTCCTCGTAGGTGTAGACGGATTGGCAGGCGGGGCAGGGCGGCAGGTTATCCATGTGCCGATTCTAACCGACACGCCGTTCGCCAGTCCGCGCGCCTAGATCCAGCGCCGCACCTTCGCGCAGTAGTCGGCGAAGTCCTGGCCGAACAACTGCTCCAGCGCGCGTTCTTCGGGAAGGATCTGGAAGCGGGTGATGTAGGCGGCGAACAGCAGCGGCCCCAGCAGGGCGAAAGGAGCGGCAAGGTAGATGGCCCAGCCCAGCAGCACGCAGCTCATGCCCAGGTACATCGGGTTGCGGGTGTGGTGGAAGATGCCCAGCACCACCAGCTTGCTGGCGGTTTCGGGCTTGAGCGGATTCACCGTGGTCTGGGCGCGCCGGAACGCCGCGGCTCCCGCCAACGACATGCTGAAACCGACAATCGCCCAGGTCAGTCCTAGCCCCAGCCGCACCGGAAAGGCAAACGCGAAACGCAGGCCGATGCCGGCGACGAACCACATCGCCAGCGCGAACAGCAGCGCGACGATCGGCGGCGGAATCCGGTGCTCGAGCCAGTTCATGCGGCAGTCTCCGTCCGGGCAGCATGGGCCTGCAGCATGGCTGCCATCTTCTCGTGGATCAGGTTGATCGCCTTCAGCGGCCGCAGCATCACCTTGAAATCCACGATGCGACCCTGATCGTTCCAGCGGATCATGTCAACGCCGTTCACCTGCACGCCGTCAATCTCGACTTCAAACTCGAGCACCGCGTCATTCGGCCCCTGCACTTCGCGCACATAGCGAAAGCTCGGGTTGAAGAACACCTGGAAGGCCGCGCCCAGATAGAGCAGGGTCACTTTGCTGCCGCGCTGCGGCGTATGCACCACGGGCGAGTGGAAGACCACGTCCTCATCGAGCAGGGCATCGAGCCCCGCCGGATTGCAGCGGGACACCATCGCATGCCAGGCGGCGAGCGGCGACGCGGCCATCACTTCGCGGCCGGCGCTGCGTTGCGGGCAAACAGTCCAGTCAATCTCGCGCGCATCAGGGCACCTGTGCTTGCGGTTGGCTTACCAGCAGGCCGGCCAGGAAAGGTGCGGCCACCAGCAGTACGAAGCCCACCAGCCCCATCACCATGGCATGGTTCATCGTACCGGCAAGGGTCGTGGACTGCGGCGTGTACAGGCCCGCGCTGATGTCGTAAGCGGAGACGCAATCGTCGATCGACTCGACAATCTTCAACACGCCGACAAAGCGCAGAACGGTGGCGAACCAATCTCTCGGTGACATGGCGACTCCGCAGTGGGAAGTTGAAGGGCCGCGCGGCAACCGATCGCCAACGCGACGAGTCGGAGTCTACCCTGCGTTGGCCATGGCCGCCGTCGGAAACTTCCTAACCCGGAGTTGCAGGAAGGGCCGCTCCACCGCGTAGTGCAGCGCCGCGCCGGCCAGCACGGCCGCGCCCCCGTAGGCCAGCAAGGCCAGGAAGCCGGCGCCGTCCAGCGACTCGCCCCATTGCGCCTGCACCAGGTGGTACACCGCCTTGTGCACCAGGTACAGGCTGTAGGAGATGGCCGCCAGCCAGCCTGCCAGGGGAACCTGCCAGCGGCCGATCAGACTGTCGCGATCGGCGGCGGCGAACACCAGCAAGCCCAGGCCCGCCGACAGCACTGGCCAGCCGATCGAATTGCCCAACAGGCCGGTGCGGTCGCGGAACAGCCAGAAGGACAGGGCCATCACCAGCACGCCCGCGACCAGGCTGTGGTTGGCGTAAGGTCGAGCTGCCGCCCAGGCCTGGGGTCGAAAGCTCTTCCACGCCGCCAGCACCACACCGCAAAGCAATCCGTCCAGCCGGTTCCAGGTCGGGTAGTAGATGTCTTCCACGAACCAGTTGCGAACCATCTCCGGGTCAGTCTGCATGCCGTGCGTCCAGATCGCCGTGCGCAGGGCGATGCCGCCAAGCACGACGCCCGCGCATAGCAGCGCAAACTTCCAGGGCGCCGCCCGCCGCGTCATTGCAACCGCCAGCAGCGGGAACAGCCAGTAGAAGTGTTCTTCCACGCACAGCGACCAGGCGTGCGAGAACGCCGCGTTGCGCCCGTAGTCAATGCTGAGGTTGCTGATGAAGATCAGGAACTTCCAGGCCGGCTCCATGCCTTCAGCCTCCCGGAACGCTGGCCAGTACAAGTACAGCAGCAGCACCACCAGGAAAGCCGGCAGGATGCGGAAGGCGCGACGGATATAGAAGTCCGCCAACGAAAGCCTGCGCCCTTGCGACAGCGGCGCGAACACCTGCCCGCCAATCAGGAAGCCGCTGAGCACGAAGAACAGGTCCACGCCCATCCAGCCGTAGCGCGAAAGCCAGGACCAGTCCGGCCCCAGGCCGCCCAGCAGGAAAGAGTGGAAGAACATCACCCAGGCGATGGCGATGCTGCGTAGCAGGTCGAGCCCGGGCAGGCGTTTTGAAGTTTTCAATTTGGGCGGCTAGCGTGACGGCATAGTGCCATCGCTTCAAATGGTTGCGCAGGCATCATGCTAGTCGTCTGCAAGTGACGATTCCTGCCCGGGGTCCGCGACGAAAAAGATGTCGTCGCCGGAGGCCGAGGTGATCGTAGCCGTGCCGAGGTTGCGAATCTCCCAGTGCCAGGTCTCGTATTTCGTTGAAAGGGTGCCCCGCACATAGCAGGGGCCGTGAAGGTAAAAGTCGTGCTCCTGCCGCGGCGTGATCAGAACAGCGCGGCGAAAGAAAGCCCTCACCTCGCTTGGACTGAGGGCAAAACTGCACGATTCGCCCGGGACATCCGAGCCGCGCTCTCCAACTACCACAGCCGAAATTGCGCCGACCGGGCCATGATGAGTGGCGCACGAAGACAAAGCCAGCACGGCAGCGGACGCAACAATCAAGAATGGACGGTGCATCTCGTGCCGCCTGACGGTCGAATTGAGCGGCCGCACGAGAGCCGTTGAGGGACGTGCCAGCCACGCATCCTATCAGCAGCGCGACTTGCAGAGCCAACGGCCATCTCGCCTAGTCAGCTGCCTCCGGAGCCAATACCCACCACGCGAGCGAGCCCCCGATAGTGATCAAGTTGACAGCTACGGCGCCAACTGCCCCCCACTTGTCGCGTGTGCTCGCTCCCTTCCAGTCAGCCAGTCCGTCCACATGAACCATTGCGTAGCCAATAGTCAGGGGGATGAACCTGGCTAGCCTCTTGTAGTTGGGAAGCGCATTCCACCCAGCGTCGGCCGAGATATAGAGAAGTGCCCCGTAAATTAGCAGCAGCAAGATGCCGCCCCAGATGATCGCGCTTCTTGTCTTGCCGGACACTGCCATCATCGGAGGCCTGATGAAATCGAGTTAGCCCCAGCGGTCGGCTTGAAGGAATGCTTGGGCGCCACCTCAGGGATTCCAGATGCCAAGGGCAGCCAGCAAAAGCAGCGGACCCATGATGACAACAACTGAACCAACCAGGCAAAGCATGCCAATGCCGAAAACACGCCAATTCGAGTGGAAATCGTAGCGCAATGAATCGGCAATCGCCTGCTTTGTCATCTGATACCTTGTGGCAACTCCCCGCGCGACAAGGATGTAAGCAAGGGTGACAGGTGAATTGGGAAGATTGTCTGGCAAGAACGGCAGAATGGCCGGGATCGCCAGAATGAGGAGTGCTCCATACGCCAAGGTTTTCCTGGCGCCCGAGCTGTTTCCGAGCGAAGAAAAGTTGGCCCAAAGAAAGTAGATCAAGCCCACGGGGCCGCCGATGGTGCCGCACGCGACCTGCGTGGGTGAATAGAGTCGGACAGGTTCACCGGCCGTCGGGCGGTCGACAACATTTGCAGTCGGAGACGCGTAGGGATTTTCAGTCATTGTGAGCTCTCATGTGGCATCTGACGACCGAATCGGGGGCGCCGCGTCCGTCCGAATGTGGGGTTAGACGACATTGCGCGGATTCCCAGCGGCAGCGAGTGCAGCCAACCCGACTATCAGGGCAATGATGCCGCCGGTGCCAACTGCGCCCGTGGACCGGGAGAGGGCGTAGGCAGACATTGTAGTGGCGGCCGCCGCAACCGACCCAAGCAGTGCGCTCCTTGCATTCCCGCCGAATCGGCGAGTCAACGCAGCCGAAATGCCGAAGGCAATTGTTGCCAGGAATGCCACAACGAAACCCATCATTGCCAGAACCTGAAACGAGCCGCCTTTCCCCCACATTTCCTCGACAAATCCAAATCCGTAGACGGCCACGCCGGCGGCCACCAGGAGGGTGCTGAGATAACTGAAGCCGAAGAGGGCAAGTCCCATTGGGATCTAACGATCGAATTGAGGGGCCGCACGGGAGCCTGGAATGGACGTGCCTGGCGAGCATCCTATCAGGGGCACGGCGGGCACGGACCGCGGTGCCAACGCGGTCTGCTTGAATGAATGGTTAGAGCCACTCGGTGTATGCAAAAACGTGGCTTTTCTTGAATTCACCTGAGGCATCCGTGTCAAAAGTAACCCTGAATCCTCGCTCCAGTAACGCGGACCGCTCCGTGGCGACCTCGCAGCCCACGGAAGTCGCGGAAAGTTGAACGCACGCAGAGAAGTAATAGGGGGCGTCACCCGCGTGGATCTTGCTGCCTCGGAGATTTTTGTCCATCCCGGCTTCCAATTCCGCGGCGGAGGGGTGTACGGCCGAGTGGTCGGGACCGAGTAACCCTGCTGAGGCGAACAGCAGGGCGTCCATCGACTCGCAAGCGCACGGCGCTGGCGAATATCCAAACAAGCCGAGGCCAAGCGCAATCGTGGAGACTGCTGCGATTGCTCCAGAGGCGACTAATTTTGCTGACATGGATCTAACGCTCGAGTTGAGGGGGGCGGGGGGGCTGGCGCCCAGTTTGCCACCGCAAACTGGGTGACAGGACACCGCGTCCGCTTGAATGAGGGGTTAGCTGTGGCCACGAAACTCGCTCACGAGACGCTCCATTGTGCAGCGATCTTCGACGCTCATCGTGCGCGTTGTGTCCGTGAGTATTTCACTTACCAAATAATACTCCGTATCGTTTCGTAGGCGATGTCGCCTCAGGATTCGCTCCAGTTGACGGGAATGGGTGTCAATGAAATGGGACAACGGACGAAGCCCAGCTGCTTGCATTTCTAAGTCAATTTCCTGGAGCTTCGAGGCAGGTAGATCAAGGAGGCTGGCGACAGAGTCGTTGAAGGCCTGTCTCAGGCCGGCCAGACTCCTTTTCGCGCTAAGGTTCTCGCGCAGCCAGCGAATCCCGTGGCAGGGGTGCGTTGGCGTCTCTGGCGCTATGCCCAACACATGCGTCCAATAGAAGTTGGCGAAGGTCTCAAGCTCCGCAAATTCTAGTTCGGCTTTCGTGAGTGGTTCGGGGCTCATCTCTGACCAGCTAACGATTGAATTGAGCGGCCGCACGGGAGCCGCAGATGGCCGTGCCTGACGTGCATCCTAGCAGGGGCACGGCGGGCACGGCCCGCGGTGCCAACGCGGGCCGCTTGAATGAATGGTTAGGCCTCGGGCAATGGAATCAACTCGCCGGTTGAGGCAAGGTCCAGTAGGCGACGAAGACCAACACCCCAAACGCGCCGAACGCGAGGAAAGCGATCACCGCCGCCCAGTACTTTATCGGTTGCGCGGATCGCGCGAAATAGTGGCTCACGCCGGAGTGCTGAGCCTTGCCAGTCCGTAGGGCTCTGACAAGCTGCCAACCCATTTGGGCTACCAAGAACCCGCAGAACAGGGTGAGGAGTAGCCGCCTCAAAATTTCCATCCGGGGCCTAACTATTGAGTTGAGCGGCGCCGCTGCGCCGATAGGCCTTCACGATACACCTTGCCGGCGTCCGCTTGAACGAAGGGTTAGGCCTCATTGCGCGAACCGAAAGTACGTTTAAACCGACTGTAAATCGCATCGCGCGCACTGTCCGATGGATAAGGTGATTCCTGACCACTCGAGCTCGCGACCTTGGAGCTCACTAGATTTTGGTACTCGGCGTCCTTCCTGGCTTGCCACTCCTCGACCGCAACTTCTGCCCACCGTTCGAATCCACGTTTGAATTCGGCTAACTCGGGCAAGTTCGCGAACATTGCCACAGCAGTTGGCCAAACTAGAGATATGTCGCGTGCGACCTGATCCATTCCATGCCCAGCGGGCTGATCGGCCGAGTCGAGCCATGTTTGACCCCGTTGGAGTACAAAGTCTGCAAGCGGCTCGACGTTGAACCAATATGCTGCTTCGTCGTACAGCTCGCTCCAAGGTGAGCCTGAAGGGCCGATCCAGGCGCAGGGTCCAAACTCGCCGCCAAAGATGATTTTCGGAAGATCGCCGGATTCGGCGCCAAAGAGGCATTCGGACCTGTAGCGGCCGGCCCTTCCCAGAAACTCCAACCGATAGGCGTTAGCCGCGAGAAACGCGCCCGCGCTCTCTTGGATTACCTGTTCGCTCTCCCGACAATAGGATCGATCTCTACGTTCGCGAAGGAAGTCAAACATGGGGCCTAACGATCGAATTGAGGGGCACGGGGGACTGGCGCCCAGTTTGCCACCGCAAACTGGGTGACAGGACGCCGCGTCCGTTCGAATGAGGGGTTAGGCCCCTGCGCGGAGACGGCACGGCTGGGCAGGCAGCAATTAACCACAAGTCACCTTGTTCTCCTTTGCGAACATCACGGCATCTGAGAGCTTGTCGAAGTCGACCTCGCCCACCGAGAAGTAGTCCTCGTTGTAGGTGATGCCAAGGTCCGCCATCAGTTGCTCCTCATGAGGCGCAAGCTTGCGGCCAATGCTCGGCTCAACAATTTTGAAGTTCATGAATCGAGGAATGCATCTATGAAAAACTACGACAGCGACGATGATCGCGGGAATTGATGCCAGCTTGACAGAAATTCTGGGCAGGTCCCAAAGCTCGTGGCCCTCCCGTCCAACAAATGCGTGATATAGCACTGCCGTGATCCCAAAGGCCGCAAGAGTTGCGACCCACAAGCCTGAATCGTGTATTAAGCGCGAAGTCAAAGTTAGCTGGATCCGGGTACGGCAAGTAGGACAACGATTGCCGTTGCGTCCTGTGGCTTCCAGATTCACATCACCGTCAGCGAGTACGATGTGGCAGCTTGGACACTGCATGAGGGTTCCAAAGGGGCCTAACTACTTTTAGACCCCAAAGTGGGGCATTTGTCGGCAGCATCCTACCGCGTGCCGCATCGGGTCAAGGTGTTTTTCCTCGCGTCATCAACAGCTTGTCCGATAGGTCGCACTGTCGCACTGCTGCGACCTCCAGATTTAGACGGCGAAGCTGTCCTTTTATCCGGCACGCAGTCGACAAACGGGGTGGGAAAAATGCCAATTAGCGTCAGCACCCTAGCGAATGCCGGTCGCGGGTTCATCGCAGTTCGCTGGGAGTTGACACGTAAACGAAGTGGATCACGCCGCATGCTTCGGGCGGTTCCCGCTTACCGATCCGAATGTTTTGCAACCTAAATCTGCAAGCTCGAAGCAAACGGGGTGCGGACTGGCTATTTTATGAGTGGCGCCAGCTTCGGCCACACATGGTCGCGCAGGGCCGGCTGCGCGGCGGCCACCGGATGCATGTTGTCGGCCTGGAAGTTGCTGCGCCTGGCGGCGATGGGTTCCAGCAGGAAGGGCAGCAGGGCCGCGCCGTGCTTCTTGGCCAGGTCGGCGAAC
Source organism: uncultured Gammaproteobacteria bacterium (assembly GCA_966096795.1). Taxonomy (GTDB): domain Bacteria; phylum Pseudomonadota; class Gammaproteobacteria; order Xanthomonadales; family Xanthomonadaceae; genus Arenimonas. The sequence continues at coordinate 17,661 of CBHTVR010000009.1, forward strand.
ACGGCTTCGAAGCCGCGTGTATAGGCGGCGCCGAAGTTGGGCGGCATGCGCATGCCCACCACCAGTACTTTGGCGCCCGAGGCACGGCTGAGGCCGATGATCTTGTCTAGGTTGGCGCGCGTCTGGCCCAGTGCCAATCCACGCAGGCCGTCGTTCGCGCCCAATTCCACCACCACTACCGAAGGGCGGTTGCGCTGGAGTTCGCCGGCGATGCGCGCTGCGCCGCCGGCGGTGGTTTCGCCGCTGATGCTGGCATTCACCAGCGTCCAGCCCGGGTGGCTGCTGCGCAGTTTTTGCGCGGTCAGGCTGACCCAGCCCTGGTTTGCGGCCAGCCCGTAGCCCGCCGACAACGAATCGCCCATTACCAGTACGGTACGTGTGGCGGGGTTGGCAGCCTGCGCCGCGGCCGTTGCCAGGGCCGCCAGGCCCAGCACCATGACCAATGCCATACAGGACTTCATGCCCTGTTGAAGCCGGCCGCGCCACCCTACATATAGCTTGAACATCTAAGGGACTCCAGAAGCCATGACAGACAGCATTGCGGCAGGGCCGGCGCATTCAAGGGGCCAGGGTGAACTCAGCGCCCAGGGCCTGGGCAAGCGCGTGCGCCTGCCCGATCACGAGTTGACCATTCTCGACGGCGTTGGGTTCAGTATCGCCCCGGGCGAGGCGGTGGCGGTGGTCGGCGCCTCGGGTTCGGGAAAGAGCACCTTGCTGTCGTTGCTGGCGGGCTTGGATTTGCCCAGCGAAGGCAGCGTGAAGCTCGACGGCGTGGTGCTGTCGAACCTGGACGAAGACGGCCGCGCCCGCTTGCGCGGTGAAAAGGTCGGCTTCGTCTTCCAGAGCTTCCAGTTGCTGCCTGCGTTGACGGCGCTCGAGAACGTGATGCTGCCGCTGGAATTGCGCGGCGACCGCGATGCCGCCACGCCCGCGCAACGCATTCTGGAACGCGTAGGCCTGGGCGAACGCCTGCAACACTATCCGCGGCAACTGTCCGGCGGCGAGCAGCAGCGCGTCGCTCTGGCCCGCGCCTTCGTTGCCGCGCCGTCGTTGTTGTTCGCCGACGAACCCACCGGCAACCTCGACACCGACACCGGCCGCGCGGTGATTGACCTGCTGTTCGAACTCAACGCCCAGTCCGGCACCACCCTGGTGCTGGTGACACACGACGAACGCCTGGCCGAACGCTGCGGCCGGGTGTTGCGCCTGGCCGGCGGCAAGCTGGTGGACGACCGCAGGACCGGCGCATGACCTGGCTGTCCCTGGCCTGGCGGCAACTGCGCCGCGACTTGGCCGCCGGTGAATTACGGATATTGGTCGCCGCGCTGGTGTTGGCGGTGACGGCGGTGACAGCCGTGGGCTTCTTGACCGATCGCGCCGAGCGCGCGCTGGCACTGGAAGCCAACAAGCTGCTCGGCGGCGACGCGGTGTTGCGCGCCGATGAACCCATTCCCGCAGCGCAATTGAAGGCGCTGGACGTGCCCGGCCTGCGCACGGTGCAGACGCGCTCCTTCCCCAGCATGGTGGGCGTGGGCGAGGAAGTGAAGCTGGGTGAAGTTCGCGCCATCGGCGAGGGCTTCCCGCTGCGTGGCGAGTTTCGCATCCAGGTGCAGGCTGGTGGACCTGAAACGATTGCCGCGGGCGTGCCAGCAACGGGCACAGTGTGGATCTCCCGCGCCGGCGCGCAGTCCATCAACGCCCATCTTGGCGACACGCTGAGCCTGGGCGAATCCTCGCTACGCATCAGCGCCCTGGTGGTGCAGGAGCCGGAAGCTTCGCTGGATTATTTCAGTGCCGGGCCCAAGGTCTTCATCAATCTGTCGGACTTGCCGGCGACCAAACTGGAACAGCCGGGTAGCCGCATCATTCATCGCCTGGTGGTGGCAGGCGATCCGGCGGCAGTGGAGACCTTCGTGGCGCGCGCACGCGGCGGATTGCAGCGCGGCCAACGACTGGAAACCGCAGCCGATGCGCGCCCGGAAGTGCGCTCGGCGCTGGATCGCGCGGACCGCTTCCTGGGTCTTGCCGCCTTGGTGGCCGTGGTGCTTGCGGCGATTGCAGTGGCGATGGCCGCGCGCAGGCACGCAGCGCGCCATCTCGCCAGCAGCGCGGTGATGCGCTGCCTCGGCGCCAGCCAGGCAACCCTGGTCGGCACCCACGTAGGTGAACTGCTCTTCCTGGGCGTGTTCGCGAGCGTTGCCGGCGTGTTGCTGGCGCTCGGATTGCAGGCAGCGATCGGGCATTGGCTGGCGGGCGCTTTGGGCGTGGCGATTCCCGCCGCGAGCGCGGGTCCCGCACTGCAGGGGCTGGGCGTTGGACTGACCGTACTGATGGCCTTCGGCTTGCCGCCGGTGCTGGCGCTGCGCCGCGTGCCGGCGCTGCGCGTGCTGCGCCGCGATCTGGATGCCGCTGAACCCAGCGCCTGGGCAGTGGCCTTGCTCGGCCTGTCGGGACTTGCTGTGTTGCTGTGGTGGAAGGCGGGCTCGGCCACGCTGGGCACGGCGATGCTGGTGGGCATTGCCGGCACGCTCGCGGTGTTGGGTGTGCTTGCGTACGTGTTGGTGCTTGTGTTGCTTCGGCTGCGCGGTGGCCTGCATGGCGCTTGGCGTTATGGCCTGGCCAATGTCAGCCGGCGTCCTGCAGCCAGCGTGGCGCAGATCGCTTCGCTGGGCCTGGGCCTGATGGTGCTGCTGTTGCTGACCTTCGTGCGCACGGATCTGCTGTCGGGCTGGCAGCAGGCGCTGCCGGCCGATGCGCCCAACCGTTTCCTGATCAATGTCCAGCAGGACCAGGTGGCGCCGGTGCGCGACTACCTGGCGCAACAGGGTGTGCGCGACCCGATGCTGTTTCCGATGGTGCGCGCGCGCCTGACCGGCATGAATGGCAAGGCGGTGACGGGTGAAGACTTCGCCGCCGGGGGCGACCGCGCCAAGCGCATGGCCGAGCGTGAGTTCAACCTCAGCTTCGTCGATGGCCTGCGCAAGGACAATGAAGTGGTCGCCGGCAAGTTCTGGCAGCCGGGCACGCAGGCCGCGGAATTGTCGGTGGAGCGCGACTTCGCGCAATTGCTCGGCTGGAAAGTCGGCGATAGCGTGCGCTTCGACATTGCCGGCCAGGACTACAACGGCCGCATCACCAGCCTGCGCAAGGTCGAGTGGGAAAGCTTCAAGCCCAACTTCTTCGTGCTGGCCACGCCGGCTTCGATGCGCGGCTACCCGGCCAGCTACATCGGCGGCGTGCAGGTTGCCAAGGACAAGGCCGGCGCGATGACGCGCGGGTTGGTCGAGCGTTTCCCCAACCTGTCGGTGATTGATATTGACGCGGTGCTCGACCAGGTGCGCGGCACCATCGATCAAGTCTCGGCGGTGGTGGAGGCGGTGTTCTATTTCTCCCTGGCGGCGGGCGTGCTGGTGTTGCTGGCCTCGGTGAGCGCTTCGCAAGACGAGCGCCTGCGCGAAGCGGCGATCATGCGTGTACTGGGTGGCACCCGGAAACAACTGCTGCTGGCGCAGGCCAGCGAGTTCGCGGCCATCGGTGTGCTCACCGGATTGACCGCCGCAGCCGCGGCGACCGCGCTCGCGGGCGTGGTCGCGCGGCAAGTCTTCGACTTGCCGTGGACGCCGGACTGGAAACTGGTCGCCGCCAGCACGGCGGTGGGCGTGATCGCCGCGATGGCGGCGGGCTTGTTGGCAACGCGGCGCGTGTTGTCGGCGCCGCCGACGGTGACCTTGCGCGAGTTGCAGGACTGAAGCGCGGCCTCAGGGCCAGAGCAGGGCGAACACGAAGATGCCGAGCATGGCGAAGCCCAGCGCAAGCTTCAGCGCGGTGCCGATGGCCAAGCCGATCCAGGTGCCCATGCCGATGCGCGAGGCTTCGTGCAATTGCTTGCCGCGAATCAGTTCACCCGCCACCGCGCCGATGAAGGGCCCGATGACCAAACCCGGGAGGCTGAAAAGCAGTCCGCCGAAAATCGTGCCGAGGGCCGCGCCCAGCATCGCCAAGCCGCTGGCGCCCACGCGCTTGGCGCCTAGCGCCGCGGCACCGATATCCACCGCCAGCGACAGCAGAGTCAGCCCTGCCAGCACGCCGAGCGTCCAGCCACTGATGAGTTGGTAATGCCCGGCCCAAGCCGCCAGCCACATGCCGATGAACACCAGCGGCAGACCTGGCAGGGCAGGAAGAATGGTGCCCGCCAATCCCAGCAGGATCAGGAAGGCGGCGAGCAGATACCACAGCGTTTGCGTGTCCATGCAGGCAGCATAGCCCAAAGAAAAAGGCCCGCCGAAGCGGGCCTTTTCTTCAATCTGCCAAACCTCAGTTCTGGTTCGGGGTGTTTTCAGCGAAGTACTCGTGGCTGTCGGCGTTGTTCAGCGCGCTGTCCGGGTTCGAGATCGCCAGGCTCTTCGCGCCCGACTGGCCATACACCACGTCGTCGGTACCGGCGGTGGCGTTGAAGTGGCTGGTCTCATGGATCAGGGTGCCGCCCTTCGAGTCGGTGCCGGCGGTCGGCGCGGTCCAGAAGGCCTTGCACACGAAGATCTCGTAGGGCTTGGTCGGATACACGTAGGCGTAGTAGTTCTGGTTGCAACCGCAGTTGATCTTGACCTGGCCGCCGCTCTGGTCGATGGCGGCATCAATGGCCACGAAGTGCTGCTGCGCAGTGGCGTAGCGGGTGCCGGTGTAGGCGCCGAACCAGGTGGTGTAACGCGGGCCGACGGTCCCGAGGTTGAGATAACCCTTGGCGTTCTCGGAGTAGGTGCGGGCCTGCACGACGCCGGCATAGGCGCCGGTGATCTGGGTGCTGGAGCAGCCCACGAAGGTCACGCCGTTGTACAGCGTGCCCGTGCTCGGCTTGCCCTGCGAGGTCACGCCGCCCTTCAGGGTCGACAAGGTGTTGTTGGCATCCACCCACAACTGCAGCGGTGCCGAACGCAGCTGGCCCATGCGGCCATTGCTGTCGGTCAGCACGGCGCCCTTGCTGGTGCGCGCGCCCTGCAGCATCGAATTGAACGCCACCGAATAGGCGCCGGTCTTGGACAAGTCGTAGGACGCGCTCAGGTCCACCGAGAAGGTCTTGGTCTCGTAGGCCTTGAAGGTAACCATGTCGGCTTCGGTCGGCGCCGCGCGCTTGACCAGGGCGCCGAGGTAAGTGGCCGGCTTGCCATTGAGGTTGACCTGGAACAGGTTGCTTTCGCGGCTCGCGCCGGGCAACTGCCAATAGGGGACCTTCAGTTCCTGCGCGCTGCGATTGCTGATCTTGAACTCGACCACGCCCATGAAATTGCCCGAGCTGGCGGCATCGGCCACCATGCTGATGGCCAGCGGGTTGCGCAGTGCGGGCTCGTGGCCCTGGCGGGCGGCGAAGGCGCTGCCGGTGGCGGCGACTAGAGCGGTGGCAAGCACGATGTTGCGGACGGTACGGGTCATTCGGGTCCCCTGGAATGGTTGTGAAAAGGCCCGCTGTTGGGCGGGCTCGTCCCGACCTTATCGCAAGTGTGCGCTGGTTCGCATGTTGCGCTGCCGCATCGCCGGCCGGCTTCAGTTCTTGAAGTCGCGGTGGCAGCTGTCGCAGGCCTTGCCGAGATTGTTCATGGCCGCGCTGGCGGCCGCGCAGCTGGCCGGCGGGGTCATCAGGGCGGCATCGGCGGCGGCGCGCAGGTCGGCGGCGTAGCGACCGAACTGCGGGTCCTTCATATCGGTGAAAGCCGGTTCGATGTCATTGGCCACGAAGCGCAGGGTTTGCAGGCGCGGCGTTAGGTCGGTCGAGGCGCAACGGCTGGCCTTGATGCTGGTGTCGAGGCCTTTCATCTGGTGGCCCATCTCGGCCATCACGGCATTCGGCCAGGCGGTGCCGCGATGCAGGGCATTGACCGCGATCACCGTGCAAATGGCACCCACCGCCAGGCCAACAAGGAACAGGACCACTGCGCGCATGAACTGTCTCCGGAATAGGTTTGAAATCGCCGGCAAGCCTAGCACGTGGCCGTTGCGGGCCACGTCCACGAGCCATCAGCGCAGGAGGATTACCCGGCCTTTTTCCACGCGCACATGCGAGCCCACTTTCAGGTTCGGCGAAATGCTGGTCTGGTAGATCGCCACGCGGCGGCCGTCGTCGAGCTTTAGGCTGATGCGGAAACTGCGCGTCGGTGCCGAAGGCTGGGCGCTTGCTGGCGCGGGCTTGGAAAGCACGGTGCCCAACACGCCGCCCTGCATGGGCGTGGCCACCGGTTTGCTGCGCGCGGGGGTGCTCAGGGATTCGATGCGCTCGACCACGCCGCAGCTGGCGCAGGCCGTGCTGGCGGCGGGTTTGCTGACGGGCGCGGGGGTGTTGCCGGCGGGCCGGGTGCCAGGCCCGGAGCTGCAGGCGGCAAGCATTGCGCCGAAAATGATCAGGGCCAGGGCGAATCGCAGCGGGGGAAGTCGCATGGGGGAGGCGGCTCCGGTGGGGGTGGGCGAACGCTAATCGAAGGCGGCTGAATGCCAGCCCGCTGCCGACCTTACAATACGCGCCATGGAAAATTCGATCTTGCGGGAACGCTTCGCCGGCGTGGACCGCCTGTATGGCAGGGGCAGCGTCGAGCGCCTCGCGGCCAAGCAAGTCTGCGTGGTGGGCCTGGGCGGCGTGGGCTCCTGGGCGGTGGAAGCGCTGGCGCGTAGCGGCGTGGGCAAGCTGGTGCTGATTGATGCCGATGAAGTCTGCCTGTCCAACAGCAACCGCCAGATGCATGCGCTGGACGGCCAGTTCGGGCGCGGCAAGGCCGAGGTGCTGGCCGAGCGCTGCCGCGCCATCAACCCGACGATCGAAGTCGAGGTGATCGCGCAGTTCCTGCTGCCTTCCAACCTGGGCGAACTGCTCGACCGCGGCCACGACCTGGTGCTCGATGCCTGCGACAGTTTTCGCAGCAAGGTCGAGCTGATCGCCTGGTGCCGGCGCCGCAAGCTGCCGTTGGTGGTGTCCGGTTCCGCCGGCGGGCGTACCGATCCGACCCAGGTGCGCATCCGCGACTTGTCGCGCACTGAGCACGACGCGCTGCTGGCCCTGGTGCGCAAGAAGCTGCGCGCCGAGTTCAACTTCCCCAAGAACAAGGACCGCTACTTTAGCGTGCCGGCGGTGTACTCGCTGGAAAACGTGAAGTACCCGCAGTCGGATGGCACGGTGTGCGGCACGCGCCCGCAGATGGGGCCGGATGCTGCGTTGAAACTCGATTGCGGTGCCGGCCTGGGCGCGGCCACCCATGTCACCGGCACCTTTGCCTTTGCGGCGGTGGGAAAGGCGATCGAACTTTTGCTGCGCAAGCCGGCGGGCTGATGGTCTTAGTCGGCGAGCCGCAGCAGGCGCCGCATATTGGCGCGGGTGGCTTCAGCGAGCTCTGATTGTTCGCACTCGCGCAGGCGCGCAACCGCCGACAGCACCTCGCGCAAGTGTGCGGGTTCGTTGCGCTGGCCGCGATGCATGGAGCCGGGTTGGTCGGGGGCATCGGTTTCCAGCACCAATGCGTGCAGAGGCAAATCGCGCGCCAGCCGCTGCAGGCGTTGCGCCCGCTCGTAAGTCACCGGGCCGCCGATGCCGATGAGAAATCCGGCGTCCACCAATTGCCGCGCCTGTTCCTCGCTGCCCGAATAGCTGTGCACGATGCCGCGCAGGCCACCGATACGGCGCAGCGACAGGATGACTTCCTCCACTGAACGGCGGGCGTGGATCACCAGCGGCAGGTCGAACTCGCGCGCCAGTTCCAGCTGGCCATTGAAGTAGAGGCGCTGGGCGTCGGCATCGAGGCCTTCGACGAAGAAGTCCAGGCCGCACTCGCCGATCGCCGGTGGTTGTTCGCGTTCGATCCACTGCCGCAATTCCGCCAGGTGCGCGGGCTGGTGTTGGTCCAGATACATCGGGTGCAGGCCATAGGCCGGATACAGCCCGGCTTCATTCGCGCACAGCTGTTTGAGCGCGGCCCAGCCAGCACGATCGACGGCGGGCACGAGTTGTTCATCCACGCCGACGATGCGCGCGCGCGCCAGCACCTGGTCGCGGTCCGGGTCGAACTCCGGCGCGTCCAGATGGCTGTGGCTGTCGAACAGGCGCAGGCTCATTCGGTCGGCGGCAGCTTTGGCGTGGGTTTGCGCAGGGCCGACAGCAGCAAAGTCGCCAGGCCCAGCAGGATTTCATCCACGAAGGGCAGGAAATCCGGAATCAGCAGGTCGAACACGAACAGGCACGCCGTCACCAGGAACAGCGTGCGGAAACGCAGCTTGCCGGCAAATGCGAGCACGGGGCCGAGCAGGGGATTGGACATGAACCACCTCCAAACGAAACGCTAGCACGGGCGCGCCGCCTTGGCTTCGATTCAGGATGCCCGCGCCACCCTGTCGGCGCTGGACCCTGACAGAGGAGCGCATCCATGAACAACACCAACAAGCTTGCCATCGTTTTGGTGGCCATCCTGGGCACCGGTGCCGCGGTCGGCGCTTACCGCAGCGGCCTGATCGGCCCGCAGTACGCCGAAGTGGTGAACAGCACGCCGATCACCGTGACCGAGCCGATGTATGCCGATGTGCTCGACACGGTGCCGATCACCCAGACCTCCAATGCGCCTGAAAAGGTGTGCAACAACCAGACCGTGCAGGTGCGCCAGCCCGAGCGCTACGGCGACAAGGATGGCATGGTGGTCGGCGCGCTGGTCGGCGGCCTGCTGGGCAACCAGGTGGGCAAGGGCAGTGGCCGGACCGTGGCCACCATCGCCGGTACCGTGGGCGGCGCTTACGCTGGCCGCGAAATCGACCGTCGCCACCAGGGCGGCCGCATCACCAGCGAAAGCCAGCGCGTTTGTCACACCGAGAGCCGCACGCATTCGAACGTGGTGGGCTATGAAGTGAGCTATTCGCGTGACGGCCAGATCATGAGCAAGCGCGTGAGCGAAAAGCCGGGCGACCAGATCCTGCTGGGCGAACGCCAGAAGGTCATCGGCTACGACGTGGACTGGCGCTATCGCGAGCGCACCGGCCACATTCGCCTGGACCATGACCCGGGCGAGCGCCTGCTGGTCCGTGACGGCGAAGTCGTGGCCAGCCAGGCCCCGGCCATCGCCCGCGAAGGCTGAAACCGCAGGAAAATTGCGGCAATGGCCCTTTCACGGGCCCTTTACCCCCGGCGCAGGAATGCGCCGGGGGTCACAGTCGGGCTAAAATGGCGGTTTCACCGACCGCTGGTAGCCCCATGGCCCTCAATCCCACCGACCTGTACGACGTCCGTTCGCTGCTCACCGAAGAGGAGCGCATGATCCAGGACTCGGTCGCGCGCTTCACCGACGAACGCGTGCTGCCGATCATCGGCGACTGTTTCGACCAGGGCCGTTTCCCCTCCGAACTCGTTCCCGAAATCGCGGCCCTGGGCCTGTTCGGCTCCTCGCTGCCGGAGAAGTACGGCTGCGCGGGGCTGAACTCGGTCAGCTACGGCCTGATCTGCCAGGAACTCGAGCGCGGCGATTCCGGCATCCGCAGCTTCGTCTCGGTGCAGAGCTCGCTGTGCATGTACCCCATCTACGCCTACGGCAATGAAGAGCAGCGCGAGCGCTACCTGCCGGGCATGGCGCGTGGCGAAATCATCGGCTGCTTCGGCCTGACCGAACCGCATGGCGGTTCCGACCCGGCCAACATGAAGACGCACGCCAAACGCGATGGCAGCGACTGGGTCATCAATGGCGCCAAGATGTGGATCACCAACGGCTCGATCGCCGATGTCGCCGTGGTCTGGGCGCAGACCGACGAGGGCATCCAGGGTTTCCTGGTGGACAAGGGCACGCCCGGTTTCGCCACCCAGGTCATCCACAAGAAGATGAGCCTGCGCGCTTCGGTGACTTCGGCATTGTTCTTCGACAATGTGCGCGTGCCCGACAGCCAGCGCCTGCCGAACGTGAAGGGCCTGAAGGGTCCGCTGGGCTGCCTGACGCAGGCCCGCTACGGCATTACCTGGGGCCCGATCGGTGCGGCTATTTCCAGCTTCGAATGCGCCCGTGATTACTCGGCCTCGCGCATCCTGTTCAATCGCCCGATCGCCGCCAACCAGGCGGTGCAACTCAAGCTCGCCGACATGGCCCGGCGCATCACGCTGGCGCAGTTGCTGTCGCTGCAGCTCGGCCGCCTGAAGGACGCCGGCAATATGCAGCCGGCGCAGGTGTCGCTGGCCAAGTGGAACAACTGCCGCATGGCCCTGGATATTTCGCGCGAAGCGCGCGACATCCTCGGCGGCGCCGGCATCACCACCGAGTATCCGCCGATTCGCCATGCGCTGAACCTGGAATCGGTCATCACCTACGAAGGCACCGAGACCGTGCACCAGTTGGTGATCGGCCGCGAAGTCACGGGCATCAACGCGTTCTAATTGCGGTTCACGGCGGGGCGGGGAGGGCGGCAAGCCATGCAGATCAGCCAATCGCCTGGACCGGTGCTGCATACCGAGCGCCTGATCCTGCGCCTGCCGCGGATCAGCGACTTCGACGCCTACGCCGCGATGGGCGAGGACGTGGAGAACATGAAGTTCATCGGCGGCGCCATGCCGCGCGCCGCTGCGTGGCGGCGCTTCCTGCAGATGCCTGGCGCCTGGATGCTGCAGGGCTTCGCGATGTTCGCCGTAGAGGAAAAATCCAGCGGCAAGTGGCTCGGCCAAATCGGCCCCTGGCAGCCAGAAGGCTGGCCCGGCACCGAAATCGGCTGGTCCTTCGCGCGCGAAGCGCAGGGCAAGGGCTACGCCACCGAGGCCGGCATCGCCTGCATGGATTTTGTCTTCGACGTGCTCGGCTGGGCTGATGTGATCCATTCGATCCATCCCGACAACACCGCTTCGCAATTGCTCGCGCAGCGCCTGGGCAGCAGCAACCTGGGGCCCGGCAAGTTGCCCGCGCCTTTCCAGGACGAGCCCATCGAAATCTGGGGCCAGACGCGCGAACAATGGTTCGCGCGACGCGCGCGGGGAAGCTGAAATGGAACCCGTCACCGTCTATGGCATGCGCGCTTCCGGCAACTGCTTCAAGGTCGCCCTGATCCTGGCGCACCTGGACCAGCCGCACCGCTGGGTGGAAGTGAACAGCGCCGCCGGCGAAACCCGCACGCCCGAATACCTGGCGCGCAATCCCAATGGCAAGGTGCCTTTGCTGGAGCTGGCCGACGGCCGCCACCTGCCCGAGTCCAACGCCATCCTGTGCTACCTGGCCGATGGCTCGAAGTACTTGCCTGCCGATCGCTGGCAGCGTGCGCAGGTGCTGCAGTGGCTGTTCTTCGAGCAGTACAGCCACGAACCCTACATCGCCGTGGCACGCTTCATCCGCAAGTGGCTGCCGGCCGACCATGCCCGCCAGGCCGAGTTGCCGCGCCTGCACGAGCGCGGCTACCAGGCCCTGGACTTGATGGAAAAGCGACTGGCGGAATCGGAATTCTTCGTCGACAGCGGCTACTCCATCGCCGATATCGCGCTCTACGCCTACACCCACGAAGCCGACATGGGCGGCTTCGACCTGCAACGCTATCGGGCCATGCGCGCCTGGCTGGCGCGGGTTGAAGCCCAGCCCGGATTTGTCGCGCACCACTACTGACTTCTACTTTTTCGCGAAGCAAACACCATGTCCGCCGTGCCCAACCTGATTCCAGCCCGCCAGAAAAACGTCAACCGCGCCCAGGTCTGCGACGAGAACTTCGTCGAATTCGTGCGCGCCTGGAATGGCCACGCGCAGCGCAAGCCGGCCGCGCACGAGCCGGTGCTGCCGGGCAGCGCCTGCACGGCGGCCGATTTCATGGCCCTGTTCGAATCGCAGCTGGTCTCGCGGCACCTCGACCTGATGGCGCGGGTGCTGCGCGTCCAGCAGAAGGTCTTCTACACCATCGGCAGCTCGGGCCACGAAGGCAATGCCATGGTCGCGCGGCTGACCCGCCACACCGATCCGGCCTTCCTGCATTACCGCAGCGGCGGCTTCATGGCCGAGCGCTTCCGCAAGTTGCCGGGCATGGACCCGATCATGGATTCGGCGCTGAGCTTCGCGGCCAGCAAGGAAGATCCGATCTCCGGTGGCCGCCACAAGGTATGGGGCAGCAAGCCTTTGTGGGTGCTGCCGCAGACTTCGACGATCGCCTCGCACCTGCCCAAGGCCTTGGGCACCGCGGTGGCCATCGAGCAGGCGCGCCGCATCGGCCACCAACTGCCGATTCCGGAGGATTCCATCGCCATCTGCAGCTTCGGCGATGCTTCCAGCAACCACGCCACCGCGCAGACGGCCTTCAATGCCGCGGCCTGGACGGCTTACCAGCAGCTTCCCGCGCCCGTGCTGTTTGTCTGCGAGGACAATGGCATCGGCATTTCCGTGAAGACGCCCGACGGCTGGGTCGCCAACAATTTCCGCGACCGCCGCGGCCTGGACTATTTCTACGCCGACGGCCTCGACGTAGCGACCGGCTATGGCCAGGTGCAAGCGGCCGTAGAACATTGCCGCCGCACGCGCCGCCCGACCTTCCTGCACCTGCGTACGACGCGCGTGATGGGTCATGCCGGTACCGACTTCGAGATCGAATGGCGCAGCTTCGAGGAACTGATCGCGGTGGAAGCGGGCGACCCGCTGCTGCGTTCGGCCGTCATCGCGCTGGAATCGGGCCTGATGACGGCCGACGATTTGCTGGGTCTTTACGAGTTCACGCGCGTGAAGTGCTTCGCTGCCGCCGAGGACGCCGACCGCCGTCCCAAGCTCGAAAGCCTGGCCGAGATCATTGAACCGCTCGCGCCGAGCACGCCGAAAGCCGTGGCCGCCGAAGCCTCGCGCGCCGACTACGCCGCGCGCCGCGCCACCGTGTTCGGTGGCGAAGCCAAGCTGCCCGAGACCTTGCCGCCGCGTCACCTCGCGCTGCTGATCAACAACGCCTTGCACGATTTGTTCTGCAAATACCCCGAGGCCCTGTTGTTCGGCGAGGACGTGGCGCAGAAGGGTGGCGTGTACACGGTGACCAAGGGCCTGCACAAGGCCTTCAAGGGCGCGCGCGTGTTCAACACCCTGCTCGATGAAACCATGATCCTGGGCCTGGCCCAGGGCTTCGCCAACATGGGCATGCTGCCGCTGCCGGAGATCCAGTACCTGGCCTATTTCCACAATGCCTGCGACCAGATCCGCGGCGAGGCGGCTTCGCTGCAGTTCTTCTCCAACGGCCAGTACCGCAACCCGATGCTGATGCGCATTGCCTCGCTGGGTTACCAGAAGGGCTTTGGCGGCCACTTCCACAATGACAATTCCATTACTGCCTTGCGCGACATCCCGGGCCTGGTGATCGGCTGCCCGAGCCGCGGCGACGATGCCGCGATGATGCTGCGCACGCTGGCGGCGATGGCCAAGGTGGATGGCCGTGTCTGCGCCTTCCTCGAGCCGATCGCGCTGTACATGACCAAGGATTTGTACGAGCCCGGCGATGGCCTGTGGCAGACGCGTTACCCCGAACCCGACCAGGCCCTGGTGCCGGGCGAAGAGCGCGTCTATGCGCCCGAAGCCACGGACCTGGTGGTCTTCACCTTCGGCAATGGCGTGCCGATGAGCCTGCGCGCCGCGCGCCAGATCGAAAGCAAGCATGGCTGGAAGACCCGCGTGGTGGACCTGCGCTGGTTGCTGCCTTTGAATGAAGCGGCTATCGCCCGCCATGCCAAGGATGCCAAGCGCATCCTGGTGGTGGACGAGGGACGCCGAAGCGCCGGCGTGGGCGAGGGCATCATTACCGCCATCGTCGAGGCCGGCCTGGGTGCCAAGCCGCTGCGTCGGGTGGTCGGTGCCGACACCTTTACGCCCCTGGCCGGGGCGGCGCTGCTGGTGTTGCCCGGCGAAGCCGATATCGTGGCCATGGCCGGGGAACTTGCCTGATGCCGTTAGAATCGAAGCCGAGCCCCCCCGCGGTCTGTTGTCTTATACTGAACGAATGAGCGAGTCCCGCCCCCAGACCATTCTCTTCGCCGATGTCAGCGGCAGCACCCGTCTGTTCGAGACCAAGGGTGATGTCGAGGCGCGGCGCTTGATCGCCATGGTGCTCGACGCGCTCAGCGTGATCTGCGTCCAGCACGGTGGCCGGGTCATCAAGACCATCGGCGATGAAATCATGTGCACCCTGCCCACGGCGATGTCCGGCGTGATGGCGGCCTGCGACATGCAGCGCAAGATGTCCCGCGACATCAATTTCCTGCGCGAGAACCTGGCCGTGCGCATCGGTTTCCACCACGGCAATGCCCTGGACGAGAACGGCGATGTCTTTGGCGACGCGGTGAACGTGGCCGCGCGCATGACCTCCCTGGCCAAGCGCGAACAGATCGTCACCACCGCGTCCACGGTGCATGGCCTGTCGGGCCCGCGGTTCCCGGAAACCCGCGGCCTGGGCCGCGCCCGCGTCAGCGGCAAGCTGCTGCCGATCGAAATCGTTGACGTGGTCTGGCAGGAAGACACCTCCGGCATGACCATGGTCCAGAGCACCATCCGCATCGGCGATGCCAATGCCGGCCCGGTGGGTGCGCGCCTGACCCTGCGCCATCGTGGCAAGGTGATCGAACTGACCGAGAATTCCGAGCCCTTCATGATGGGTCGCGAAGGAAGCAACGGCCTGCAGGTCGAAGCCGATTGGGTCAGCCGCACCCACGCCCAGATCGAATTCAAGCGCGGCCACTTCGTCATCACCGACCGTTCCACCAATGCCACGCATGTTGCCATCGGCCAGGATCCGGAAATGCGCCTGCACCGCGACGAGCTGCATCTGCGCGGCGCCGGCACCATCAGCATGGGCCAGTCAGCGGCCGCCAACACCCACGACCTGATTCACTACAAGGTCGATTGAGTCCCGCCCCGGATCGGGGCAGGGGGCTTCATACCAAGTGTTTTCCGCGGCCGAAGCCGCGGCGATCAGCGCTTGTCGGCCTTGATCGAGATGCCCTGCGGCGTGCCCGTGGCATCAGGCGCCGTCTGGCCCGGCTTGGTCGCCAGGGCCTGGTAGCCGAATACGCCACGCAACAGGCGCTCGCTGCCGGCATAGTCGGCGGCAGTGGCCGGCACGAACTGGGTGGCACCAAGCTCATTGATCACGTCGTACAAGGACTTGTCCTTGTGCAGGCGAAGCAGAGCGTCGGTCACCTTCTTGCGCACGTCCATCGGCACTTTCGGGCTGGCCGTGAAGGCGCGGCCGATGAAGTCGCGCGACGTCGCCACCGGCACCAGGTTGGGATAGGTCTGGGCGATATAGCCCGGCACCATCGCGGCATCGGATTCGCCGGCGAAGACCATTTCCACGCCATCTTTCCAGCTGGCCGCGACCGACTGGATCTCCGGCTGCGCGATCGGGTTCTTGTACAGCTCGCCCAACAGCAGGTAGCCCAGGCTGGGCGCCGACATGCTGGCGATGCGGCGGCCGATCAAGCCGTTCGGGCCGGCGCCGGCATTGGACGCATCCACCAGCAGGATGAACTTGGTCGGGTCGGCCACGCGCGCCAGCGGCGTGAAGCGCTGGCGGTTGATGCGGTAATCGGTGAAGTGCGCTTCTTCGAAGGCGAAGTCGGTCGCGGCGCCACCACGCAGGTCGCGCCAATAGACGTGGTAGTTGCCCGCCGTTTTGAGGATGAAGCGCTGCCCGGTGGCCTTGGACAAATAAGCCAGCAGCGGTTGGTACACCTCTTGGGCCTGGGCCGGCGGATAGTTCGGCTCGACCGTGACGGTGTAGTCAGCGGCTTGGGCGACCCCACCCCACAGGAGCGAAAGTGCCAAGGAAACAACGAAGTGCTTGCGAAGGTTCATATCTTCTCCCCTTGGAAAGGGGGTATATCAGACCAGAACGGCTTCGCCAACGTAGGTTTGTACTGCCATGGCCGGGGCCTGTGAAACCGGTCACACCGGACGCTGCAATCCCCCGAGCAGGGGCAGTACCTGCAGCGTGTAGCCCCCGGATTGAAGGGTGTCGCTCGCGGCTTCGATGGGGAGCACGGCCAGGGCCTCGTCTGCCGCCGTACAGACGATGTCGCCCAGGTCGCGGCCGTCCGCGCCTTGCACTGCCTGGCCTGGCCGAAGCCCCGAGCCGCTCAGGCGAAAAAGGCCGCGCTTGGCCTTTCCCAGGAAGTGCGTGCGGGCGACGATCTCCTGCCCCGGATAGCAGCCCTTCTTCAGGCTGAAGGCGCTCAAGCGGTCCAGAGACAGCATCTGCGGCGTCCAAGCCTCGGACTGGTCGCGGCCCAAGCGCGGCAGGCCCTGCGCCAGGTCCTGCGCTCGCCAGCGAAGGTCGGTGGCGGCATCGGCGGGTGCCAGTCGTTCGCTGTCGGTGGGCAAGAGCCACAAGGTCCGCGCGCCGCCTTCGCCACTCAAGTCCAGAGCCCAGGCGTTTGCGGGTGCTTCGGCAATCCTGTCGCGGGGACCGCTTTGTGCGGGCAGCGCGGGAAATTCGGCGGCGCAAGCGAGATCCTCGCGCGCCTTTAGCTCGAGCTTGCTGCGAAAGACATAGCGCTGCAGCAGTTGCTGGAGTTCGGCGGCCGGAAAATCGGGCAAGACGGCGAAGTAGTCGTTGTCACCGGCGCGCGCCAGCGCAAACAGCGCAATCACCCGGCCTTTCGGGTTCAGCCAGCCGTTCCACTGCCACTGCCCCGGCGCGAGCGCGGCCACGTCGTTCATCAGCTGCGCCTGCAGGAAAGCCGCGGCGTCACGGCCTTGCACCGCCAGCACGGACAGGCCGGAAAGCGTGTGCAGGGCAGGGAGAAGAGTATTTGCCTTGAACGTCACGGGGGCGGGACTTAACATACAGGGATGGTTTCCACGCCGCAGATCATAGGCCAAAGCCCCGCTCCGGCCGAGCCGCTTGCGCAAACCGCGATGCCGGCGCCCGCTCCAGTGGCCCCTGCGGCCGACGATTCCGACAAACCCGCGCGACCGTCCCTCGACCCGACCCGCTATGGCGATTGGGAAAAGAACGGCCGCTGCATCGACTTCTGAACCCCCAGCCCATTTCCCGCCCACCGAACAGCCTGCGAGCGCAGCCCATGGCGACGCCAAAACGACCCCTGTCCCCGTTCATGATCGGCCCGTATTACCGGCCGCAGCTCACCAGCATGCTGTCGATCATGCATCGCGCCACCGGTGTGTTCCTGGCCTTGGGCGCCTTCGCGCTTGCGGCCTGGTTGTGCGCGGTGGCAGGTGGCTTCGAGAACTACGATGCGTTGATGGCGCTGCTGGGTTCGCTGCCCGGCAAGCTGCTGTTGCTGGCGGCGCTGGGCTGCCTGTTCTACCACCTGCTCAACGGCATCCGTCACCTGCTCTGGGATATCGGCTGGGGTTTTGAATTGCCGCGCATGCAGGCCACGGGTTGGGCCGTCGTGGTGCTGGCGATTGCCTTCACGGCGGTGTTTGCCTGGATGGCCATGGGAGCGGCGGCATGAACCTGCGCAATCCCCTCGCCACGGCGCGTGGCCTGGGTTCGGCCAAGAACGGCACGGGCCACTGGTGGCTGCAGCGCCTGAGCGCGATCGCCCTGCTGGTGCTGACGCCCTGGTTCCTGGCTTTGGTGCTGGGCCTGGTCGGCGCCGACCAGATTGATACCCGCTCAACCCTCGCTCAGCCGCTCACCGCCACGCTGATGTTGGCTTACGTGCTGGCGCTGTTCTGGCACGCGCAGTTGGGCCTGCAGGTGGTGATCGAAGATTACGTGCACGGCTGGAAGGAGCTCGCGCTCCAGGTCGTGGTCAAGTTCGCCTGCGCTTTCGCCGCCCTGGCCAGTGTCATCGCCATCGGCCGCATCGCCTTCACTGCCTGAGCCCGCCATGAGCACTGCCTACAAGATCACCGAACACAAGTACGACATGGTCGTGGTCGGCGCCGGCGGCGCCGGGCTGCGCGCCACCTTCGGCCTGGCGGCCAAGGGCCTGCGTACGGCCTGCATCACCAAGGTGTTCCCGACGCGCTCGCACACTGTCGCCGCGCAAGGCGGCATTTCCGCCGCGCTCGGTAATATGGGCGAGGACGACTGGCGCTACCACTTCTTCGACACCGTGAAGGGTTCGGATTGGCTGGGTGACCAGGACGCGATCGAGTACATGTGCCGCGAAGCGATTCCGGCCATCATCGAACTCGAGCACTACGGCGTGCCGTTCTCGCGCACCGAGGAAGGCAAGATTTACCAGCGCCCCTTCGGCGGCATGACCACGAAATACGGCGAGGGCCCGCCGGCGCAGCGCACCTGCGCCGCCGCCGACCGCACCGGCCACGCCATCCTGCATACCCTGTACCAGCAGTCGCTGGCGCATTCGGCGGAGTTCTTCGTCGAATACTTCGCGCTCGACCTGATCATGGACGAAGAGGGCGCCTGTCGCGGCGTGCTCGCGCTGGACATGGCGACGGGCGAGTTGCACCTGTTCCGCGCCCAGGGCACGGTGCTCGCCACCGGTGGCTACGGTCGCGCCTACTTCTCGGCGACCTCCGCACACACTTGCACGGGCGATGGCGGCGGCATGGCGCTGCGCGCGGGCCTGCCGCTGCAGGACATGGAGTTCGTGCAGTTCCACCCGACCGGCATCTACGGCGCCGGCTGCCTGATTACCGAAGGCGTCCGCGGCGAAGGCGGCATCCTGCGCAATGCCCAGGGCGAGCGCTTCATGGAGCGCTATGCCCCGAGCGTGAAGGACCTGGCACCGCGCGACATGGTCAGCCGCTCGATGACGATCGAAATCCGCGAAGGCCGCGGCGTCGGCCCGAAGAAAGACCATATCCATCTCGACCTGACGCATCTCGACCCGGCGGTGATCCACGAAAAGTTGCCGGGTATCGCCGAGACCGCGAAGATTTTCGCGGGCGTGGACGTTACACGCCAGCCGATTCCGGTGCTGCCGACCGTGCACTACAACATGGGCGGCCTGCAGACCAATTACCACGGCGAAGTGGTCACGCTGAAAGACGGCAACCCCGACACCGTCGTCCCCGGCTTGTATGCGATTGGCGAAGCGGCCTGCGTGTCGGTGCATGGCGCGAATCGCCTGGGTTCCAATTCGCTGCTGGATCTGGTGGTGTTTGGTCGCGCGGTCGCTAACCGCTGCGCCGAAACGATCAAGCCGTCCTCGGCGCACAAGTCGCTGCCGGCCAGCGCCTGCGACAAGTCGCTCGCCAACCTCGACAAACTGCGCAACGCCAATGGCGGCACGCCGACTGCAGTCATCCGCGACAACATGCAGCACATCATGCAGAACGATGCGGCGGTCTTCCGCACCGGCGAGACCCTGCAGCAGGGCGTGAGCAAGATTCGCGAAGCCTTCGACAGCTTCAGCGACGTGAAGGTCTCCGACCGTTCCATGGTCTGGAACTCGGACCTGATCGAAACCATGGAATTGCAGAACCTGCTCGGCCAGGCCGTGGCTACGATGGTGTCGGCGGAAAACCGCAAGGAATCGCGCGGCGCCCACGCCCGTGAAGACTTCGCCACCCGCAACGACGCCGAGTGGATGAAGCACACGCTGTGCTGGGTCGACGAACAGGGCCGCACCAAGATTGACTATCGCCCGGTGCACCTGAGCGTGCTGACCAGCGATGTCAGCGTGATTCCGCCGAAAGAACGCAAGTATTGATGGGCAGGGCCGCTTCGGCGGCTCGAGCGCAACCTAGAGAACCAAGACGATGGCAGAGTTCACGCTTCCGAAGAATTCCAAGGTCGGCAAGGGCAAGCACTTCCCGGCGCCCGCCGGCGCCAAGCGCGTGCGCAGCTTCAAGATCTATCGCTGGAACCCGGACGACGCGGAAAATCCGCGCACCGATACCTACGATATTGACCTTGACCATTGCGGCCCGATGGTTCTCGATGCCCTCATCAAGATCAAGAACGAAGTCGACCCGACGCTGACCTTCCGCCGTTCCTGCCGCGAAGGCATCTGCGGCAGCTGTGCGATGAACATCGACGGCACCAATACCCTGGCCTGCACCAAGGGCATCGACGAATGCGGCAAGGCCGAAGTGCCGATCTATCCGCTGCCGCATATGCCGGTGGTGAAGGACCTGGTGCCGGACCTCACGCAGATTTACGCGCAGTACGCTTCGATCAAGCCCTGGCTGCGCACGCAGAGTTCGCCGCCGGCCACCGAGCGCCTGCAAAGCAAGGAAGACCGCGCCAAGCTCGACGGCCTGTACGAGTGCATCCTGTGCTTCTGCTGCAGCACGTCCTGCCCGAGCTATTGGTGGAACGGCGACCGTTACCTCGGCCCGGCGGTGTTGCTGCAAGCGCACCGTTGGATCGTGGACTCGCGCGATGAAGACACCGGCGCGCGCCTGGACGAGCTGGAAGACCCGTTCAAGCTCTACCGCTGCCACACCATCATGAACTGCACCCGCACCTGCCCGAAGGGATTGAACCCGGCCAAGGCAATCGGCGAGATCAAGCAGTTGATGATGAAGCGCCGCGGCGTCTGAGTTTCGCGCGCGGGTGCAGCCGGGCGACGACATCCGGGCATTGCGCTGGCGCTGCCGGCGCGGCATGCGCGAACTCGACCAGTTGATGCTGCGCTACCTCGACCAGCGCTGGCCGCTGGCGGCGGACACGGAAAGAAGCGTGTTCCTACGTTTGCTCGACAGCGAGGACGATAAGCTCTGGGCATGGTGCATGGGCCGCGAGCGCCCCGCCGATCCGGAGCTTGATTCGCTTGTCCAGGTCATCATCCAGCTTCCTCATTGACTGGCGTCCATCGCGAACCCTGGCGATCGCGCGTGCGCTGCTGGCCCTGATGGCGGCCCTGTCCCTGTGGCTGTCGGCCATGCCGCGCTTTGCCGCGGTGGCGCTTGCCTTGCTAGCGTTGGCGTTCTCGGCCTGGCGGATTCACCGCGACCGCCAGGCCGCCCCGGCCAGCTTGCGCATCGCCGACGACGGCAGTTGGGTGGTGTTGCTGCGACCGCAGGCGCGCCCGGTCCTGCTGGTCACGGCGGACATCGGCGTGCGCGAGCCCCTGGCCTGGGTGCGGGCGGGCGAGCCAGGCGGCCGGACTTTGGGCTGGCTCTGGCTTGCCGATGGCAGCGATCCTGAAGGAATGCGGAAACTTCGGCTGGCCTGCGCCGGTCGGAAGGCGAAATCAGCGCCAAGTCTTGCGACAATGGCCAGCTGAGCCGCCAAGGATGCCCATGTTCCAACCTCTGTCCTTCGCCATCGGCCTGCGTTACCTGCGGGCCAAGCGCCGCAACGGCTTCATCTCCTTCATTTCCATGGCCTCGATCCTGGGCATCCTGATCGGGGTCATGGCCTTGATCACCACCATCTCGGTGATGAATGGCTTCCAGGAAGAATTGCGCACGCGCATCCTGGGCATGGTCTCGCACGCCACCATCGACGGCCTCGATGGTCCCTTGCAGGGATGGCAGCAGGCGGTCGCGGTCAGCCGAAAGGATCCGCGAGTGCTGGGCGCTGCGCCCTATGTCGAAACCGAAACCTTGCTGCAGGGCCGGCGCCGGCAGGGCGCCCTGATCCGCGGCGTGTTGCCGGAAAGCGAGCCGCAGGTGTCCGACCTCGACCGCAAGATGAAGCAGGGCAAGCTCTCGGACCTCCAGCCCGGCAGCTATCGCATCATCCTGGGCAGCGAACTGGCGCAGGCCCTGGGCGTGAGCGTCGGCGATTCGGTCAACGTATTCGTATCCGAAGCCACCGTCACGCCGATCGGGCCTATCCCGCGCGCGCGTCGCTTCACCGTCTCGGGCATCTTCGAAGTCGGCGCCCAGGAATACGACTTCGGCCTCGCCGTCATCCACATGCAGGACGCGCAGAAGCTGATGCGCATGGGCGACGGCGTCACCGGCGTGCGCCTGCGCCTGACCGACATCTGGGACGCCTGGAACGTTGCCCGCAGCCTGGCCAATCGCATGGACGGCATGTACCGCGTGCGCGACTGGACCCGCGACCACGAGAACTTCTTCCGCTCGCTGAAGATGGAAAAGACCATCATGTTCGTGCTGCTCTCGCTGGTCATCGCGATAGCCGCCTTCAACCTGGTGTCCTCGCTGGTGATGCTGGTGCAGGACAAGCAAGCCGATATCGCCATCCTGCGCACGCTCGGCCTGTCGCCCGGGTCGGTAATGCGCGTCTTCATGGTGCAGGGCACCGTTATCGGCGTGGTTGGCGTGGGCCTGGGCGTGGTCAGCGGTGTGCTCTTGTCGTTGAACCTGTCCTACATCGTGCATTTCATCGAGCGCCTGACCGGCAGCGAACTCATGCCGGCTGATGTGTATTACATCAGTGGCGTGCCGACGGCGGTGGAGCCCTCGGACGTGGCGCTGGTCGCCGTCATCGCCTTCCTGATGTGCCTGCTGGCCACCATCTATCCGGCCTGGCGCGCAGCGCGCACCGATCCGGCCTCGGCCCTTCGCTATGAATAAGACCCCGGGAATGGACACGGTCATCCGCTGCCGGAACCTCGGCAAAACCTACCGCGAGGGCGACCTGGTCACGCCAGTGTTCGCGGGCCTGGAGCTGGCCGTGGCCCGCGGCGAAACCGTGGCCATCGTCGGCGCGTCGGGGGCGGGCAAGAGCACCCTGTTGCACTTGCTGGGCGGCTTGGACAGCGCGACCGATGGCGAGGTGATCGTCGAGGGCCAGGTCATCTCCGCACTGCCTGAAAAAGCGCGCGGCGAGCTGCGCAATCGCGCGCTCGGCTTCATCTACCAGTTCCACCACCTGCTGCCCGAGTTCACCGCGCTGGAAAACGTGATGATGCCGCTGATGATCCGCGGCCTCAGCGCGTCGGCCAGCCGCCCGCAGGCGCAGACCCTGCTCGAGCGCGTCGGTTTGGGCCATCGCCTCGGGCACAAGCCCGGCGAGCTCTCCGGTGGCGAGCGCCAGCGCGCGGCCGTGGCGCGTGCGTTGGTGACACGCCCGGCTTGCGTACTCGGCGACGAGCCGACCGGCAACCTCGATGAAAAAACAGCTGCCGCAGTGTTCGACCTGCTGTTGGAGTTGAATCGCGAAATCGGAACCGCGCTGGTGATGGTCACCCATGACCGTCGCCTGGCGCGCAAGCTCGACCGCACCCTGGAGTTGACCCAGGGCAAGCTGCAGTTGCTGGCCAACGACGACTAGGCCATGCACTGGAAAGCACCGCTTCCGCCCCTCGGTCTGATGGTGGCGGGGGCGCTGCTTGCCGGTGCCGGCTTCGTGCAAGTTTTTCCGGTGCTGCCGCCGGTCGCGGCGAGCGTTTTGCTGCTGCTGCTCGGCCTGTGGCTTTACCACTTCGGCGATATGCGACGGGCGCTGGGTGCCGCGCTGGTAGGCATTGCCTGGACCAGCCTGTTCGCCGCGCACCAGCTTTCTGCGCGTTTGCCGTCCTCGCTGGCGGGGACTGACACGATCGTCGAAGGCCGGGTGCTCGACTTGCCCCGACACGAAGACGATGCGCTGCGCTTCGACTTCTTTATCGAGTCGGCGCCGGCAGGCGTTCCGATTCGAGGTCGCGTGCGCCTGGGTTGGTATGGTGGCGCGCCGCGCGAGTTGGAACCAGGCAGTCGCTGGCGCCTGGCCGTGCGGCTCAAGCCAGTGACTGGCACGCTCAATCCTGGCACCCGTGATTCCGAACGCCAGGCCTTTGCGCAGCGCATCCTTGCCACAGGCTATGTGCGCGAGCCGCGGTCCGCGCGCGTGTTGGCAGCGGGCGGGGGAGTGGACGCCTTGCGCGATCGATTGTCGGCGGCGATCGGGCGCGCCTTGCCCGATGGCCGCGCACGTTTCGTGCAGGCACTGGCTGTAGGCGACACGCGAGGCTTGGGGCAGCGCGACTGGGAAGTGCTGCGCGCGACGGGTCTTACCCACCAGATCGCGATCTCAGGTTTCCACGTCGGCCTGGTCGCGGGATTGGGCTCGCTGTTGGCCTCGGCCTTGTACCGCTTGTTGCCGGGCCTCGGTCGGCGACTTCCGCGGCCGCAGGGCAGTGCGCTCGCCGCGCTGCTGATGGCTTGTGCCTACACCGCGCTCGCAGGTTTCGCCCTGCCCACGGTGCGTACGCTGCTGATGATCGCTGTCCTGCTGTTGGCGCGCCTGCTGCGAAGGCCGCAGCGCGCTCGCGACGGCTTCGCGCTGGCCTTGGTTGGCATCGTGCTGTTCGATCCCCTGTCCGTGCTGGCGCCGGGCTTCTGGTTGAGTTTCGCTGGCGTGGGCTGGCTGATCTGGTGCCTGCCGCGGGCCGATGGCGTTTCCATGGCCCGCGGCTTCCTGCGCGCACAACTTGTCGCCATGCTGGCCTTACTGCCCTTGACCGCCTGGTTCTTCGGGCAGGTGTCGGTGCCAGGACCGCTCGCCAATATGCTCGGCGTGCCGCTGATCAGCCTGGTGGTCGTGCCGCTGGCTTTGGCCGGCTTGCTGGCACAGCCTGTTTCGCCTGCGCTGGCTGCGTGGCTCTGGCAACTTTCGGCAACGACCATGCAGGCGCTGTGGCAACTGCTCGAAACCATGGCTTCGTGGCACGCCGCGACGGTGTGGCTGCCCGAACCCTCGCTGCTGGCGGTGGCGCTGGCCTGCATCGGCGCCGCCTGGTGCCTGCTTCCCCGCGTCGCGCCGGGTCGGGCGCTGGCCTGCCTGTTGTTCCTGCCCCTGCTGTGGCCGCAGCGCGATCTTCCTGAGCCAGGCGAAGTGCAGGTGCAGGTGCTTGATGTCGGGCAGGGCCTGGCGGTACTCGTCAGCACCGCACGGCATCGACTGCTCTACGACACCGGTGCCGGCGCGATGCGCGGCGCCGAGTTGCCCGAGTCTGCCGCGGTGTCGCCTTTGCGCGCCCTCGGTGTGACGCGCCTCGACCTGGTGCTGATCAGTCATGGCCAGCCCGACCACGCCGGTGGCCTGGACGCAGTGCTTCGCGCCTGGCCCGGTACCCGCGTGCTGGGTCCGGAAGGCTGGGCGCGCCCGGGCATGGGCCTGTGCGAAGCCGGCCAGCACTGGCACTGGGACGGCGTGGACTTTCGCGTGCTGCATCCGCCGGCGCTGTTTCCGTATCTGCGCAACGACAGTTCCTGCGTGTTGCGCATCGAAGCGGGCGGCCATGTCGCTTTGATACCCGGTGATATTGGCCGCCCGGTCGAAGCGCGCCTGGTCGGCCGCGAAGCTGCCCTGCTCAAGGCCGACCTCGTCCTGGTTCCGCAACATGGCAGCCGTCGGTCTTCCAGCCCCGAATTCATCCACGCGGTGGCGGCGCGCTGGGCGGTGTTCAGCGTGGGGCAGGGCAATCGCTCGGGCCTGCCCAAGGCCGACGTGGTTCAGGCATGGCGCGATGCCGGCGCGCAGACCCTGACGACCACCGGCTCGGGCTTCCTGGAATTCAGGCTGGGTCCGGCGGGTGCAGAACTGCGCGGCGCAAGGCGGATTGAACGGCCACGCTACTGGCGGGAGCCGGCCGGTACCGGCTCAGGCTATGCTACGGGCACTGCAACCGCGAACAGGTGAGGCGTGCTGGAACTGATCAAGGCGGGCGGACCGGTGATGGTGCCGATCCTGCTGCTGGCGGTGTTGGCCCTGGCCATCATCATCGAGCGCTTCTGGAGCCTGCGGCGCAAGGAAATCCTGCCGCCAGGCCTGGGCGCCGAGGTCCGTGAATGGGCCCGCGGCCGCCAACTCGACCCCGAACATATCGACGTGCTGCGCCGCAATTCGCCCCTGGGCGAGGTGCTGGCCTCGGCACTGGACGTACGCTACCGCCCGCGCGAGCTGATCAAGGAGCGGGTCGAAGACGTCGGCCGCCATGTCGTGCACCAGATGGAGCGCTTCATGAACACGCTGGGCAGCATCGCCAGCGTTTCGCCCCTGCTGG
The DNA here is from genome assembly GCA_966096795.1 of uncultured Gammaproteobacteria bacterium. Taxonomy (GTDB): domain Bacteria; phylum Pseudomonadota; class Gammaproteobacteria; order Xanthomonadales; family Xanthomonadaceae; genus Arenimonas. The sequence goes on from CBHTVR010000009.1 coordinate 43,441, forward strand.
GCCTGCTGGGCACCGTGTTCGGCATGATCGAGATGTTCCTGAAGATCCTCACCACCGGCGTGGGCGACGTGAACCAGCTGGCCGGCGGCATCGGCCAGGCCCTGATCTGCACCGCGGCCGGCCTGTGCGTGGCGATTCCGGCGGTGATGTTCCACCGCTACTTCCGCGGCGTCATCGCCGAATACGTCATCGAAATGGAAAAGCAGGCCATCGCCCTGCTCGACACCATTGACGAAGGCATCCTGCCCGCGGCCAAGCCCGCGCGCGCCAAGCGGGGCGAGGCGTGAAACTCGGCAGCCAGTCCGCCGGCACCGACGACCCGGAGATCAACCTGATCTCGCTGATCGACGTGCTGTTCTGCCTGATCCTGTTCCTGGTGCTGACCACCAGCTTCAACCAGCGCGCCGCGCTGAAACTGCAGCTGCCCAACGCCCAGGCCGGTGCCGTGCCCGATGAAGGCACGCCACTGATCATCCTGGTGGACATGGAGGGCAAGTATTTCGTCGGCAACAGCGAAGTGCTGCGCAGCGATGTCGGTTCGCTGAAGGAAGCCATCGCCCGCGTCGCCGGCGATGACCGCAGCCAGCATGTGATCCTGCGCGCCGATGGCCGCAGCCCGCACCAGTCCGTGGTAACGGCCATGGATGCGCTCGGCCAGCTCGGTTTCCAGAAGCTGTCCATCGCCACCATGCCCGAGCCGCGCAAGCAATGAGCGATTCCGCGCCTTCGCCCTGGCGCACCTATCGGCGCCTGCTCTCGTATGCGCGCCCGTATCGCTGGCTGCTCGCCGCCGCGGGCCTGGGCATGATGGTGGAAGCAGGCGCTGCCGCTGCCTTCACCTCGCTGATGAAGCCGATGGTGGATCAGACCTTTGTGGCCCATAACCCGGACGTGCGCTGGACCTTGCCGCTGGCCATCGTCGGCCTGTTCGTGATGCGCGGCATGGCGACCTGGGTGACCGATGTCGGCATGGCGCGTTCCGGCCGCAGCGTGGTGCGCGACCTGCGCCTGGCGGTGCTCTCGAAATACCTGCGCCTGCCCAGCGAGCGCTTCGACCGCGAGCCGGTCGCGGCCCTGGTCTCGCGCCTGAATTACGACACCGAGCAAGTCACCCAGGCCACCAGCGAAGCCATCAAGGTGGTGGTGACCGACAGCCTGACCATCGTGTCGCTGCTGTGCGTGATGCTTTACCAGAGCCCGCGCGTGACCCTGGCCATGCTGGTGGTGGCGCCGCTGATCGCGGCGATCTCGGGCTACGTGGGCGCGCGCTACCGGCGCATCAACCGCGGCATCCAGACCGGCGTGGCGAGCATGGCGCAGGCCGCCGAGGAAGTGCTCTCCGCGCAGCAGGAAGTGAAAATCTACGGCGCCCGCGAGTTCGAGGAAGCACGCTACCGCGCCCTGGCCGAACGCAACCTGCGCTTGAACCTGAAAGTGGAAGCGACCCGCGCCAGTGCATCCTCGGTGGTGCAGATGCTGGCGGCCGTGGCGCTTGCGGTGATCCTGATCGTCGCCGGCCGCGAAGCCGCCGCGGGTCGCATGAGCGCCGGCAGCTTTGTCGCCCTGATGATGGCGATGATGGCGCTGATTCCTTCGCTCAAGCGCATCACCAATATCCAGAGCGCGGTGCAGCGCGGCATCGCCGCGGCCGAGCGCCTGTTCGCCTTGCTTGATGAGCCCGACGAAACCGACGCCGGCACCCGGGCCCTGGCCCGTTCACGCGGCGAGCTTGAGTTCCGCGATGTGTCGGTGCGCTACCACGGCCAGGATTCGGCAGCGCTGGACGGCGTGAGTTTCCACGCCAGGCCCGGCACCGTCACCGCCATCGTCGGGCGTTCGGGCAGCGGCAAGTCCACGCTCATTCGCTTGCTGCCGCGCTTCTACGCGCCCAGCGCCGGCAGCATCCTGCTCGATGGCGTGCCGATCCAGGAGTACCCCTTGTCCGACCTGCGCGCGCAGATCGCCCTGGTCGGGCAACAGGTGATGCTGTTCGACGACAGCATCGCCGCCAATATCGCCTATGCGCGCCCGGGAACGGATCCGGCCGAGCTGCGCAAGGCCGCCGATGCCGCCAATGCCAGCGAGTTCATCGAGCGCTTGCCGCAGGGGATGGACACGCACATCGGCGAAAACGGCGGCCTGCTCTCCGGCGGCCAGCGCCAGCGCGTGGCCATCGCCCGCGCGATGCTGAAGGACGCGCCGATCCTCGTGCTGGACGAGGCCACCGCCGCGCTCGACAACGAGTCCGAGCGACTGGTGCAGGACGCGCTGAACCACCTCATTCCCGATCGCACCACGCTGGTCATCGCGCACCGGCTTTCCACCATCGAGCACGCCGACCAGGTGCTGGTGCTGGACCAGGGCAAGTTGGTCGAGCAGGGCAAGCACGCCGAATTGCTGGCACGCGGCGGTTTGTACGCGCGCCTGCACCGGATGCAATTCCGCGAGGAGGCGGAGCCCGGGTGAAGGCCGCGCTGGAGCGCTGGCTGCTGCGCCAGTGGTACGGCGGCGAAGTTCCCGGCGTGGGCCTGCGCCTGTTGGCCGGCCTGTACCGCATGGTGTCGGCCCTGCGCCAGGAAACGCCTGAAGCGCTGCCGGTGCCGGTCATCGTCGTCGGAAACTTCACGGCCGGTGGCACTGGCAAAACGCCGCTGGTCATCGCGCTGGCGCTCAGGCTGGCGCAGGATGGTTATCGCCCGGGCATCATCAGTCGCGGCTATGGCCGCCGTTCGCAGGCGCCCGTGCGCGTTGCCAGCGACACTGCCATTTCCGCAAGCGGCGACGAACCGTGGCTGATGTTCGAGCGCACCGGTCTGCCGGTGTTCGTGGACAGCGATCGCCTGGCGGCAGGAAAGGCTGCGGTTGCTGCGGGTTGTGACCTGGTGATCGCCGACGACGGCCTGCAGCATCGGCGCCTGGCGCGCGATATCGAGATTGAAGTCGTTGATGGCGAGCGCCGCTATGGCAACGGCCTGATCATCCCGGCCGGTCCGCTGCGCGAACCGCCGCGGCGCTGCGACTTCAAGGTGGTCAATGGCGGCCAGGCGGGTGAGGGCGAAAGCCAGATGCGCCTGCGCCTGGGCCTCGCGCGGCCCCTGCATGGCGGCGCGGAGCGCGGGTTGGATTCCTTCCTTGGCGTGGCCGTGCAGGCCGTCGCGGGGATTGGCAATCCGCAACGTTTCTTCGACGCGCTGCATGCCCAGGGCTTGCAGGTGCAAGGCCGCGCCTTTCCCGATCACCATGCCTATGCAGCCGACGACTTCCGCGGAATGGAGGGTCCGATACTGATGACCGAGAAGGACGCGATAAACTGCCGCGGCCTGGACCTGGGCCAGCGTGCCTGGGTGGTTCCGGTGGAAGCAGACTTGCCCGAAGATTTCTATTCCCGACTCCTGCAGAGCTTGCGCGCGCACCATGCCCGAACCTGATTTCATCGTTGCCATTCCCGCGCGCTTCGCCGCTACCCGACTGCCGGGCAAGCCGCTGCGCCTGATCGGCGACGAGCCGCTGATCGTGCACGTGGCGCGCCGCGCCCTGGCTGCAGGCGCGCGCCAGGTAGTCGTGGCCACCGATGACACGCGCATCGCCGAGGCCGTGCAGGGCCTGCCGGTGACGGTGTGCATGACCGATCCGAACCACGCCTCGGGCACCGATCGCCTGGCCGAATGCGCGCGCCAGTTGAACTGGGGAGAGCGCGAGATCGTGGTGAACTTGCAGGGCGACGAGCCCTTCGCGCCGCCGGAAGGCATCCGCGCCGTCGCCACGCGTTTGGCCGAAGCGGGCACCGAGATGGCGACGCTGGCTGCGCCCATCACCGACAGCGACACCTTGTTCGATCCCAATGCCGTGAAGCTGGTGCTGGACGCGAATGGCCTCGCCCTGTATTTCAGCCGCGCGGCGATTCCCTGGCAGCGCGATCGTTTCGCCCGCGACCGCGTCAGCGCGCCGCCGCCCGGAAGCCTGCGCCACATCGGCATCTATGCGTACCGAGCCGGCTTTCTCGCGCGTTTCGCCGCGCTGCCGCCTTCGAGCCTGGAGTTGGCCGAGTCGCTGGAACAATTGCGCGTGCTTGAAGCCGGCTATCGCATCGCGGTGGACATCACGCCTGCGCCGTTTCCGCCCGGAGTGGATAGCGAAGCCGATTTGGAGCGCGCGCGGGCGCACTGGCAAAGCCTGACCGCCGGCGCGGCCTGAGCGCCGCCGCCGGATGGCCGCAAGCACCCGACTGATTGCGCTTTCGCAGCCTGGCCTGTGGATGCAAGCCATCGAGGGCCTCGAGCATGGCTTCGGCCACCGCCCGGAATACGCGGCCGCCGCGGCGTCGGTCACGGGCCTGGAAACCAGCTTGTGGGCGCATGAAGGCCCGAGCGGGCGCTCGGCCTGTGTGATTTCCTTGCGGCCGGGCACGCAGGGCGCCGACCTGGTGACGCCCTTGGGTTTCGCCGGATTCGCGCTGCATGGCGAAGCGGCTGACACGACACGGGCGTGGAACGGCTTTTGGCAGGAGCAAGGCGCGACCGCTGCGTTCGTGCAACTTTCGCCGTTCCAGGGCCCGGAATACTGGCGTGCGCAACTGCCCGGCTTCGAGCCGTGGCTGGGTGCGGCGCGCGAATGCTGGTGCTGGGACCTGCGCCCCGAGCCCGCGCAGCTGCTCGGCGGGATGTCGTCCAAGCATCGGCAACTGCTGCACAAGTGGCAGCGGGAAACGCCAGGCCTGTGTTGGGATGCTGCGCAAGTCCTGCCGCACTTCTGCCGCCTCTACGCTGACTTCCTCAAGGCGCATCCGATTGCGCCGGTCTACGCCTACGGGGAGTGCGAACTGCGCGCCCTGCTGCAGGCGCCCGGCGCAGTGCTGGTGGGAGCCCGAGGTCCGGACGGGCAAATTGAGGCGGCGATGCTGTACCTGCACGCGAATGGCAGGGCCGAGAGCTTCCTCAGCGCTTCCTCCGACGCAGGCCGCCAGCACTCGCGCGGACTGTACTGGGGCGGCGCCCTGCGCCTGCGCGAGTTGGGCGTGCACACTCTCAATCTCGGTGGCGGCATTACCGCCGGTGACGGGCTGTCTGAATTCAAGCAACGCCTGGGCGCCCGGCTGGCGCCGACCCTCGCCCTGCGCCAGGTCTTCGATGCCGATCGCTTTCGGGCGGCCTGCTTCAGCGCAGGCGTGGCGGCACAGGGCAGCGCCTATTTTCCGCCGTGGCGGGCACCGCGCTGAGCATCGATGCAGCGTTGAAGGCCAACTTCGCCCGCGGTATTCAGTCCGCTGCGCAAATCAGCACCTGCTTCTTGGATTGCGCGGTGAACGGAGCGCGGCCCAGGTCGCCGTAGCGCTCGAGCACGCGCAGTCCGGCTTGAGCCAGCAAGCGCAGTATGTCCTCGGCCGGATACTGGCGAATGCGGAAGCTCGTCGCCGCCAGGATCTCGCCGGGATTGGCGGCATCGAGCAGGCGCCAATCCAGTTGCAGGATGCGCGCGGCTTCTTCGTAGCGCGCGTCTTCGCGGATTTCCAGCGTGCGGCCCTGGTGCGCGATGCGCCGGCCCAGGCTGTTGCTGCGCGCGATGCGCAGGTACGGCAGGTTGGGCTGGTACAGGTCGAAGGCAAATCGCCCGCCACTCGCCAATCGTTCGCGGGCATTGACGAAGGCGCGCAGCAGGTCGTCGTCGCTCAGCATGAACTGCAGGGTATTGAAGGCGCAGAACACCAGCTCAAAACGATCATCGCCCGGCGCCATGCTCAGGTCGCCCAGGCGCCAATCCACGGCGGCGTCTCGCTGCCGGGCCAGTTCCAGCATCGCCGCCGACTGGTCCACGCCGACCACGCGGATTGTCGCGCCCGGCTGTTGCCCGGCGAGCTTTGCGCGCATGGCGGCGGCGATGACGCCGGTGCCGCAGCCCAACTCGAGCACCGACTGCAGCGGCGCCTCGACCAGCGACAAGTAGTAGGCGAGGTCGCCACTGCGGTCGCCTTCACCAATGTCGTACCAGTCGGCCCAGGCATCGTAGGGGATGGTGTTCATGGCAGGCGCCACTCCATCGTCAGCAATCGCTCCAACGTTGCCGGCTTGATGCGGTAGTCATTCCAGAAGCCGCAGAACTCGTCGCTGCCTGCATCCACGTCCGGCCCGGTGATAACGTCCAGGCCAATGCCGCGTTCGCCAAGGATGGCGTTGAACTCCACCAGCGGCAGCGTGTACGGCGGGCTGAGCAGGCAGACGCGAGTGCCCGCGCCAGCAAACCAGGACAGCAAGGCGTTTGATCCTTCCGGCGCGATGATCTGCCGCGCATGCTGCACGATGCGCATCTGTTCAAGCATCGAGTGATCCTCGGGATAGACGATGCTGAAACCGCGCGCCACGGCCAGCGCTTCAATGTCTGCGCGATTGAGGAGACGCTTCTTGGCATTGCCCGGCTTGCGCGCGAGGTAGATCCGATCCATGCCGGTCGGTTCGGCCAGCGCGGGGCCGGTGAGCGCCAGCCAGGCTTCCAGGATTCGCGCCATCGCCTGCGGGTCGTTACCGACCTGCGACCAGACTTCGGGACCCCAGTTTGCCGGATAGAACGCGCTGAAGTTGGGGTTCGACGCCACCCAAAGCCGGCCCACGCGGCGCTGCTCGAAGGCAGGCAGGGCGATGACCTCGGTTTCAGCAGGCAAGAGATCCTGCAGGGCCTGGCGCATGTTTCCCGGCAGCACCGGATCAATCAGAACCGGCACCGAGGCCGGCAAGCCCGCCATGCGCGCGATAACGTAGCGCGGCAGGTATTCGGTCAGCCAATGGCCGAAGTCCACGGCGTTTCGCGCCAGCAGGTGAAAGCCTTCCTCGATGCGCGGCACCGGATTGTCGGCTTCGAAGGTCCACAGGTGCCCGGCGTCACCGTGCAGCACCGCCGGGTCGAAAGCGGGAAGGTCCTGGACGCCGGCGTACTCGTCGCCCTCGAAATCCATCAGCGCCTCGTCGCCGCGCAGCACCAGTGCGGAGCGCGAGCGCACCAGCACATCCTCCAGCCGGCACAGATAGGCCGAGCGCCCCGTGCCGGGCATTGCGCCGTGGTTGCCTGGACCGATGACGCGCAGGGGCGGACGATCGAAGCGTTCGCGCGCCGGCCACAGGCGCATGTAATGCGCCGCCTCGTGTTCGGCGACCTGCGCCAGGCTGCGCAGGCGGCGCTTCTGCAAGCGTGCGGCCTGGGGCAGGGCGATGCTTCGTCGCGAAAGCTGGAATGCGTCCTCGATGCCGAGCGCCTGCACTGCCGATTGCTTCAGGCGCATGGCGGCGGGCAGGTGGCCCCACTCGGATATTTCGCGCCGGTAGCGCTCGGCCAGATCGAGTGCTGCTTGCGCGGGTGTCGGGTCGGCATTGCGCTCCTGATCGCTCACGGCGGCTCGATCCTTGGTGCATTCGCCAACTCCGTAGCGATGGGGCCCGCGCCATCGCGCAGCAACGTCGGCAGCAAGTGCACGTGCGGGCCCGCGTACGCCGGCAGGAACTCCAGACGGATACCGGCGCGATCGAAGGCATCGGGAGCATAGAGCTCGCGCCCGCCCGGGGCGTTGAGGTAGTGGGTGGCCTCGCGCGCCTGGCAGATTGCCAGGATGCGCGCCTGGCCACGCAGTGCGGGGGCAATGTCCAAGCTCGAACTTCGCACGATGGGCGCCTGCAAACCGAACAGGCTGCAGCAAAGCCGCAGCCCGTCTTCCAGGAAATCCACGACACCGGGCAGCGGCGCAAACAGGTGGGCGCGAAGCCGCTCGGCCGTCGGATGGCTGGCGCGCCGCAGCGCGGGCAGGACCGAGAGCCGTTGGTCGAGTTCGGCGCGCGCGCCCTCGGCGAACTGGAGGTCGCGTATCAGTGTGTGACGCACTTGCCGCGCCAGGGGCAGGGTGAGCCGACGCGGGCCAACGCGATCGTGGGCAATCTCGCTGCGGTGCACGCGGCCGGTGCGTGGAAACTGCACGCAATCCAGGATCACGAACTCATCGGCTTGGGCGAACAGGCGGAAATAGCCGGCATAGGGAAAGAAGTAGGGCTGCATCACGGCGATGCGCTTGAGCGGGCGCGCGTTCATGGCCGCGGCTCCCCGGCGGCGCGGCGCGCAAACCACTGCGCGGCGTCCTGCGCCACGCCGGCCTCAGCCAGCGATTGCAGCAGTGCATCGCTGAAGACCTGGCGATCGAACTCGGCGTCAAGCTCGCCGGCCCGCCACTGCCGCAGCCAGCGTTGCCAATGCCAGCCGATGCGTCCGGCGAAGAAACTCTCGTTGGCAGCGATGGCCCCGGCCAGGTTCGCCACCTTGGACTGGAAACGCGCACGCGTGCTGAAGGGCAGGTGGGCGATGATCAGGTCATCGGGTCGTGCGCGTCGCGGCGTGGAGCCGGGGGCGGCTTCGATGTCATGCCCGCCGATGGCGACTTGCCCGATCAGGCGAGTGCGCGCGAGTACCTTCGGCCCGGGCACGCCACGGATCCAGGGAATGTCGGCGCCTGCGGCCAGTTGATCGTGCAGGTCAGGCACCGGGGTCACCAGCATCTGGATCCGCGCATGGTTTGCCGGGGAAATCTCGTCGGGAAGGCGCGGGCCATGGGGGCCGAGCGGCACGTTGAAGCGATCCAGGATCAGCACATCCGCCGTTTGCAGCGCCAGGCAATCCTGGATGCGGCCGCTGCGTGGCAGGGGAAACTCGTCGGCATCAATGAACAGCGTCCAGTCTGCATCGGCACGCAGCACTGCCTCGGTGACCCGCGTGCACCAGGCCTGCAGGCTGTCGGGCTGGCGATCGTCCATTCGCAGGATCTGAATCGGCTGGCGCAGGCTCTCCTGCTGCAGCCATTCCAATGAACCATCGGTGGAACCCATGTCCGTCACGATGATGCGGTCCACGCCGATGGCGAACAGGTGCGCCACGCAGCGCGGCAGCAACTCGATCTCGTCCTTGACGCCAACATGGGCAAGCAGGCTCAACGCGCGGTACCCCGATCGAGGAAGGCCGCGAACTGTTCCGGCTCGATCCGGTAGTCAATGAAGTGCGGCAACTCGTCGTTGCGGCTGGTCGCCGGGCCGGTCAGCACCGCCACGTCCAGTCCGATAGCCTCAAGCAAGCCGGTGAGTACGGGCAAGCCGGCTGTGTAGGGGTGATTCAGGATGTCAACGCGGGTGCCGGGCCGCGCGAAGAAGCCCAGGAACATCGCCGAACCTTCCGGGCCGATGATGTGGCGGGCAGCGCGTACCCTCGCGACCTGATCGGCGAAGGGCAGGTCTTCCGGATAGACCACTTCGAAGCCGTGCTCCACGGCCATTGCTTCGATCTCGGCGTGGTTGTCGAGCTTGCGATGGCGATGTTCGCGACGGGCGAAGTACAGCTTGGCGGGGCCGGATGCCGCGACCTGCAGGCGCTGGTTCATCTCCGCCAGCAACTGCGCGAAGCGCTGCGGATGCGCCGCCAGAGGATCCCATCGGAAGCGCTCGTTCATGCGCTCGAACTGCGGCATGTACATCGGCGTGGGCGCGACCCAAAGTCTTGCAACTTGCGCCCGGTTTCCCGCGGGCAGCTCAATGACTTCGCTGCCCGGCGGCAACAGGGCCTGCAGCGATTGGTAATGCTGCGCCGGCATGCCCGCATCCACCACGACCGGCATCTTCGGCAGGCCCGCCAGGCAAGCCGCGAGATAGCGCGGCAGGAATTCCCACATCCAATGGCCGAAGGCCCAGCTATGGCTGCCGACCAGGCTGAAGGCTTCGGCCATCTCGAGCACCGGTTCGTCGCTGTCGATGGTGTAAGCCACCGGCCCCTCGACAGCGAACAGCGCGGGATCCAGGTTCAGGCGATCGTCCATGCCGGCCGCTTCGACCGCCTCGACATCGAAAGCGATGGCATCTTCGAACTCCAGCGCGGAGGATCGCGAGCGAATGCGCGCGTCCGCGAAGCAGGCAAGGTAGCGCGCCCGTTGCCGGCCTTGCAGCGGGCGTTGGTTGCCTTCTCCGAACACCTGGGGCGGCGCCACGACAAAAGTGTCGCCGCCGGCATCCATCGCCGGCAGCGATGCCGCGAAGTCCTGCGCCGCATCGAGCAAGCGCAGCAGGCGCTTCGCGCGCAGTCGCGCGCCCGGCTGCTGTACCGCCAGGCGATAAGCCTCGAACGCAGCGTCGCGTGGCATCGCGGCGAGCAAGGCCTCTTTCAAGGCTTGCTGCGAATAGACATGGCGCGCGCGCGCCAGACGTAGCGTCTGCTCGGACACCAAGCCTGCCGGCAAGGTCTGGCCCGCGTTCAGCACAAGCCCGATGCCAATGCGCGCAGGACGCGCTCAATCTGCTTCGACGACAGATCCGGGGCCATCGGCAGGCCGATCAGCCGCGGCGCCAGATCGTCCGTCACCGGCAAGCCCGGGCGCGGGCAGTCGGCGAAATAACTCTGGCGGTGCAAGCCCAGGCCATACCACAAGCGGAACTCGACGCCCTGCGCCTGCAATGCCGTCTGGACCCGCTGCGATTGCGCCGCATCGTCGCTTTCAAACAGCGCATAGCTCGAGCAAATATCGGGTGCCGTGAACACTCGCGAATCGAGACCAGCCACCATCGCCTGGCGACGATACTCGGCCGCCACCCCGGCAAAGACCGCTTGCTTGTGCTCCCAGCCGTCGAGTTCGGCCAGCCCGACGGCGGCGTGGTATTCGCTCATCTTGCCGTTGATGCTGGCGCTGCCGCTGTCGCGCGAATGCCGGAAACCGAAATTCATCGCCTGCGTGGCGCTTGCCGCAAGCTCGGCGTCGGTGCTCAACACGCAGCCACCTTCGCCCGTGCCCAGGCTCTTGGTGGCATGGAAACTCAACGCGACGGGCAGTGCGCCGATGTGTGCCGCCGGCGCATGGCAGAGCGCTTCGAAACTGGCGGCACCGTCAATCACAACGGGAATGCCGGTGCGCTGCCGGAAGGCCAGCCAGTCGGCCTGCGGCACCGGCCGGCCGTAGGCGCTGACCACCACCACCACGCCCACCTGATCCAGATGTGGATACTCGAGCAGCGCTTGGGGATCCAGAATCCAGCGGTCCGCGTGAACATCCGCGAGCGCCGGGTCGAATCCGCATTCGCGGGCGGCAACGGCCGTGGCAACGAAGGTATAGGCCGGCATCAGGGCCAGCGGCTTGGCCGGCTTCGCGCGCCCGGCGCTGGCCAGGATGGCGCCGGCGATAGCGGCGGTGCCGCTGCCGGCGGAGGCCACGCAATTCGCGGGCAAGCCCAGTTGCGCGCCGATGCGCGCCTCGAACTCGCGAACCAGAGGGCCGAAGTTGGAATACACGCGGCTGGCATCCATCCGGCGCAGATAGGGCAGCAGCGACTCGGCCCGCGCCAGCTGCGGGCGCAATACCGGCACCGTGCGATCGGCGTCGGGGCGGGCATCCATTGGCTGCGCCTTCGGCGCTTCACCACGCCAGGCGTAGCAGGTGTACTCGTACAGACCGTAATCGGCACGCAGGCGCACGCGCCGCCCGGCCAAGCCATGCAGCAGCGCGGCCATGTCGTCCATGGAGGCATGGAACAGGTCTTCGCGTTCCCAATCCACCTGCTTGGACATCACGTTGAAGGCGATGCCGCGGCGCACGCGGGGCCAGACGTTGCCGATGCTGCGCTCGAGAAACCCGCGCATCTGCGACTCGCTCAGGCCCTGGCGAAAGGTGAACAGCCCGTTCGCCACCAGATAGTCGCACTCGAGCTTGGCGAGGTCGGCGCCTTCGGCGTTCACGTCGAGCAGGAGGAACTCGGCATCCGGAAACTTGGCGCGTGCCAGTTCCAGGGCGACGATGGAGCGATCAACGCCAATGTAGCGGACATGGGACAGTCCGCGTTCACGGATGCGTGCCAGCAGCTCGCCCGTGCCACAACCCAGGTCGCAGAGCACGGTCGGCCCGCGGTCGGCGCTGTCGAGCAGGTCCAGCATCACGTCAAAGCGCAAGCGGCGGTCGGCCTCGTTCGGCCACAGTGCGCCTTGGGCCGTATCGCCGAACTGGCCCAGGGCCCGTTCATAGATCGGCAGCAAGGCGTCTTCGGGTCGCTCGGTCATGGCCCTGCATCGGTTTCGCAAAGTCGCATCATAAGGCGGCCGCCACAGGCGCGCGAGCCGCCGTTGGCCTCGAGCGCGGCATCCTGCGCGATAATGCCACCATGACTGAAGCCGCCGCCCCCGCGCCCTTCGACGGCAAGGAATTCGTCCGCGAACTGACCAGCGCGCCGGGCGTGTACCGCATGATCGCCGCCGACGGCAGCGTGCTCTACGTCGGCAAGGCCAATTCGCTGAAAAAGCGCGTGGCCAATTATTTCCGCGCCGACCAGCCCTCGCAGCGCATTGCCCTGATGGTGGCGCAGATCGCCCGGGTCGAGGTGACGGTGACGCGCACCGAGGCAGAGGCCCTGCTGCTGGAAAACCAGCTGATCAAGAGCCTGCGACCGCGCTACAACGTGCTGCTGCGCGACGACAAGAGCTACCCGAACATCCTGCTGACCGAGGAAACCTGGCCCCGCCTGGCGTTCCACCGCGGGCCGCGCTCGATTCCCGGCCGCTACTTCGGCCCGTATCCGAGCGTGCCGGCGGTGCGCGAGACCATGGACCTGATGCAGAAGATCTTCAAGCTGCGCAGCTGCGAAGACAGCGTGTTCCGCAACCGCAGCCGGCCCTGCCTGCAGCACCAGATCGGCCGTTGCAGCGCGCCCTGCGTGGGCCTGGTGGCGACCCGCGACTACGACGCCAGCGTGCGCCGCGCCGCCCTGTTCCTGGATGGCCGCAGCAGCGAACTGGTGGACGAACTGGGCAAGGCCATGGAAGCGTCCAGCCAGCGCCTGGAGTTCGAGCAAGCCGCGTCCCTGCGCGACACCATCGCCGGCATCCGCAAGGTACAGGCGCGCCAGTACGTGGAGGGCGAACAGGTGGAGATGGACGTGCTGGCTTGCGCCTTCAGTCCCGCATCGGCCTGCGTGCTGCTGCTGAGTTTCCGCAATGGCATGAACCAGGGCACGCGCGACTTCTTTCCCAGGCTCAATGGCGCGGAGTCAGCGGAGGAGGTGCTCTCGGCCTTCGTCGGCCAGTACTACTTGGACCGCAAGCCGCCGCGCGAAATCGTGCTTAGCCACGAGATTGCCGAGCGCGAGTTGTTCGAGAAGGTATTCACCGAGCAGGCGGGTCGGCGCGTCGAGATCAAGACCGGCGTACGCGGCGAGCGCGCGCGTTACCTCGAGCTGGCGCGCAGCAATGCCGAGCACGCGCTGCAGGCCCACGCCAGTTCCAGCGCGGCCCAGGCACGGCGCCTGCAGTCGCTGCAGGAGTTGCTGGACTTGCCGGCGCCGCCGCAACGCATCGAGTGCTTCGACATCAGCCACACCATGGGCGAGGCAACGGTGGCGTCTTGCGTGGTGTTCGATGGCCAAGGTCCGGTGCGCGGTCAATACCGGCGCTTCAATATCCAGGGCATTACCCCGGGCGATGACTATGCGGCCATGCACCAGGCTCTGGAGCGCCGTTTCAAGCGGGCGCTGGAGGAGGGCGTGTTGCCCGACCTGTTGCTGATCGATGGCGGTATCGGCCAGCTCGACCAGGCGCGACAGGTGCTCTCGGAGCTGGGGGTGGTCGGTGTGGCATTTCTCGGCGTGGCCAAGGGCGAGGAGCGCCGCGCGGGGCACGAGGCCCTGGTGTTCCCCGATGGCCGCGAGATCCGTCCCGGCGCGGAATCGCCCGGCCTGCAGCTGATCCAGCAGGTGCGCGACGAAGCCCATCGTTTTGCCATCACCGGCCACCGCGGCCGCCGCCAGAAGGCGCGCGAGACCAGCCGGCTCGAGGACATCCCGGGCATTGGCCCGCGCCGGCGCGCCAGCCTGCTCAAGCATTTCGGCGGCCTGGCCGGCCTGAAAGAGGCGGGTGCCGAGGAAATCGCCCGGGTCGAAGGCGTCAGCGCTGCCCTTGCCGGGCGCATCTATGCTTCACTACACGGGCTCGAAACCCCCGCCAAAGCGACGACGGAGACGCCGTGAACTTGACCATTCCCACGATGCTGACGCTGTTTCGCATCGTCCTGGTCCCGGTGCTGGTGCTGTGCTTTTACTGGGGCAATCGCTGGAGCAATGTGCTGGCCTGCGCCGTGTTCGTGGTGGGCGCGCTGACCGACATCCTCGACGGCTGGATTGCCCGGCGTTTCCAGATGTACTCGGCCTTCGGCGCCTTCCTAGATCCGGTGGCCGACAAGCTGGCGGTCACGGTGGCCCTGTTCCTGATCGTGCAGTGGCATCACACCGTACCGATCGCCCTGTTGTCGGCGGTCATCGTGGGTCGCGAAATCACCATTTCCGCTCTGCGCGAATGGATGGCCCAGATGGGCGACCATGGTTTGGTGAAAGTGGCAGGCCTGGGCAAGCTCAAGACCATCGTGCAGATGACGGCCATCAGCTGCCTGATCTTCCGCGAGCCGCTGCTGGGCCTGCCGATCTTCCTGATTGGCGAATGGTTGCTGGGTTTTGCCGCGGCCCTGACCCTGTGGTCGGGCTGGGATTACCTGCATGCGGCCTGGCCTTCGATGCGCAAGCGGGGCTGAATTGGCCATTCGCTGTTGACAGCACCGGCCATTTCGAGAAAAATAGGCGTTCCCCGCGGGAATAGCTCAGTTGGTAGAGCACGACCTTGCCAAGGTCGGGGTCGCGAGTTCGAGTCTCGTTTCCCGCTCCAGAATTCCAAAACCCCGTCGCCGGGGTTTTGTTTTTTCGGGGCGATGTTTTTTCCGATCAGGTCCGCGTGCTTTGCGGTATTCTTTTTCGGGAAGTCACCGGCCAGGTGGCAGAGTGGTCATGCAGCGGCCTGCAAAGCCGCGTACGCCGGTTCAATTCCGACCCTGGCCTCCATTTCCCCACGCCGCGCAATGCGGCACCATGGGCGCAGGCCCGGGTGGCGAAATGGTATACGCAGGGGACTTAAAATCCCCCGGCCGCAAGGCCATGTCGGTTCGAGTCCGACCCCGGGCACCATCTCTCGCCGCCATTCCTGGACCGGCTTGCCATCTATCCGCTGGAACTGTCCGTCCGCCCGGCCTATGGGGCAAAGCTACTGTCTGGGCCTAGTGCCAATGTAACTCTATATATTTCCAGGCAATTGCTATGTTCCGTGTGCCGCCGGGGGGCGGATCACACAGGAGTTCCAGGAAATGAAAAGGATTCTTTCCAAGGTCTGCATGCTGGCGCTTGCCAGCTTGGCCTACAGTGGAATCGCTGCGGCGCAGTCGCCGAATGGTTTCGCGTCCATCATCCATGTTCCGTTGATTGCCAGTACCGGCACCTTTCACACGACGCTGTTCGTGCACAATCCGGGCGGCACCGTGAGCGTGGACGCGACCTTCTATGGCGCGATCGGTACCGCCGACGGCGGTGTCCCGCTGGATTGCGGCTCGCACAATATTCCGGCCGGACGCACGGTGTCCTTCGACATCGCGGATATTTGCAGCTTCTCTGGCGCATCCAACTACGGCACCTTGCGCCTGGTCGAGTCGGACAACAAGGACCCGCACCCGATCGCCGCCTATACCCGAGTGCAGAGCTTCACCGGCAATGGCTTCTCGGTCGAGGGCTTCCCGCTCGCGGAGTTCAGCAACAGCATCGGCCGCAGTGTTGTGCTCGGTCTGCGTCGTGATGCCGCGGCTCCGGGCTACCAGAGCAACTGTTTTGCATCGTCGGTCGGCGAGCCGGTGAACGTGAGCTTGTCCCTGTTCGATAGCACCAATACTGCAGTCGGCACTCCCTACACCTTTACGCTCGGCGCCCACGACACGCTGCGCCTGCTTGATGTGTTCACCACTTTGGGCGCGCTCCCAGGCGACTATTCCAACGTACGGGCAGAGTTCAGCCTTGCTGCCGGCAACGTAGGCAATCCGTCTTTCTCGGCGTTCTGCACAGTGCAGAACAATACCGACTTCGATGCGGACTTCCGCATTGCCAAGACGGTAGCCCCGGACGACCAGTCGCACCTGTATGCGATCAGCCAGTCCGACAACGGACTGGGCGGCCCGTTCGTAATCCCCGCTGGCCAGAAGGCGGTGTACGCGGTGTTCCTCAAGCACCCGGACTTCTTCGAGTGCCAGATCATCGGCGACGGCGCGGACAAATCGGAAATCCAGATCAAGGATCCGGAAGGCAACATCGTGGGCGGCGGAGACAACGTCAAGTTTGTCGACAAGTTCTACCTCGGTGACAAGTCCGCGCATGGCAACGGCGGTAACGGCATCTGGACGGTCGAGATGGGCACCCGCGACGGACTCGGCGACGACAAGTCCCGGCTGCGCTGCTATAGCGGTGCTGGCATGACCCGCCCGATTGTGATTGGTTACCTGCCGGACGACTTCTGATACGGCGGCACGCAGCACCCGGGCCGCGCGATCACATCGCGCGGCTTTTTTTCGTACAAGGAGGTTGAAATGGCGGGCTTGAAGCGAGGCATCTTGCCCCTGGCTGCAGCAATGCTGGTAGGCGTCTGGTTTTGGCTGCAGCGCTCCCCCCCTTCGGCATCGGCGACTGAAGCCCCAGCCACGCTGGACAGCCCGGCCTTGGATTCGGCTTCGGCTACGCCGGTGCCCGCGCGTCCGTCGAACCAATTCACTTTCCCCGGCGCGCCCAGGCCGCCGCCCATAGAAAGCGCCAGCCCGGCCGAAATCGCGGCATTGCGCCAAGCTGAAGTCGCCCACAGCAAATCCCGCCCACCTGTGGCCACCTACAAGGGCATTGACGGCCGCCAGCACGCCTTCAAATACGAACTTGGCCGAGAGGAGGAGGCCAGGCAGGCTGCGCGCGAAGATCGTCAAGCTGCGTTGATGCGGGAGCTGGAAGCGAACCCGGCGGCCTTTTCCAAGAAGTATGGTTTGCAGGCGCATGCGATCGAGCGGATTCTCGACGGCAGCATGCAGTTTCCGCCAGAACTGCTCGAATAGTCATAGCGCAGGCTGGGGAAATGCGCCCGGCGCCCGGTATGCTGACGGCACCATCGGAAGGGTCGCCTCATGTTGCCGACACGATATTGGGCCTTCACCGCCTGCCTTGCGTTCTTCCTTGCCACCGTATCCGGCTGGGTCCTATACGACTCCTGGCCATGGCCGGCCGTGTTCACCGGCGTCCTTTCCCTGGTCGGTATCGCCGACCTCCTGCAGAAGCCGCAGACCCTGCGTCGCAACTACCCGCTGCTCGCGCACCTGCGCTATTTCCTGGAAAGCCTGGGCCCGGAAATTCGCCAGTACTTCATCGAATCGGACAATGACGAGCGCCCGTTCTCGCGCCAGCAGCGCTCGATCGTCTACCAGCGCGCCAAGAACACGCTGGACAAGCGCCCCTTCGGCACCCAGCTCGATGTCTATTCCGACACCTACGAATGGATCAGCCATTCCATCCAGCCTTGCCCGCACAGCGACCACAACTACCGCCTGACCATCGGCGAGGGCAGGGCGCAGCCGTATTCGGCCAGTGTCTTCAATATTTCGGCGATGAGTTTTGGCGCCCTGTCTGCCAATGCCATTCGCGCATTGAACGAGGGCGCGCGCCGCGGTGGTTTCTACCAGGACACGGGCGAGGGCTCGATTTCGCAGTACCACCGCGAGAATGGCGGCGACCTGGTCTGGGAAATCGGCTCGGGCTATTTCGGTTGTCGCGATGCCGAAGGACGTTTCGACGAGGCGCGCTTCGCCGCCAACGCCGCGCCTGCGCAAGTGAAGATGATCGAGGTGAAGCTGTCGCAGGGCGCCAAGCCCGGCCACGGCGGCGTGTTGCCGGGCGCGAAGGTATCGCCGGAAATCGCCGCGGCGCGTGGCGTGCCGGCGGGCGTGGACTGCGTGTCGCCGGCGCGGCATTCGGCTTTCGACAATCCGGTGGGCCTGCTGAAGTTCGTTGATCGCCTGCGCGAGTTGTCGGGCGGCAAGCCGACCGGCTTCAAGCTGGCCATCGGCCACCCCTGGGAATGGTTCGCCATCGCCAAGGCCATGCACGAAACGCAGATCCTGCCGGATTTCATCGTGGTGGATGGCGGCGAGGGTGGCACCGGCGCGGCGCCGCTGGAGTTCACCGACCACGTCGGCACGCCGCTGCGCGAGGGCCTGCTACTGGTCCACAACACCTTGGTCGGCTTGAATCTTCGCAACCGCATTCGCATCGGCGCGGCCGGCAAGATCATCACCGGCTTCGACATCGCCCGCACCATGGCCCTGGGCGCGGATTGGTGCAATGCCGCGCGCGGTTACATGTTTGCGCTCGGCTGCATCCAGTCCATGAGCTGCCACACCGATCGCTGCCCGACCGGCGTGGCCACGCAGGATGCGCGCAGGCAGCGCGCGCTGGTGCCCGAGGACAAGGCAACGCGCGTGTTCCATTTCCACGAGAACACCCTGCAAGCCCTGGGCGAGTTGATTGCCGCTGCGGGGCTGGAGCATCCAGGGCAATTGGGGCCTGAGCACATCATTCGTCGCGTTTCCGCGACCGAGGTGCGGTCCTGGGCGGCGCTGTTGCCGTTTGTACAGCCCGGTGAATTGCTCGATGGCGGCATTCCCCAGCACGCGGTGTTCCAGACGTTCTGGGCCGATGCGCGATCGGATTCATTCTGTGCGCCAGAGCGCGTCATGGCGATGCGGACCAGCAAAAGCCGTTGATTTCCCCGCGATTTGTGACGGGCATGTCCTTCCCGAATCGCCACCTTCGCGTGCATTGGGAGTAGAGTCGGCACGAAGCGGGCCTGCCCGAAGCGAGCCAAGGTTTGGATACCAAGGACGCCAAACACACAATCGACCCACTCCGGCAGGCGCCACCGCGCCAGCTGTGGCATTCGTTGCCCGATGGTTTGCTGGTGATCGACGCGGACAGCCGCATCCACTACGCCAATCCTGCGATCGAACGCATGTTCGGTTGGCCTGAAGGAAGCATGGCCGGACAAGCGCTGGCCAGCCTCCAGCCCGAGCGACTGCGCCGCCCGCACACGCGCGGCATGCAGCACTACATTGACACCGGCCAACGCCGCCTCGAGTGGTCGCCAGTGGACACCATCGGCCTGCACGCGGATGGCCACGAATTTCCCGTCGAGATCGGCCTGTTCGAGATTGAAGGCGAGGGTCAGTGGCTGGCCGGAGGGCTGGTGCGTGACGGCAGCGAGCGCGGTCGTGCCCGCGCCATGCAATCGGCCCTGCACCGTATTTCCGAAGCTGCCCATGCCTCGCCCGACTTGCAGGGCATGTTCCGGCAGATCCACGAGATCATTGGCGAGCTGATGCCGGCGCAGAACTTTTACGTCGCCCTGCATGATGAAAGCAGCGACGTGGTGACCTTTCCGTACTGGGTGGACGAGGTTGATCCGCGCCCCGAGCCGCGACCGATGTCCGAGCGGCGCGGGCTGACGGACGTGGTGCTGCGCACGGGCGAGCCCCTGCTGTTGTCACCCGACACCACAGAAACCCGACTGTCCTTGGTCGAAGCCGTGGACCTGATTGGCACCAATGGCATCGACTGGCTGGGCGTGCCGCTCAAGACCGCGCGCGGCACCATCGGCGTGCTGACGGTGCAAACCTATTCGGGCACCGCCCGTTACACCGAACGGCACAAGGAGCTGCTGCGCTTCGTGTCCGACCAGGTGGCGGCGGCGGTGGAGCGCAAGCAGGCGCAGGAGTTCCTGCTGCAAAGCGAGGAACGCTTCCGCAGCGTGTTCGACCAGAGCCCGGTATTGATCTGTCTTCTCAGTTTTCCGGAAGGCAAGTTCCAGGAGATGAATGCCGCCGCGGTGCAGGCCTTCGGCTGGGAACGGCACGAGATCATGGGCAAGACCTCGACCGAGCTCAATGTCTGGGTGGATCTCGAGGAACGCAACCGTTACCTGGAATTGCTGACCGGGCAGGGTTCGGTGCAGAACTTCGAGGCGCGCATGCGCCGGCGCGATGGCCAGCAGTTCACGGTGCTTTACAGCGGCAGCCTGGTGCAACTGGGCGATCACCGGTTCAGCCTGAGCCTGATCCAGGACATCAGCGAGCGCAAGCGCGCCGAAGACTCCCTCCAGGAGAGTCAGCAACAGTTCAAGAGCGCGTTTGACCACAGCTCGATCGGCATGGCCATGGTTGGCAGCAATGGCCAGTTCCTCAAGGTCAATGCCAGCTTGAGCGACATCGTCGGCTACAGCGAGGAAGAACTGCTGCGCCGCACGTTCCAGGACATTACCCACCCGGACGACCTGCAGGCCGACCTGGACCTGCTGCAGCAACTGGTGCGCGGCGACATTCCCAGCTACCAGTTGGAGAAACGCTACTTCCACCGCGATGGCAGCACGGTGTTGGTGAACCTGGCCGTGTCGGTGGTGCGCGACGCCGGCGGCAACGCCAGGCATTTCATCTCCCAGATCGAGGACATCACCGAGCGCCGCCGCGCCGAGGAATGGCAACGCCATTACGCTGAAATCCTGGCCATGATCAGCACCGAGTCGGCCACGGCGGAGGTACTGGACACCCTGGCGCGTTTCGCCGAACGCCAGAGCGAAGGCATGCTCTGCTCGATCCTGGTGCTGTCGCCGGACGGCAAGCGCCTGGTGCACGGCGCCGGGCCGAGCCTGCCGTCTTTCTACGTGGCGGCGATCGATGGCACCCCGATCGGCCCGGACGTTGGCACTTGCGGCAGGGCGGCCTGGACCGGGGAGATGTGCATTACCCAGGACATTTCCGAGGACCCGAACTGGATTCCGTGGCGGCCCTTGGCCGAGCGCGCCGGCCTGCACGCCTGCTGGTCGCACCCGGTGTTGTCTTCGGAAGGACGCGTGCTGGGCACCTTTGCGGTCTACCGACGCGAACCGGGCGCGCCGCGCGAACGCGATGTCGAGATGATCCGGCGCTCGGCGGGGCTCGCCGCCATCGCGCTGGAACGCGCCCGCGACCACGAAGACCGGCGCTTGGCCAAGGTGGTGTTCGAGCAAAGCCTGGAAGGCATCATGGTCACCGACGTGGACAACCGCGTGCTGATGGTGAACCGCGCTTTCGAACAGCTCACCGGCTACACCGGCGCCGAACTGCTGGGCAAGTTGCCGGCGATCATCGATCCTTCGCGCGACGACGGTGCCGCCCGCAGCGCCCGCGCTGAAGCACTGGCCGCCAGCGGCCGCTGGGCCGGCGAAGTCTGGGGGCGCAAGAAAGACGGCGATGCCTATCCGCTGGCCATGTCGGTGGCCTCGGTCTGCGATGCTGGCGGCGCGCTCAGCCACTACATCAGCATCCTCAGCGACGTCAGCGACCAGAAGATCCAGGCCGCGCGCATCGAGCAGCTGGCCTTCTACGATTCGCTGACCGGCTTGCCCAATCGCGCCTTGTTCCTCGATCGCCTGGAGCAGACGCTGGCGAACTCGCGCCGCCATGGCAGCAATGGCGCGATCCTGTTTCTGGACCTGGACCGCTTCAAGGAAATCAACGACAGCCTGGGCCATGCGATCGGCGACCTGGCCTTGGCGGAAGTGGCCAAGCGCTTCCAGCAGGTGTCGCGCAAGGAAGAAACCCTGGCGCGCCTGGGCGGCGACGAATTCGTGCTGATCGCAGAAGGCGCCGACCACCAGACCGCCGTGCGCATTGCCAGTCGCCTGCAACGCGTGCTGGTGGAGCCGCTCGATCTCATGGGCCAGCCCTACAGCGTTGGCGCCAGCATCGGCATTGCTTTCTATCCCGCCGATGGCCAGACATCGGAAGACCTGATCAAGCGCACCGACATCGCCATGTACCAGGCCAAAGCCAGTGGTGGCGGCTACCGCTTGTACCAGGCCGAGATGGGCGTGGAGCTCGAAAAGCGCCTCACCATCGCCAAGAAGCTCGGCCACGCCATGGAAGCAGGTGAATTGAAGTTGTATTACCAGCCGCAGATCGACCTGGTAAGCGGCAAAGTGATGGGTGCGGAAGCACTGTTGCGCTGGATCGATCCGGTGCTGGGCTTCGTGAGCCCGGGCGAGTTCATTCCGATTGCCGAAGAGCGCGGCATGATGGGCCCGCTCGGCGACTGGGTGCTGCGCGAGGCCTGCCGCCAGGTCAATGCCTGGGCAGAGCAGGGCATGCGCCTGGACGGGCGTGTGGCCATCAACGTGTCGGCCCTGCAGATGGAAGACCCGGACATCGTCGGGCGATTGCTCGAGATCGTGCACGAGGCCGGGCTGGATCCGGATCGCTTCGAACTCGAGCTGACCGAGTCGAGCATGATGGCCGACCCCGAGCGCGCGGTGGAGGTGATGGAGTTGCTCAGCGCGGCCGGCTTTGGCCTGAGCATCGACGACTTCGGCACCGGTTATTCTTCGCTGGCTTACCTCAAGCGTTTCGCCGCCGACCAGATCAAGATTGACATCAGCTTCGTGCGCAACATGCTCACCGATGCCGACGACCACACCATCGTCACCACCATCATCGCCATGGCCCGCAGCCTGGGCCTGCAGACAACGGCCGAAGGCGTGGAGGAGTTGGGCCAGGCCGAGGCCCTGAAGGCGCTGGGCTGCGACTTCGCCCAGGGCTACTACTTCGGCCGGCCGGAGCCCGCCGCCAGCTTCATGGACAAATGGCTCAAGCCCGAGGCTGGCGGCGCCTGAAACGCCCGCGGTTGACCGGAACCGGCCCGCTCCGTAAAATTCGCGCTCTCTACGGGCGGTTAGCTCAGCGGTAGAGCACTGCTTTCACACGGCAGGGGTCACAGGTTCAAGCCCTGTACCGCCCACCAACAGCGTGCCTTGGACCCTACACCTCGTCCCGGCACTTCGAAAAGCCGACCCAGCGTCGGCTTTTTGCTTTTTCAGCCCCGGCAGCTACTCAATCTGCGCCCGCGCAAACTCCGCATCCAGCGCTTCCATCGCGTCATGCGGCTTGAGCTTGCTGGCCTTCTCATAGGCATTGGCCGCGGCAGTTTCCTTCTTGTCGCCATGCAATAGCAGCAACAGGTTCGCCTGCTCGATATGCGCGATCGGTGAATCAGGCGTGAGCTTGAGCGCTTGCGCAATGTGCTTCTCGGCCTCGGAGGCCTTCGCGCCGTAGGTCATTCCGCCGATCAGCGCGCCGATCTTGGAAATGATCTCGGCGTGGTAGAGCGCCAGCGCGGTGTGCGCTTCGGCGTGCTTCGGGTTCAGCGCGAGGGTCTGGTCGAGCGCCGCGCGCACCTTGCCGGCCAGGCCCATCTTCAGGGCCTTGGCGATGTTGATCAGCTGGCTGTAGCGGCCCCAGGCGAAGGCCTGGCGGTAGTGGCTGTTGGCCTCGCCCGGCAGGGCGGCGACCGCTTCATCCGCTAGTTTGGCGGCCGTGTCGTAACGCTTGAGCTGCTCGTCTTCATCGTCCACCAGGTGGGTGGCGTGGATGCCGATGGCCTTGATGGCGACCGAGGCGCCGACCGGACCCAGCGCCTCGCCGGCTTCGAAGGCCTGCTGGAAATCACCGCGGTGGAAAGCGCGCCAGGCGTCCTGCAGGGCGGTGGCAAGCGCGGCGGCATCCAGACCCTTGGGCGCTTTTTTTCCTGCCGCCTTGATCAGCGCGGCGGCGCGCTTGTCGTCGGGGAAAGGTTCGCCGTCGCCGGCGTGAAGCACGGCCCAGGCCTTGGCCAGCTTGTCGCCGGCGTAATCGAAGGCCTTGGCATCGTGCGGATACTTCGCCCAGCCGCCCTTCTTTGTCGCCATGGTTCCACTCCCGGAGTCGGTGCTGGCGCGAGCATCGCCCGGTCCGGGCCCATACGCAAGGCCCGTTTAATGCGCGCGTTTCAAACAGTAGTGTGAAAACTCAAGGGCTGCCGGTAAGACTCCAATACGACCCATCCCCGGCCGCTTCCCCGGCCCCATCCGCAACGAGGTTTCCCATGGCCCGCAAGACTTCCAGCCGCACGACGCCGGCCGCGCGTCGCACTACCCAGCCCCGCGACTTCCTGCTGGCCGGCATCGGCGCGGTTTCGCTGGGCCGCAAGCAGTTCATCCAGACTTGCGCCAATGGCTTCGACGGCGTCATCGCCCTGCGCGAGCGCACCCAGGAAGCGGTGCAGGCCGCGGCTTCGACCCTGCAGGACCAGGCCGGTGGGCTGCGCAAGCAGGCCGGCGCGATCGGCAAGCAGGCCGCGAAGTTCCGTGAACAGGCTCAGGCCCGCATCACCCCGGTGATCGCTCCCGTGTTGGCGCGCTTCGGCGTTGCCTTGCCCAAGGCCAAGGCGCGCCGCGCACCGGCCAAGAAGCGCCCCGCGGCGCGCCGCCGCAAGGCCGCCTGACCCGGTTCGGTGTCGGCTTTGATGCCGGCGCCGGGCTTTCAAGCTATTCGTGTTTCTTGCTGGCGGCCGCAAAGGCCGCCAGTTGTTCCGGCGTGGCTTCCGGCTGATACAGCGCCTTCCATTGCGCGAAGGGCATGCCGTAGATCGCTTCGCGCGCCTCGTCTTTCGAAAGACTCCGCCCGGCCGCTTCAGCCGCTTCGCGGTACCAGTCCGCCAGGCAATTGCGGCAGAAGCCGGCCTGGGTCATCAGGTCGATGTTCTGCACGTCCTTGCGCAGGTCCAGGTGCTTTAGCAGGCGCCGGAAGGCGGCGGCCTGGAATTCGATGTCTTCGTTCATATGGCGGGGCAGGGACGGCTTCGGGGATAATTGTCGAAAGGCTGGGCGCGGGGAGTGCGACCAGGCTGCATTGTGCGCCAGTGACGTTTGCGCGGCACCGGCATCGACGGCAAGGAAGGACATGACGGCCCGCATCCTGGACGGCAAGCGCATCGCCGACGCCCTGCTCGACGACCTGGCGCGGCGCGTGCAAGCGCGCGTGGCCGCGGGCAAGGCGCGCCCCGGCCTGGCCGTGGTGCTGGTGGGCGAAGACCCGGCCTCGGCGGTGTACGTGCGCAACAAGCGCAAGGCCTGCAAGAAGGTGGGCATCCAGGCCCATGATTTTGACCTTCCGGCCGACACCAGCGATGCCGACCTGTACGCGCTGATCGATCGCCTGAACGCCGATCCCGCCATCCACGGCATCCTGGTGCAACTGCCGCTGCCGGGCCATCGCGAGGCCAGCGGACTGATCCACCGCATTGATCCGCTGAAGGACGTGGACGGCTTCCATCCGGAAAACGTCGGCCACCTGGCCCTGCGCCAGTTCGGCCTGCGGCCCTGCACGCCGCGTGGCATCACCACCTTGCTGGCCTATACCGATCGCCCGGTGCGCGGCGCCACCGCCGTGGTGGTGGGTGTGAGCAATCACGTCGGCCGACCGATGATCCTGGAGTTGTTGATTGCCGGCTGCACCACCACGGCCTGCCACAAGTTCACCCCGCGCGAGGTGCTCGAGGCGCAGGTGCGCCAGGCCGATATCGTGGTGGTGGCGGTGGGACGCCCGGAACTGATTCCGGGCGAGTGGATCAAGCCGGGCGCCGTGGTGATTGACGTCGGCATCAACCGCATGGACGACGGCCGCCTGGTTGGCGATGTCGGTTTCGACGCCGCCGCCGCGCGCGCCAGCTGGATTACGCCCGTACCCGGGGGCGTCGGCCCGATGACGGTGGCCACCCTGATGCAGAACACGCTCGAAGCCGCTGACGCGGCCGACGCGCCGCGGCAATGAACGCATGGGATACTGGCCCGGCATGAAATCCCCCGCGAAGCCGCTGGTACTGCTGATGCCACTGCTGCTGGCCCTGTCCGCCGGTGGCTGCGCTTCGCTGGTGCAGAAGGCCGGCGACAGTTTCGCGCGCAATCTCGGCGCCGCCGTGCTCGACAGCGAAGACCCCGCCACCGTGCGCGATGGCCTGCCTGCTTACCTGCTTCTGCTCGACAGCCTGATCGCCGGCCAGAAGCCGGGCGAGAAGGGCAATGCCGGCATGCTGCTGGCCGCAGCCAAGCTCAACGGCGCCTACGCCGGCAACTTCACCGGTGACGACAAGCTGCGCGCCAAGCGCCTCTCCGGCAAATCCTTTCGCTACGCCAGCCAGGCCACCTGCCTGAGCGATGCGCCCTTGTGCGCGGCGATGGAGAAAGACCCCGAGCAATTCGCCGCCGTGGTCGCGGCGGACAGCAACACCGAGTTGATGTACATCCTGGCGTCGAGCTGGGCCGGCTACCTGCAGTCGAATTCGGAAGAGTGGGGCGCGATTGCCGACCTGCCGAAGATCCAAAGCCTGCTCGAGCGCGTCGTCGCCCTGGACCCGAACCACGACCAGGGCCAGGCTTGGACTTACCTGGGCGTGCTCAATTCATTGCGCCCCGAGGCCATCGGCGGCAAGCCCGAAGTTGGCAAGCAGGATTTTGAAAAAGCGATCGCCATTTCCGGCGGCCGCAATCTGTATGCCAAGACGTTGTATGCAGAGTTCTATGCCCGCCTGGTGTTCGACCAGGAACTGCACGACCGGCTCTTGAATGAAGTGCTGGCCGCAGATCCCAAGGCCCCGGGCTACACCCTCACCAACACCCTGGCGCAGGACCGCGCCCGCAAGCTGCTGGAAAGCGGCAAGGATTATTTCTGATGAAGCGCATGTATTCCCGCCTGTTGCCGATCTTGTTGCTGGCGTTCGGTCTTTCCAGCGCCGCCAGCGCGCAACAGGTCGTCAAGATCGCCACGCTCGCGCCCGACGGCTCGGCCTGGATGCGCGAGCTGCGCGCCGCCGCCGCCGAAGTGCAGACCGGCACACAGGGCCGCGTGCAGGTGAAGTACTACCCGGGCGGCGTGATGGGCAGCGACACCGTGGTCATTCGCAAGATGAAGCTCGGCCAGCTGCAGGGTGGCGTGCTCACCTCCAGCGAGCTGGCCACGCTCTATCCCGATGCCGCCATCTACAGCCTGCCGTTCCAGTTCAACGACTGGTCGCAGCTCGAGAAGGCGCGTGTGCAGGTGGATCCGCTGCTGGCCAAGGGCTTCGAAGGCAAGGGCATCAAGATGCTCACCGCCGCCAACGTCGGCTTCGCCTACCTGATGAGCACCAAGCCGCTGCGCAACAAGGCCGACATGGCTGCGGCCAAGCTGTGGATTCCGCAGAACGACGAGATCGCCGAGCGCACCTTCAAGCTCGGCGGTGTCAGCCCCATCCTGCTGCCGCTGGGCGATGTCTTCACCAGCCTGCAGACCGGCCTGGTGGACACGGTGGCGAACACACCCGCCGGCGCGGTGGCGCTGCAATGGCATGGCAAGCTCAAGACCATGCTCGACCTGCCGCTGAGCTTCGTGGTCGGCTATGTGGTGATGGACTTCAAGGCCTGGCAGAAGGTCTCGCCGGCCGACCAGGCCATCCTGGAAGGCGCTTTCCGCAAGGCTGGCCAGCGCGTGGACGCCAACATCAAGCGCGACGATGCCGCGGCGCTGGCCGCGATGAAGAAGCAGGGCCTGGTGGTGTCGCCGATGGACCCGGCCGAAGCCGCGCGCTGGCGCCAGGTCGGCGCCCAGGTGACGCGTGACATGGAAGCGGCCCAGCGTATTTCCACGCCCATGCTGTTGGCCCTGCGCAAGGCTTCCGGAGCGCACTGAGTGCCGAACCGAGTGTTGCGCGGCCTGCACCGCGTCGAGGACTGGTTGCTGGCAGGCCTGTTGTCGGGCCTGCTGCTGCTGGCGCTCGTGCAGATCGGGCTGCGCATCTTTTTCCACAGCGGCCTGGAATGGGCCGAGCCGGTCAGCCGCATGGGCTTGCTGTGGCTGGCTTTGGGCGGCGCGCTGGGCGCCACGCGTTCGCATCGTCACATCGGCATTGATGCGCTCCCGCGAATCTTGCCACCCAAATTGCATCGCGCTGCCTGGATGTTGACGCAACTGGTCACCGCTTTCATCTGCGGCGTGCTTGCCTGGTATGGCTGGGGCATGGTCGGGTTGGAACGCGAAGTACCCGCGGACTTCGTGCCGGGTGTTCCGAGTTGGTGGCCGATGCTGGCGTTTCCGGCCGGCTTTGGATTGATGAGCCTGCGCTTCGTGATTGCGGCCTTCGCCGAACCGCCCGAACCGGGGGCGAACGGATGATCGGTTTCCTGTGCGTTGCGCTTTTGGCCGCGTTGGGCATGCCGCTGTTCGCGGTGATTGCGGCGCTGGCCTTGCTGGGATTCCATGCGGCCGGCTATGACCTGATCGCGGTGGCCGTCGAGTACTACCGCCTCGGCGACAAGCCGGGCCTGATGGCGATTCCGATGTTCACGCTTGCCGGCTATCTGCTGGGTGAAAGCGGCACACCCAAGCGTCTGGTGCGCTTGTCGCTGGCCTTGCTCGGTTGGTTGCCCGGCGGCCTGGCGATCGTGGCGATCGTGGCCTGCGCATTCTTCACCGCCTTCACTGGCGCATCGGGCATGACGATCGTCGCGATCGGCGCCTTCCTGTATCCGGCATTGACCCGCGCGGGCTATCCGAAGAATTACAGCCTGGGCCTGGTCACGTCATCGGGTAGCCTGGGCCTGCTGTTTGCGCCCTCGCTGCCGCTGATCCTGTTCGGCTTCGTCGCCGGCCAGCTCAATACCACGCCGGCGGTGACGGTGCAGGACCTGTTCCTCGCCGGCCTGCTGCCCGGCGCGTTGATGATCCTGATGTTGTCGGTGCACGCCATGATTGTCGGTCGGCAATTGCCGCGCGCCGAAGCCTTCGACTTCAATGAAGTCTGGGCCGCGGTGAAGGACGCACGCTGGGAATTGCCGCTGCCCTTGCTCGTGCTGGGCGGCATCTATTCGGGCCAGTTTGCTGCCAGCGAAGCCGCCGCCATCACCACGCTGTACGTGCTGATCGTTACGGTCGGCATCAAGCGCGAGATCAAGCTCAAGGCCTTGCCCGAACTGATGTCCGAAGCCATGCGCCTGGTCGGCGCCATCCTGATCATCCTGGGCGCGGCCACGGCCTTGTCGAACTGGATGGTGGACCAGGAGGTGCCGAACAAGCTGTTCGAGTTCAGCAAGGCTTACGTGCACTCGGGCGGCATGTTCCTGATGCTGCTGAACGTGGTGCTGCTGATGGTCGGCATGTTCATGGACATTTTCTCGGCCATCGTCATCCTGACGCCCTTGCTGGTGCCGGTGGCGGTGGCTTACGGCATCCATCCGGTGCATTTCGGCATCGTCATGCTGGCCAACCTGCAGATCGGCTACTTCATGCCGCCGGCGGGCATGGACCTGTTTATCGCCGCCTATCGCTTCAAGACCGGCATCCTGGCCTTGACCCGGGCCTGCATCCCGTTCTTCCTGCTGGTGGGCGGGTCGGTGCTGATCATCACCTGGTGGCCCTGGCTGTCGCTGGCCCTGATTCAGTAAGGCCTACCGGGGTCGGCGACTTCGCCGTCCAAAACCGGCTATAATTACGCGCTTCCCGTTCCCGGAGCCGCCCATGCTGCGCATCCAGGCCGAAGCGTTGACGTTCGACGACGTCTCCCTCGTTCCCGCCCATTCCACGGTCCTGCCCAAGGACGTCAGCCTTGCCACCCAGCTGACCCGCGGCCTAAGAATCAACCTGCCCATCGTGTCCGCTGCCATGGACACCGTTACCGAAGCCCGCTTGGCCATCGCCATGGCCCAGCTCGGCGGCATCGGCATCCTGCACAAGAACATGACGCTCGCGCAGCAGGCCGAGCACGTCTCCCAGGTGAAGCAGTTCGAAGCCGGCGTGATCCGCTCGCCCTTCACCGTCCGCCCCGACACCACCATCGGCGAAGTGCTCAAACTCACCCGCGCCCGCAACATCTCCGGTGTGCCGGTGGTGGACGGCGGCCAGCTGGTCGGCATCGTCACCAGCCGCGACATGCGCTTCGAAACCAAGCTCGACGACCCGATCCGCAACATCATGACCAAGAAGGATCGCCTGGTCACGGTGAAGGAAGGCGCCAGCGACGAGGAAGTGCTGCAGCTTCTGCACAAGCACCGCATCGAAAAGGTGCTGGTGGTCAACGACGGCTTCGAGTTGCGCGGCCTGATCACCGTGAAAGACATCCAGAAAGCCCGCGACAACCCCAACGCCGCCAAGGACTCGTCCGAGCGCCTGCTCGCCGGCGCTGCGGTAGGCGTGGGTGGCGATACCGAGGCGCGCATCGAAGCGCTGGTCGCTGCCGGCGTGGACGTGGTGGTGGTGGATACCGCCCACGGCCATTCGCAGGGCGTGCTCGATCGCGTGGCCTGGGTGAAGAAAAACTTCCCGCAGGTGCAGGTCATCGGCGGCAATATCGTTACCGGCGACGCGGCCCTGGCGCTGATGGATTCTGGCGCGGACGCGGTGAAGGTCGGCGTCGGCCCCGGTTCCATCTGCACCACGCGTATTGTCGCTGGCGTGGGCGTGCCGCAGATCACCGCCATCGCGATGGTGGCCGAAGTGTTGAAGGGCCGCATCCCTCTGATCGCCGATGGCGGCATCCGCTACTCCGGCGATATCGGCAAGGCGCTGGTCGCTGGCGCCAGTTCGGTGATGATCGGCGGCCTGTTCGCTGGCACCGAAGAAGCCCCCGGCGAAGTCGAGCTCTACCAAGGTCGCAGCTACAAGAGCTACCGCGGCATGGGCTCGCTGGGCGCGATGGAGCAGGGCAGCAAGGACCGTTATTTCCAGGACGCTTCGGACGCCGACAAGCTGGTGCCGGAAGGCATCGAAGGTCGCGTGCCGTATCGCGGGCCGCTCGGCAATATCGTCCACCAGCTTGCCGGCGGCATTCGCGCGTCCATGGGCTATGTCGGGTGCGCCGACATCGAACAGATGCGCACGCGGCCCAAGTTCGTGCGCGTGACCTCGGCCGGCACCCGCGAGAGCCACGTGCACGACGTGCAGATCACGAAAGAGCCGCCGAATTACCGGGCCAGCTGAACCCGACCCGATAGCCCCCTGACGAGCCGGAACCGATGACCGACATCCATGGCGACAAGATCCTCATCCTCGACTTCGGCGCCCAGTACACCCAGCTGATCGCGCGCCGGGTCCGCGAATTCGGCGTGTATTGCGAGATCTGGGCCTGGGACCACGACCCGGCCGAAATCGCCGCCTTCGCGCCCAAGGGCATCATCCTGTCCGGCGGCCCCGAGTCCACCACCGAGGCCGGTTCGCCGCGCGCGCCGCAGACGGTGTTTGATTCCGGCGTGCCGATCCTGGGCATTTGCTACGGCATGCAGACCATGGCCGTGCAGTTGGGTGGCGCGACCGAAGGCGGTCATCACCGCGAGTTTGGCGCGGCCGAAGTGGAAGTCACCGCCGAGTGCGCCTTGCTCGACGGCTTGAAGGACCACGCCGGCTCGCCGCCCAAGCTCGATGTCTGGATGAGCCATGGCGACCGCGTCACTGCGATTCCCGAAGGCTTCAATGTCACCGCGCGCACCGACAGCGTGCCGATCGTGGGCATGGCCGACGAAAGCCGGCGCTGGTATGGCGTGCAATTCCACCCCGAGGTCACCCATACGCGTTCGGGCGAAGCCATGCTGCGCCGCTTCGCCGTGGACATCTGCGGCTGCGCGACCCTTTGGACGCCGGCCAACATCATCGAAGACCAGATCGAGCGCGTGCATGCGAAGATCGGCAACGACAACGTGCTGCTCGGCCTGTCCGGCGGCGTGGATTCGTCCGTGGTCGCGGCCCTGTTGCACAAGGCCATCGGCGACCGCCTGACCTGCGTGTTCGTGGACACCGGCCTGCTGCGTTGGCAGGAAGGCGACCAGGTCATGGCGATGTTCGCCGAGCACATGGGCATCAAGGTGATCCGCGTGAACGCGGCCGAGCGCTATTTCAGCGCGCTGGCCGGCGTGAGCGACCCCGAAGCCAAGCGCAAGATCATCGGCCGCCTGTTCGTCGAGATCTTCGACGAAGAGGCCGCCAAGCTGAGCGACGTGAAGTGGCTGGCGCAGGGCACCATCTACCCCGACGTGATCGAGTCGGCCGGCAGCAAGACCGGCAAGGCCCATGTCATCAAGAGCCACCACAATGTCGGCGGCCTGCCCGAGGACATGAAGCTGGGCCTGGTCGAGCCGCTACGCGAGTTGTTCAAGGACGAGGTGCGCCGCATCGGCGTCGAGCTCGGCCTGCCGCGCGAGATGGTCTATCGCCATCCGTTCCCGGGTCCTGGCCTGGGCGTGCGCATCCTGGGCGAGGTGAAGGCCGAGTACGCCGAATTGCTGGCGCAGGCCGATGCCATCTTCATCGATGAACTGCGCAAGTCCGGCTGGTACGACAAGACCAGCCAGGCCTTCGCGGTCTTCCTTCCGGTGAAGTCGGTGGGCGTGGTCGGCGATGCCCGCGCCTATGAATGGGTCATTGCCCTGCGGGCCGTGGAAACCGTGGACTTCATGACCGCGCACTGGGCCGAGCTGCCTTACGACCTTTTGGCGACTTGTTCCAACAGAATTATCAATGAGTTGCGTGGTATTTCTCGCGTAGTTTATGACATAAGCGGCAAGCCCCCCGCGACCATCGAGTGGGAGTGAGGGCGGTGGCTGCGCCCGATTCGCAAGCCAGCGAGGCACAGGCCGAAACCGACCTGCGCTGGATGCGCCATGCCCTGGCCCTGGCCGAGCGCGCCGAGCGCGAGGACGACGAGATTCCGGTGGGCGCGGTGCTGGTGGATGCCGAAGGCCGCTTGCTGGCCGAGGGCTGGAACCGCAACATCACCGAGAACGATCCCAGCGCGCACGCCGAGATCGTGGCCATGCGCCAGGCCGGCCCGCGTCTGGGCAATCACCGGCTGCTGGGCTGCACCCTGTACGTGACCCTCGAACCCTGCGCGATGTGCGCGATGGCGATGGTGCACGCGCGGGTGGCGCGCGTGGTCTTCGCTGCGACCGATCCCAAGACCGGCGCCTGCGGCAGCGTGTTCGACCTGCTGGGCGATGCCCGCCACAACCACCGCGTGCAGGTACAGGGCGGCGTGCTGGCCGATGAGGCCAGCCGCAAGTTGACCGAATACTTTCGCAACAAGCGGCGTTGATCAGTCCTTGCGCGGGACCATTTCCAGGTCCAGTTCCTCGTCGAAGCTGCGCACCGCCAGGCTGACTTCCAGGCCCAGGTAAAAGCTCGCGACCAGCAGGCAGAGCACGCCAGCGACCGCCAGCATCGTCGGCAGCAGGGGCAGGCGGAACCCGCTGTAGGCATCCACCGCCAGCGCCAGGCTGGTGCCGACAAAGCCGCCCACGGCGAAGTAGAGCAGGGTGCAGGCATGCAGCACGTAGCGGCTGCGCCGGCGATGGCGGGCGATCTGGATGTCCAGGCTGGCGCGTCGCTCCGGCGGCGCGTGGCCCCATTGCGCCACCAGCGAACGCAGGCGATCCACCACGCGCGCGAGCCGGTTGTTGGCCGACACCAGCAGCGAGCCCGTGGCCGCCATCAGCAGGGCCGGGGCGAGCAGGGAGGTCAGGATCTGGTAGTGGTTGATGGCGGAGCCGGGATTCATCGCGACCTCAGGCAGGAGCGGGCCCGGGTATGATGGCCCATCCCAAGACTTGTCCCAAGCGCATGAGCTCGACACCGCCTTCGAATGACACCCGCCTGATCTGGATTGACCTGGAAATGACCGGGCTGGACCCGGACAGCGACAGCATCATCGAGATCGCCACCCTGGTGACCGACCAGGACTTGAACGTTCTGGCCGAAGGTCCGGAACTGGCGATCCACCACCCGATCGAACGGCTCGAGGCGATGGACGACTGGAACCGCGGCACCCACCGCAAGTCAGGCCTATGGGACCGCGTGCTCGCCAGCGAAGTCAGCCTGGGGCAGGCCGAAGCACTGACGGTGGAGTTTCTCTCCCACTGGGTGCCGGCGGGAAAATCGCCGATGTGCGGAAACTCCATCTGCCAGGATCGGCGCTTCCTGGTGCGCGGCATGCCGCGCCTCGAGCGCTACTTCCACTACCGCAACCTCGACGTGAGCACGCTGAAGGAATTGGCGAAGCGTTGGGCGCCGTCCACGTTGGATGGTTTTGCGAAGTCCGGAAATCACACCGCGCTGGCGGATGCCCGCGAATCGGTGGCGGAGCTGGCGCACTACCGCAAGTTCATGGGTCGCCTGGGCGGCGGACCGGCTTGATTCAAAGGTTGGGCTTGAGCGACTCGTCCAGCGCATGCGCGCCCTGCGGGGCGTCGTGGTGGAACACATGCACTTCGCGCTTGGGCAAGGGCGCCTTGGTGCCGCGGCGCGCATAGTCGGCCAATACGGCTTCAAGCAATTCGGCTTGCGCCGCAGAAAAATCGCGCGCGCCCACCCAGGCCCGCAACTGCACCGACACCGTGCCTTCGCCCAGCGAAACCACCAGCACCTCGGGCTTGGGCGCGGCATGCACGCGCGGGTTGGCGGAGGCCACGGCCAACAGCGAGGCGCGCAGGTTCGGGAAGTCCTCGCCGAAAGCCATTGGCACGCTGATGTCCACGCGGCGCTCGCCGAGCACGGTGTAATTGATGATGGGCGCCGCGGTGATCTGGCTGTTGGGCAGGATGATCAGGCGGTTGTCGGCGGTGTGCATGCGCGTTTGGAAGATGCGCACGCTTTCCACCACGCCCTCGAGCCCGGCGATCTGCACGCTGTCGCCGGCGTGGAAGGGCCGCAGCACGATCAGCATCACGCCCGAGGCGATGTTCGACAGCGAGTCCTTCAGGGCAAGACCGATGGCCAGGCCCGCCGCGCCGAGCACCGCGAGCAGGGAGGTGGTCGGCACGCCGGCATTGTCCAGCGCGGCGATGAACACGATCACCAGGGCGATGGCATAGGCGAGGTTGCGCAGGAAATTGCGCATGATGTCCTCGACTTTCAGCTCCGCCATCAGGCGGTCGAGCAGGCGCGCCAGCCAGCGCGCCGCCCACATGCCGATGAAGGCGATGGCCAAACTCACCACAATCCGCAGCACCCAGGCGTGCGAGATCGCACTCAGCATCCAGCTTTCGAACAGGCGGGTGAAGGCTTCCATGCGTGGGGCTTAGCCGGCCTTGATCTTGGCCAGACGCAGCCAGGTATCCACGACCGTGTCGGGATTGAGCGAGACCGACTCGATGCCCTGTTCCATCAGCCAGTCAGCCAAGTCGGGATGGTCCGACGGGCCCTGGCCGCAGATGCCGACGTACTTGCCCTTGGCGCGAGCGGCCGAGATGGCCATGGACAGCAGCTTCTTCACCGCCGCGTTCCGCTCGTCGAACAGGTGCGCCACGATCGAAGAGTCGCGGTCCAGGCCCAGGCTGAGCTGGGTCAGGTCGTTCGAGCCGATCGAGAAGCCGTCGAACAGTTCCAGAAACTCGTCGGCCAGCAGGGCGTTCGACGGCACTTCGCACATCATGATGACCTTCAGGCCGTTCTCGCCGCGCTTGAGGCCATTGCGCTCGAGCACTTCGATGACCTTGCGGCCTTCATCCAGGGTGCGCACGAAGGGAATCATGATCCAGCAATTGGTCAGGCCCATCTCGTCGCGCACCTTGCGCACGGCGCGGCACTCGAGCGCGAAGCACTCCGCAAAGCTTGGATCCACGTAGCGCGATGCGCCGCGGAAGCCGATCATCGGGTTCTCTTCGTGCGGCTCGTACTTGGAGCCGCCGACCAAGCCAGCGTATTCATTGGACTTGAAGTCCGACAGGCGCACGATCACCGTCTGCGGCGCGAAGGCGGCCGTCAGCGTGGCGATGCCTTCGGCCAGGCGATCGACATAGAAGTCCACTGGACTGGCATAGCCGGCCATCAGTGGCGCGATCTGCGCCTTCACTTCCGGCGTCTGCTTGTCGAACTCCAGCAGGGCCTTCGGATGCACGCCAATCTGGCGGGCGATGATGAACTCCAGGCGCGCCAAACCAATACCCTGGTGCGGCAGCTGCGCGAAGTCGAAGGCGCGCTCGGGATTGCCCACGTTCATCATGATCTTGAGCGGGGCCGGCGGCATGTTGCCCAGGTCAGTGACGAGTTTTTCGAAGGGCAGGATGCCTTCGTAGATGAAGCCGGTGTCGCCTTCGGCGCAGCTCACGGTCACCTGCGCGCCATCGGACAAGCTATCGGTGGCATTGCCGCAGCCGACCACGGCCGGCACGCCCAGCTCGCGGGCGATGATGGCGGCGTGGCAGGTGCGGCCGCCGCGGTTGGTGACGATGGCCGAGGCGCGCTTCATGATCGGCTCCCAGTCGGGGTCGGTCATGTCGGCCACCAGCACGTCGCCGGCCTGGAACTGGTTCATCTGTTCGATGCTTCGCACCACGCGCGCGGTGCCGGCGCCGATGCGGTGGCCGATGGAGCGGCCTTCAACAAGCACCTTGCCGCGCGCGCCCAGGTGGTAGCGCTCGATCTGGGTGACCTTGTCGCGCGACTTCACCGTTTCCGGGCGCGCCTGCACGATGTAGAGCTTGCCGGTGTTGCCGTCCTTGGCCCACTCGATATCCATCGGGCGCTCGTAGTGCTTTTCGATGATCAGGGCCTGGCGGGCCAAGGCTTCGACATCGGCATCGGTGATGGAGAACTTCGCGCGCAGATCGGCCGGCGTGTCCTCGTTGCGCACGCGCTCGCCGGG
This sequence comes from uncultured Gammaproteobacteria bacterium, assembly GCA_966096795.1. Classification (GTDB taxonomy): domain Bacteria; phylum Pseudomonadota; class Gammaproteobacteria; order Xanthomonadales; family Xanthomonadaceae; genus Arenimonas. The sequence goes on from CBHTVR010000009.1 coordinate 79,818, forward strand.
CGCATCCGAATAGACCATGCGGATGGCCTTGCTGCCGAGCGTGCGGCGCAGGATCGCCGGCTTGCCGGCGCTCAGGGTCGGCTTGTAGACGTAGAACTCGTCCGGATTCACCGCGCCCTGCACGACATTTTCGCCCAGGCCATAGCTGGAAGTGATGAAGACCACATCGCGGAAACCCGACTCGGTGTCGAGCGTGAACAGCACGCCCGAGGAGCCGATGTCCGAACGCACCATCAACTGCACGCCGGCTGACAGGAACACGTCTTCGTGCTTGAAGCCATGGTGCACGCGATAGGCAATGGCGCGGTCGTTATAGAGCGAAGCGAAGACCTCGCGGATCTTCACCAGCACGTCCTCCACGCCGCTGACGTTGAGGAAGGTTTCCTGCTGGCCCGCGAAGCTGGCGTCCGGCAAGTCTTCGGCGGTGGCCGAGGAACGCACCGCCACGGCGATGTCGGCGCTGCCGGCCTGCTTGCACAGTTCGGCATAGGCTTCGCGCACGGCGGCTTCCAGCGCCGGCTGCAGCGGCGCCTGGATCACCCAGCTGCGGATTTCGCGGCCGGCCTGCACCAGCGCGTCCACGTCTTCCACATCCAGGCCGTCGAGGCGGGCGTAGATGCGCTGGGTGAGGGTATTGAACTCGATGAATTCAGCGAAGGCGTCGGCGGTGGTGGCGAAGCCGCCGGGCACGCTCACGCCCAGTTCGCCCAGGTGTCCGATCATCTCGCCGAGCGAGGAGTTCTTGCCGCCGACCTGGGCCAGGTCGGCCAGTCGCAATTGGTGCAGCCAAAGGACGTGGGCGCTCATTCGGGTTCCAAAGGGGGAGGGCGGCAAGCCAAGACCGCCATTATCCCGCCCCGGCGCCACCCCGGACAAGCAAATCCCGGGGCACAATGCCCGCTGGTTTGCCCGCGGCCCGCCCATGACCCAGCCCCGCCCCGTGTTCTTCATCTCCGACGGCACCGGCATCACCGCCGAAACCATCGGCCACAGCTTGCTGACCCAGTTCAGCGGCACCGAATTCAAGACCTTGCGCATTCCCTTCGTGGATACGCCGGACAAGGCCGCGGCGGCCGCGGCCGAAATCCGCGCCGCCGGCGAGCGCAGCGGGCTGCGCCCGGTGGTGGTGAACTCGGCGGTGAACCAGGAGCTGAGCACGATCCTGGCCGGCAGCGGCGCGCTGATGCTGGACATCTTCGCGCCCTTTATCCAGCCGCTGGAAATGGAATTGGGCATCAAGCGCCAGCCGCGCATGGGCAAGGCCCACGCCATGGTGGACTTCGACGCCTACGAGGCGCGCATCAACGCCACCAACTACGCCCTGACCCACGACGACGGCATTGACCTGGAATACGGCGAGGCCGATCTGATCCTGGTCGGCGTGTCGCGCTCGGGCAAGACACCGACCTGCCTGTACCTCGCACTTCATTACGGCGTGAAGGCCGCGAACTATCCGCTCACCGACGACGATCTAGATGGCGAAGGCCTGCCCAAGCGCCTGAAGGCGCACAAGCGCAAGTTGTTCGGCCTGACCATCGACCCGAATCGCCTGCAGCAGATTCGCCAGGAGCGCAAGCCCGGTTCGCGCTACGCCACCATCGAGCAATGCCGCAAGGAAGTGGCCCAGGCCGAACGCCTGTTCAAGGCCGAGCAACTTCCCAACCTTAGCACCACCCACACCTCGATCGAAGAGATCGCCAGCAAGGTGTTGGCGCAGTTCGGCATACAGCGTCACATGTTCTGAATAGCGTGTGAAAAGCCCCTTGCGGAAGGCAAAGCAGTGCGTGCTAGCATCGGGCCATGCCACTGTTTCGCCCGCAAGAGTTGCCTTCCTTCAGTCGCCTTGGCTGGCTGATGGGCCTGTACGCGGACAATCACCAGCGCATCGCGCGCATGCTCGACCTGGGCCGCTTCGATCGACCGGGCACTTGGATTTCCAGCTGTGGCAACGGCCTGGATGTCGTTATCGACGTGCTGGAAGTGCACGCATACACCTTGGAACTGCGGATCAGTTACCAGCTCTGCGACCCGGTGACGGGGCAGCCTGATCCTTCGGCCTACGTGCGCATCTATCGCGACGCCCGCCAGGCGGAAGTGACGCATTGCTACGTCGGTCGGCACTGGCAGGACGTGCTCGGTCTGCACCCCTCGCCGAAGGTGATGTTCGGCCACCGCCTGCGCATGAACAGCTTCCTCAACAAGTGGCTGGAATACCTGTTGGGGCAGGGCCACGGCCCGGCGACCCTGCAGCCGCTGGAAGCCGCCGACGAGGAATCCGTCGCCTTCGCTTGACGAGCGCGGCTGGCCTGTCTAAAATTCGCGTTCTCCTATCGGTGGGGCTATAGCTCAGCTGGGAGAGCGCTACAATGGCATTGTAGAGGTCATCGGTTCGATCCCGATTAGCTCCACCACCCTGATTCAAATGCGGCAAGCTTCAAGTCACACGTCACAAGTCTTTGTCCCCATCGTCTAGAGGCCTAGGACATTACCCTTTCACGGTAGCG
>CBHTVR010000010.1:0-71652 GCA_966096795.1 uncultured Gammaproteobacteria bacterium
TGGTGCGGCGGATGTAGTCCAGCAGCGAGGTCTTGCCGTGGTCGACGTGACCCATGATGGTGACGACCGGCGGACGCACGGTGCCTTCGCCCTGCACTTCGACGGCGGCATGCGCTTCGAGCGCCTGCTCGGCATCGTCTTCCGAAGTCTTGTTGGCCTTGTGGCCGAGTTCCTCGACGACAAGCACGGCGGTGTCGTGGTCAATGACCTCGTTGATCGTAACCATCATGCCCATCTTGAACAGGGCGCGGACCACTTCACTGCCCTTCATGGCCAGCTTGTTGGCCAATTCGGCGACGGTGATGTTCTCGCCGATGTAGACCTCTCGAACGACCGGCGCGGTCGGGCGGGAGAAGCCATGGGCGCCGGACGCCGTGCGCGAAGGCTCGGCAGCGCGCAGCTTGGGCTTTTTGCGGTTGCCGGCCGAGCTGCGGCGGGCGCGCTCGTCGGCGGTCAGGTGCAACTGGCCGGTGACGAACAGCGGCGTGGAGCCGTCCTCGCCCTCGTTGTCGACCATGGCGTGCGAGCCACGGACCTTGTGCTTGGGCGCGGCGTTCTTGTCGGGCGCGCGGGCCGGGGCCTTGCTGGCCGGAGCGCGGCTGGCCGGGGACTTGGCTTCGGTGCGCGGGACATCGACCTTGTGCGGGCGCACGCCGTGCTTGTCCTTGCGCGCTTCGACCACGTCCGGGTCGATGGCGGCGGGGGCTTCGACGGCTGCGGCGGCCGCAGCGGCCTCCTCACGCGCCTTGCGGGCGGCGTCTTCGGCTTCCTTGCGCGCGATCTCTTCCATCTTGCGCTTGCGGTCGCCCTCGTCCAGGGCATCGAGCTCGGCCTGCTGGCGCGCCTTGGCTTCGGCGAGCTTGCGCAGGATTTCCTCGTGTTCGCTGGTGGCGGGCGGCGCTTCGGCCTGCTCACGCTTGAGGTAGGTACGCTTCTGGCGCACTTCCACGTTCACCGTGGTCTTGGCCTTGCCGGCGCTGACGGTGAGTTCCTCGACCTTGCGGCGCTTGAGCGTGATCTGCTTGGGCGCGGCCGCTTCGGCCGGCTTTTCTTCCTTGCCGTGGGTACGGCGCAGGAAGCCGAGTAGCTTCATCTTCTCGGTGCTGCTGACCACCTGATCCGGACCGGTGAAGGTCATGCCGGCGCCGGCAAGCTGCTCGAGCAGCTTTTCGGCGGGCATTCCCAGCACCTTGGCCAGCGATGCGACGGTGACTTCAGACATGAGCGTGTTCTTCCTTGCGTTCGGCGCGCCAGGCGCGCCAGGGGTAGTGCTGGTTTTGACTTTTACTCAAGCAATTGCTCAGGCGAACCAATGCTGGCGCGCAGCCATGATCAGCTTGGCAGCGTGCTCGGCATCCATGCCTTCGATATCGATGATCTCGTCCACGGCCAGTTCGGCCAGGTCGTCACGGGTGACAACACCACGCGAGGCCAGGATGTAGGCGGTGTGCTCGTCCATGCCTTCCACTGCAAGCAACTCTTCCGAGGGCTTGTGGTCCTCGACGTCCTCTTCCGCGGCCAGGGCTTCGTTGAGCAGGGCGTCGCGGGCGCGAGCGCGCAGTTCCTCGACGATGTCCTCGTCGAAGCCTTCCACCGCCAGCAACTCGGCGGCCGGCACGTAGGCGATTTCCTCGACCGTGCTGAAGCCCTCGGTAACGAGGATGCCGGCGATTTCTTCGTCCACTTCCAGCTTGTCCATGAACAACTGGCGGGCCGATGCCTGCTCGCCTTCGCTCTTGGCGGTGACCTGGTCCTGGGTCATCACATTGAGCTGCCAACCGGTCAGGCGCGAGGCCAGGCGCACGTTCTGGCCGCCCTTGCCAATGGCCTGGGCCAGCTTGTCCTCGGCAACCGCGAGGTCCATCGAGTGCTTTTCTTCGTCAACGATGATCGACTGCACTTCCGCCGGCGCCATCGCGTTGATGACGAACTGCGCGGGATTGTCCGACCACAGCACGATGTCCACGCGCTCGCCGTTGAGCTCGTTCGACACCGCCTGCACGCGCGAACCGCGCATGCCGATGCAGGCGCCGATCGGATCGGTGCGGTGGTCGTGGGCGAGCACGGCGATCTTGGCGCGGTCACCCGGGTCACGGGCGGCGGCCTTGATCTCGACCAGGCCCTGGCCGACTTCCGGCACTTCGAGCTTGAACAGCTCCATCATGAATTCCGGCGCGGTGCGGCTGATGAACAGCTGCGGACCGCGCGGCTCGGCGCGCACGTCCAGCAGGTAGCCGCGCACGCGGTCACCCGGGCGCAGCACGTCGCGCGGGATGGCCTTGTCCTTGGGAATGAAGCCCTCGGCATTGCCGCCCAGGTCCACGTAGACGCTGCCGCGCTCGACGCGCTTGACCACGCCATTGATCAGCTCACCCACCCGGTCCTTCCAGGCATCAATGACCTGGGCGCGCTCGGCTTCGCGCACGCGCTGGACGATGACCTGCTTGGCGGCCTGGGCCGAGATGCGGCCGAATTCCGGGTTCTCGATCTGCTCTTCGATGTAGTCGCCGACTTCGGAGTCGGCCTTCTCGTCGAGGGCGTCCATCAGGCGGGTCTGGCGGTCCGGGCTTTCCATGACCACGTCGTCGGCCACGACTTCCCAGCGGCGGAAGGTTTCGTACTCGCCGCTCTTGGGGTCGATGGACACGCGGATGTCCACTTCCTGGTCGTGGTAGCGCTTCTTGGCGGCCGAAGCCAGCGCGGCCTCCATCGCCTCGATGATGACTTCGCGCGGCACGCCCTTTTCATTGGCGACCGCTTCCATGACCAGCAACAGTTCCTTGCTCATTTCACTCGCTCCGTGCGGACGCTCGCGCGCCCTCAGACTTTGTCAGATGCATCGGTTTTGCGGCGTCGGCCGCCGGGCTTGGGTGCAGCGGCCAGCCCGAGGGCGACCAGATCGGGTTGCAGGCGTGCCTTCTCGATATTGTCCATGGCCAGTTCCAGCTCGCCTTTTTCATCCGCGATACGGACTTGCCCTTCGGCAGCGGCAAGGATCTTGCCGCTGATCCGGCGCCGGCCGTCCTGCGGCAGGCGCAGGCTGATCTTCACCTGCTCGCCAATGAAGCGGGCGAACTGTTCGACGGTGAACAGCGGCCGGTCGATGCCGGGTGAGGACACTTCCAGCGTGTACTCGCTTTCGATCGGATCGTTGACGTCGAGCAGGGCCGAAACCTCGCGGCTGGCGGCCTCGCAGTCTTCGATGCCGACGTGGCGACCGGGCGCGTCAATGTACAGACGCAGCAGCGCGCTATGCCCCGATGGCACGAACTCCACGCCCAGCAACTCCAGGCCCAGCGACGCGACGGTCGGGGCCAGCAGTGCCTGGATTTGTTCGGACTTGCCTTGCATCGGTAGTACGCGCCTCGAATGATTCTTCAGAAAACAAAAAAGGGCCGTGAGGCCCTTTTCCGGTACTTCAATTTCCGGTGCCGCTGCCGCCCGGGGGCGACTTCAGCAAGACCGCTACGTTCCGGAGCAATGGAACGCCTTCAACATGGTAGCGGGGGCAGGATTTGAACCTGCGACCTTCGGGTTATGAGCCCGACGAGCTGCCAGACTGCTCCACCCCGCAGCAGAATCGCAATTATAGCCGCCGCGGCGCGGCCGACGCAAGGTCGGCCGTTCAGCCCGGGAAGGCAGCCTTGCACCAATGCATCAGCGGCTGGGCAAAAATACCCAGCAGCAACAGGGCCGTGGCATTGATCGCGAAGGCGACGCGCAGGTGGCTGTCGGGATGGATCTGGGCACCATCGCCTTCCGGTTCCTCGAAGAACATGGCCCGGATCAGTCGCAGGTAGTAGAAGGCGCCAAGCACGGCGCAAACCACCGCCAGCACGGCCAACCAGGTCATTCCGGCATCGAGCGCGGCGCCAATCACCACCAGCTTCGCCCAGAAGCCCAGGAACGGCGGCACGCCGGCGAGCGAGGCCATGATGAAGAGCACGAACAGGGCCTGCAGCGGATGCGTCTTCCACAGCCCGCGGAAGTCGGCGATGCGCTCGGCATCAAAGCCGCGGCGCGAGAGCAGGATGATCGAGGCGAAAGCTGCCGCGCCCATCACCGAATAGCTCAGCGCGTAGAACATCGCCGCCGAATAACCGGTCGGGCTGGCATTGGCCAGGCCCATGAACAGGAAGCCGACATGCGAGATGGTCGAATACGCCAGCAGTCGCTTGAAGTTGGTCTGCGCCAGGGCCACGACATTGCCGATGATCAGCGAAGCTGCCGCCAGCCAGGCCAGCATCACCCGCCATTCGCCATCGAGCGGGCCCACGCCGGCTTCCAGCAGGCGATAGGCCATGCCGAAGTAAGCCAGCTTGGGCGCCGAACCGATGAAGGCGGTAATCGCAGTCGGCGCACCCTGGTAAACGTCGGGCACCCACATGTGGAAAGGCGCGGCGCCAAACTTGAAGGCGATGCCGACCAGCATGAACACCACGCCCAAAGCAAGGATCGTGTCAGAACCGGCCGTCGCGCTGGCGGCGTAGATCGCATCCAGCTGCAGGCTGCCGGTGGCGCCATAAACCATGGACATGCCGTACAGCAGCAGGCCCGAAGCCATCGAACCGAGGATGAAGTACTTCATCGCCGCTTCGGAAGAGACCTTGTTGTCGCGGTCCATGCCGACCAGGCCGTACGAGCTCAGCGCCAGCAATTCCAGGCCCAGGTACAGCGTCACCAGGCCCGCGGCCGACACCATCAGCATCATGCCCAGCACGGCGAACAGCACCAGCGCGTAGAACTCGCCCTTGAACAGGTCGCGGTCCTGCAGGTAGGGCTTCGCATAAACCAGCACGAGGGCCGTCACCGCGTACATGCCCAGCTTGAGCACGTCGCTGGCCACGTCGCGGACGAAGAAGTCATTGAAGGCGAAGGTCTGCACCACCGCCATGTCACGCACCGTCAGCACCGCCGCCGAAGCCAGGATCAGCAAGGCCAGGAAGTGGGTCAGGCCGCGCCGCTGCGGCGACAGGAACAAGTCCACCATCAGCAGGCCGAAGGCGGCGGCGCAGACGAACAGCTCGGGAATGAGCGTGTGCAGGTCGGCGACGTTGATGGAAATCGGTGACATGTCGGGTCCCTTACAGCTTGCTTGCGGCCAGCTGGGACACCAGCTGTGCGATCGGAGCGTTCATCAAGTCGGTCAAGGGCTTCGGATACACGCCCAGCGCCAGCACGGCCAGCGCGAACAGGCCCAGCACCCAGGCCTCGCGGGCATTGATGTCGCTGAGCTCGGCTACGTGGTGGTTGGCGACCTTGCCGAACACCACGCGCTTGACCATCCACAAGGTATAGGCCGCGCCCAGCACCAGGGTGGTGGCGGCGCCGAAGGCGACCAGTTTGTTCTGCTGGAAGGTGGCGATGACCACCATGAACTCGCCCACGAAACCCGAAGTACCCGGCAGGCCGGCGTTCGCCATCGCGAAAAATACAAACAGCGCAGCGAACCAGGGCATGGTGTTCACCACGCCGCCGTAGTCCTTGATCATGCGGCTGTGCACGCGGTCGTACAGCACGCCGACGCAGGTGAACATCGCACCCGAGACGAAGCCGTGCGAGACCATCTGCACCATCGCGCCTTGCAGGCCCAAACGGGCGGCATCGACGTAGCCGCTCTCGCGCGCCAAGGCGAAGGCCACGAAAGTGCCCAGGGTGACGAAACCCATGTGCGCGATCGAGGAATAGGCGATCAGCTTCTTCATGTCCTGTTGGGCCAGCGCCACGAAGCCGATGTACACCACCGCCACCAGCGACAGCGCGATCACCAGCCAGGCGAATTCACTGCTGGCATCGGGCACGATCGGCAGGTTGAAGCGCAGGAAGCCGTAGCCGCCGATCTTCAACATGATCGCAGCCAGCACCACCGAGCCCGCGGTCGGCGCTTCCACGTGCGCGTCCGGCAACCAGGTGTGCACCGGGAACATCGGCACCTTCACGGCGAAGGCGGCCAGGAAGGCGAAGAACAGCCACATCTGCTCAGTGCGGTCGAGCGGGAGCGCGGTCAGGTCGGCCAACTGCCAGCTGCCACCCTTCAGGTACAGGTAGATCAGGCCGATCAGCATGAACACCGAACCGAGGAAGGTGAACAGGAAGAACTTCACGCTGGCATACACGCGCCGCGGGCCGCCCCAGACACCGATGATGATGAACATCGGGATCAGCATGGCCTCGAAGAACACATAGAACAGCATGGCGTCGGTGGCGCAGAACACGCCCACCATCAGGCCTTCCAGGATCAGGAAGCTGGCGAAGTACTGGTGAACGCGCTTGTCGATCGAGCTCCAGGCGCCGAGCAGCACCAGGATGGACACGAAGGTGGTCAGCACGATCAGCGCAACCGAGATGCCGTCGGCGCCCAGGTTGTAGCCAATATGGAAGGCCGGGATCCAGGCATGGGTCTCGACGAACTGCATGGCCGGGTTGGCAGTATCAATGCCGGTCAGCAGACCCAGGCTCAGCACGAAGGTAACCACCGAAACCAGCACGGCAAAGGTCCGCGCCTGCGGTGCGCGCTGGTCGCCGAAGAACAGCGCCATGGCGCCTCCGGCGATCGGCAGCCAGATCAACAGGCTCAGCAGGGGCCAGTTCGAGAGCATCGATGCGTCCTTGTCTTAACCGTGGCCCATCCGGGACAGCATCGCCAGCAGGACGATGAGGCCGAGGATCATGGCGAAGGCGTAATGGTAGAGATAGCCCGACTGCAGTCGGCGCAGCAGCGAGGCCAGGCGATCGATCAGCCAGGCGCTGCCGTTGACGATGCCGTCGATCAGCCAGGTATCGCCAAAGCGCGAGGCCAGCTTGCCGAGCGCGACGCCGCCGCCGGCGAAGCCCTTGATCCACAGGTCGTCGAAGCCGTACTTGTTCTCGAGGATGCGCACGGGCACGGCGAAGAAGCTGCGCGAGCGTGCCGCCAGACCCGGATTGAACAGGTAGATGTAGGTCGCCAGCGCGAAACCCGCGAATGCCAGGCCGAAGGGCCAGGCGAGCACGCCATGCAAGGCCATCGCCCACACGCCGTGGAACTCTTCGGAAAGCTTCGCCATGCCGCCATGCGTGCCAAGGATGTCGATGGCGCCCAGGAAGAAGGGCTGTACTTCGTGATGGCCGGACAAATCCTTGCCGAACAACATCGGGCCAGCGGTGAGGAGGCCGATGAAGATCGAGGGAATGGCCAGCAGGATCAGCGGCACCGTCACCACCCAGGGCGATTCCTTCGGCTCGACCGGGCCATGGTGGCCGTGGTCGTCGTCGTGCCCGTGATCGTCATGGCCATGCTCGTCATGAGCCTGGTCGTCGTGGCCCGCGGCTTCATGCGCGTGGGCATCGTCGTGGCTGTGATCGTCATGACCATGCTCGTCATGCGCCGGCTGGTCGCGGAAGCGTTCCTTGCCGTGGAAGGTCAGGTACAGCAGGCGGAAGCTGTAGAAGCTGGTCACGAACACGCCCAGCAGCACCGCCCAATAGCCGTACTGCGGTACGAACCAGCCCCAGAAGCCGCTATTGCCGGCAGCGGCGTGGGCGTGCTCGGCGGCGGCCTCGATGATCGTGTCCTTGGAGTAGAAGCCCGACAGCAGCGGCATGCCGGTCAGCGCCAGCGTGCCGATCCACATGGTGGCGAAGGTGATCGGCATGTATTTGCGCAGGCCGCCCATCTTCTGCATGTCCTGCTCGTGGTGCATGGCGATGATCACCGAGCCGGCACCCAGGAACAGCAGGGCCTTGAAGAAGGCGTGGGTCATCAGGTGGAACACGGCGGCCGAGTAAGCCGACACGCCCAGGGCCACGGTCATGTAACCGAGCTGGGACAAGGTCGAGTACGCGACCACACGCTTGATGTCGTTCTGCACCATGCCGATCAGGCCGGTGAAGAAGGCCGTGGTCGCGCCGATCAGCAGGACGAAAGCCAGCGCGGCCTCGCTGTGCTCGAACAGCGGCGACATGCGCGCGACCATGAAGATGCCGGCGGTCACCATGGTTGCGGCATGAATCAGCGCGGAAATCGGCGTTGGGCCTTCCATCGAATCGGGCAGCCAGACATGCAGCGGCACCTGGGCCGACTTGCCCATCGCGCCGATAAACAGGCAGATGCAGACAAAGCTCAGCACCTGCACGTCCCAACCCTGGAATCCCATGGCCGCGATCGGCGGCAGCAACTCGACCAGCACGCCCGCCTGGCCGGGGGCATTGGCAAAGACCACGCTGTAGTCCAGCGAGCCGAACCAGAACGCCACGCCAGCGATACCCAGCAGGAAGCCGAAGTCACCGACGCGGTTGACCAGGAAGGCCTTAAGGTTGGCGAAGATGGCGGTCGGGCGCGTGTACCAGAAACCGATCAGCAGGTAGGACACCAGGCCCACCGCTTCCCAGCCGAAGAACAGCTGCAGGAAGTTGTTGCTCATCACCAGCATCAGCATCGAGAAGGTGAACAGCGAGATGTAGCTGAAGAAACGCTGGTAGCCCGGGTCGTCCTGCATGTAGCCGATGGTGTAGATGTGCACCAGCAGCGACACGAAGGTCACCACCACCATCATCATGGCCGTCAGGCTGTCGACCATGAAGCCAACATGGGCGCTGTACCTGCCCACCTCGAAGAAGGTGTAGACGTCCTGGTTGAAGGGCCCGACCTTGCCGGTCGTCAGCTGGAAGAGCACCTGGCAGGAGACCAGGAAGGCGATCGCCACGCCGGCGATGGTCACCGAGTGGGCGCCGGCGCGACCGATCTGTCGACCGAACAAGCCCGCGACGATGGCGCCCAGCAGCGGCGCCAGCACCACGATCAGCAGGGCATTGGAGGAAAGCTGGTAGAGCTGCGGGGACATGCGCGGTCAGCCCTTGAGCGAGTCGAGTTCGGCGACATTGATCGTGCGCCGGTTGCGGAACAGCGTGACCAGGATCGCCAGGCCGATGGCGGCCTCGGCGGCGGCCACGGTCAGGATGAAGAACACGAAGACCTGTCCGGAGGCATCGCCCAGGAAGCGCGAGAAGGCCACGAAGTTCATGTTCACCGACAACAGCATCAGCTCGATGCACATCAGCAGCACGATCAGGTTCTTGCGGTTGATGATGATGCCGGCCACGGCCAGCGCGAACAGGATGGCGCCGAGCACCAGGTAGTGGTTGAGCGTGATCACTGGCCTTCCCCCGGGCGCGCGTCGGCTTTCATCTTGACCAGGCGAATGCGGTCCTCGCGGCGCACCATCACCTGGCGCGAGGGGTCCTGGTGCTTGGTGCCTTCGCGGCGGCGCAGGGTCAGCATCACGGCCACCACGATGGCCACCGTCAGGATGACCGCGGCGATTTCGAAGGGCAGCATGAACTGGTTGAACAAGGCATCAGCCAGCCAGCGGATATTGCTGCCCGAGGCCGCGGCAGGGTCGGTCGCCGGCAAGCTCATGCCCACCTGGGCGGTCTTGGCGCCGATCAGCCCGATCATCTCGAAGGCCATCACCACCGCCACCACCACCGCGATCGGGAAGTAGCGGGCGAAGCCTTCGCGGATCGGTGTCATGTTCAGGTCGAGCATCATCACCACGAACAGGAACAGGATCATCACCGCGCCCACATACACCAGCACCAGCACGATGCCCAGGAACTCGGCCTGCAGCAGCAGCCACAGGCAGGCGCTGGAGAAGAAGCACAGGATCAGCGACAGCACCGCGTGCACGGGGTTCTTCACCGTGATCACGGAAATGGCCGAAGCCACGGTGATGGCGGCGAAGGCGAAGAAGGCGATCAGTTCGAATGACATTGTCTTCCCCTGCCCTCAGCGATACGGCGCGTCGGCGGCGCGGCGGGCGGCGATTTCCGCCTCGAAGCGGTCGCCGATGGCCAGCAACTGCGGCTTGGTCACGATGTTCTCGCCGCGGTTCTCGAAGTGGTATTCGTGGATATGGGTTTCGACGATCGAGTCCACCGGGCAGCTTTCCTCGCAGAAGCCGCAGAAGATGCACTTGAACAGGTCGATGTCGTAGCGGGTGGTGCGGCGGCTGCCGTCTTCGCGCGGCGCGGCGTCAATGGTGATGCAGGAGGCCGGGCACACCGCCTCACAGAGCTTGCAGGCGATGCAGCGCTCTTCGCCATTCGGGTAGCGACGCAGCGCGTGCAGGCCGCGGAAGCGCACCGATTGCGGGAACTTCTCGAACGGGTACTGCACCGTGTACTTCGGCTTGAACATGTATTTCAGGGTCAGCCACATGCCCTGGATGAATTCCAGGAGCATCAGGCTCTTGAGGTAGCTGGCGACTCGGGTCATGGCCTGCTCAAGCTCCCAGGACGAACCAGTTGTTGTACGCGGCGATGGCCGTGAAGAAGATCCAGGCCAGCGTGATCGGAATGAACACCTTCCAGCCCAGGCGCATGATCTGGTCGTAGCGGTAGCGCGGGAAGCTGGCGCGGAACCACAGGTAAGCGAAGGCGAAGAAACCGGCCTTGAGGAACAGCCAGTGCGCGCCATTGGCCGACAGCAGCGGGATGTTCCAGCCCTGGAAGGGCGACAGCCAGCCGCCCAGGAACAGCAGCGCGGCCAGGAAGCTGACCAGGATCATGTTGGCGTATTCGGCCAGGAAGAAGATCGCGAAGGCCGAACCGGAATACTCCACGTGGAAGCCGGCAACGATTTCCGACTCGCCTTCGGCGACATCGAAGGGCGCGCGGTTGGTCTCGGCCACGCCGGAGATGAAGTAGATGATGAACAGCGGGAACAACGGGAAGGCGAAGAACTCGAAGAAGCCGTTGTCGCCCGCCTGTGCGCGCACGATGTCGCCGATATTCATGCTGCCTGCCGCCACCAGCACGCCGACCAGGGCGAAGCCCATGGCGATTTCGTAGCTGATGACCTGCGCGGCCGAACGCAGCGCGCCCAAGATTGCGTACTTCGAATTCGAAGCCCAGCCGCCGAGGATGATGCCGTACACGCCCATCGAGGTCAGGGCCAGCAAGGCCAGCAGGCCGGCATTGATGTTCGACAAGGCCATGCCGTCATCGAAGGGAATCACCGCCCAGGCCGCGAAGGCCGGGGCCAGCGCCAGCACCGGCGCGAGCCGGTACAGGAAGGGACTGGCATTCGTGGGAACAATCAGTTCCTTGAACAGCATCTTGAACACGTCGGCGAAGGCCTGGATCCAGCCGATGCCGGCGATGCGGCCGACGAACTGCGGTCCGTGGCGCACATGCATCCAGCCGATGACCTTGCGCTCGGCCAGCGTGTAGAAGGCCACCGACACGATCAGCGGCACGGTGATGACCAGCACCTTGAGCACCGTCCAGGCCAGCATGCCGGTGGTGCCGAATTGCAGGAAGAGTTCGCGCAGCCAGTCGATCACGCTCAGGCTCCCGTCACGGTAAGGGCGGCGGTGGGTGAGAGCGGCGCGGTGGCGCCGTAGCCGGACTCGATCCAGGCGGCGCCAGCGGCAACACGGCTGGAAATCGAAACCGGCAAGGCGGCCGTTCCGGTGCCATCGGCAACCTTGGCGATCGCGCCTTCGGCCAGGCCACGCGACTTGGCGTCATCGGGATGCAGCACGATGCGCGCGCCGCGGGTCAGCGGATGAGCGTTCAGTGCGGCGGCGCGACGAAGCACTGCGTCCGCGCGATAGATCGGCGTGCTGGACACGCGCTCCAGGCCGTCGCCACGAGCGCCGCTGTCGGCAAGTCCCGTGCGAGCGGGACGCGAGGCAGAAGCACCCAGCAGGTCGGCACGAAGGCCGCCCAGATCGGTGAAGTTGAAACCCGGCAGCGCCAGCGCATCGGCCAGCGCACGCAACACGCGCCAACCCGGGCGCGCTTCGCCCGGCAGCTTGCTGCCGGCGGCGCTGGTCTGGGTAATGCCGTCGAGATTGGTAAAGCTGGCTTCGATTTCCGGCAGCAGGCCGATCGGCAGGATCACGTCGGCGAGCTGGCGCAGTTCTTCGGAAGCATAGGCGGCGAAGGCGACAACGGCTGCGTTCGACAGCGCGCGCTTGGCCTGCACCGAACGGGCGAAGTCGTGCTCGGGCTCGATGCCGTAGAGCACATAAGCCCTGCCCGCTTCGGACAACATGCCCGACGCATCCCGGCCCTGGGCACCCGGCAGCACGCCGGCACGGCTCAGGCCGAGCGCATTGGCGCCTTGCGGAATGCGGTTGACGCGCGCACCCGTGGCGGCTGCGATCGCCTTGGCGGCGGCGTGGATGTGCGACGCCTGCGCATGGTTCTCGGCGACTTCACCAAGCACGATGACGGCATTGCTGCCCGCGGCCTTCAGCGCTTCCGCCATGCCCATCGCATTGCCATCGGCATCGGCGTGCAGTTCCGTTGGCACGTAGCCGCCGACGGCCTGGGCCACGCCGGCCATCGCACCGGGCAAGCGCGAAGGCGCGACGATGCGGCGACCGGCCAGGTTGAAGGTGACTTCGAAGTCCACCGGGTTGATCGAGAAAATCTTGGCGCCGCGCTTGCTGGCCTTGAGCAGGCGCTGGTGCACCAGCGGCAGTTCGTGGCGGATATTGCAGCCGACCAGCACCACAACGGCGGCCTTTTCCATCTCGGCGACCGGCATGCCAAAGGCCTCGGCGCTGGCGTCGTCGGCGAAATCCAGCTGCTTCAGGCGGTGGTCGATGGACTGCGTGCCCAGGCCGCGGGCGATGGCCGCCAGCAAGGCGCCCTCCTCGTTCGAGGTCGCCGGATTCACCAGCAAGCCCAACTGCGAGGCATCGCCAGCGCGCAGCAACTCGGCGGCGGCGAGGATGGCTTCTTCCCAGCCGGCATCGCGCCAGCCGTCGCCGCTGCGCAGCTGTGGGCGGGTCACGCGATCGGCGGCCAGCAGGCCCTGATGCGAATAGCGGTCGCGGTCCGACAGCCAGCATTCGTTGATGGCTTCGTTGTCGCGCGGCACCGTGCGCACGACTTCGCCGCGGTGGATATGCAGGTGCAGGTTCGAACCCAACGCGTCGTGGTAGCCGAAGGAATCACGCGCGGTGAGTTCCCAGGCGCGGGCCTTGAAGCGGAAAGGCTTGTTGGTCAGCGCGCCGACCGGGCAGACGTCGATGACATTGCCGGAAAGTTCGGTCGTCAGCGGCTTGCCGTCGTAAGTGCCGATCTGCAGGTTCTCGCCGCGCTGCATGCCGCCGAGCTCGTAGGTGCCGGCGACGTCCGCGGTGAAGCGGATGCAGCGCGTGCACTGGATGCAGCGGGTCATGTCGGTGGCGACCAGCGGGCCGAGGTCTTCGTCGGTGACCACGCGCTTGCGGTCCACATACCGGGACACGCTGCGGCCGTAGCCCACGGAAACGTCCTGCAACTCGCACTCGCCGCCCTGGTCACAAATGGGGCAATCCAGCGGATGGTTGACCAGCAGGAACTCCATGACATTGCGCTGCGCATCGAGCGCGCGCTTGGTCTGGGTGTAGACCTTCATGCCTTCCATCACTGGCGTGGCGCAGGCCGGCGCCGGCTTGGGCATCTTCTCGACGTCCACCAGGCACATGCGGCAGTTGGCGGCGATCGGCAGCTTCTCGTGGTAGCAGAAGCGCGGGATGGCGATGCCGGCCTTGTCGGAGGCCTGGATGATCATCGAGCCCTTTGGCGCAGTCATCGCGACGCCGTCAATCTCGATGTTCACCACGTCGGTGGCGGCCTGGGTCGGTGCGGCGCTCATGCGGCCTGCTCCAGCGTGATCGTGCCATTGGCCACGTCGTCCACGTAGAAACGCTTGTTGACGATGGCGTATTCGAATTCGTTCCAGTAGTGGCGCAGCATGCCCTGCACCGGCCACGCAGCGGCTTCACCGAAGGCGCAGATGGTGTGGCCTTCGATCTGGCCCGCAGCGGCCTTGAGCATGTGCAGGTCATCCATCGTGGCCTGGCCTTCGCAGATGCGGCTGAGCACGCGATACATCCAGCCGGTGCCTTCGCGGCAGGGCGTGCACTGGCCGCAGCTTTCGGCGTAGTAGAAGCGCGCGATGCGGCGGCAGGCGCGGACCATGCAAGTGGTCTCGTCCATCACCACCACGGCACCCGATCCCAGGCCCGAACCGGCCTTCTGGATCGAGTCGTAGTCCATGGTGCAGGCCATCATGGTGTCGGCCGGCAGCACCGGCATCGAGGAACCGCCGGGGATCACGGCCTTCAACTTGCGACCGCCCTTCACGCCGCCGGCCAAAGCCAGCAACTCGGAGAACGGCGTACCGAGGCGAATCTCGAAGTTGCCCGGGTTGTTCACGTGGCCGGACACCGAGAAGATCTTCGGGCCACCGTTATTGGGCTTGCCCAAACCGAGGAACCACTCCGCGCCATTGCGAATGATCGCCGGCACCGAGGCGTAGGTTTCGGTGTTGTTGATGGTGGTGGGCTTGCCGAACAGGCCGTAATTGGCGGGGAACGGCGGCTTGTAGCGCGGCTGCCCCTTCTTGCCTTCGAGCGATTCCATCATCGCGGTCTCTTCGCCGCAGATGTAGGCGCCGGCGCCGAGCGCCGAGTAGATGTCGATATCCACGCCCGAGCCAAGCACGTTCTTGCCGAGCCAGCCGTTCGCGTAGGCCTCTTTCAGGGCCTCTTCGAAATGCTCGTAGGGCTCGTGGTGGAACTCGCCGCGCATGTAGTTGTAGGCGACGGTGCAGCCGGTGGCGTAGCAGGCAATGGCCATGCCCTCGATCACCGAATGCGGGTTGTAGCGCAGGATGTCGCGATCCTTGCAGGTGCCCGGCTCGGACTCGTCGGAATTGCACAGGATGTACTTCTGGCCCGGCGCCGAACGCGGCATGAAGCTCCACTTCAGGCCGGTCGGGAAGCCCGCGCCGCCGCGGCCGCGCAGGCCCGAGGCCTTGACCATGTTGATGACGTCTTCCTGCGGCATCTTCTCCGCCAGCACCTTGCGCAGGGCGGCGTAGCCGCCGGTCTTGAGATAGTTCTCGTACGACCAGGGCTTGTCGAAATGCAGCGTCGTGTACACGACGTTGTGTTCCTGCGGGGCGGGGCCGACCGGGCCCGATGACGCATGGGAATGGGTTTCGTGGGCCATCGCGGTCAATCCAGTGCGTCGAACAGTTCGTCGAGCTTCGCCGGGGTCAGGCGCTCGTGGTAGTGGCCGTCAATCACCATCATCGGGGCGCCGGCGCAGGCGGCCAGGCATTCCTCTTCGACCTTCAGGGTGATCTTGCCGTCGCTGCTGGTGCCGCCGTGCTTGCAGCCCAGCTTGCGCTCGGCGTGCTTGACCAGGTCTTCGGCGCCATTGAGCCAGCAGCTGATGTTCGTGCAGATGGCGACCTTGTGGCGGCCGACCGGCGCCAAGTCGAACATCGAATAGAAGGTGGCGACTTCGTAGGCCCAGACCGGCGGAATGCCGAGATACTTGGCAACGGCGGCCATCAATTCGTCGGTCAGCCAACCGCCGTTCTGTTCCTGCGCCGCCATCAGCGACTGGATGACGGCCGAACGCTTGCGGTCGGCGGGGAACTTCGCCGTCCAGTGGTCGATGTGGGCGCGCGTGGCTTCGCTCAGCGCGACCATCGGGTCGACGTCCTGGCAGGCCTGGAAATTGCCGGTGGCTTTCATGGACTCGTGCTTACCTGTCGATTTCGCCGAAGACGATGTCGTACGTGCCGATCATGGCCACCACGTCGGGCAGCATGTGGCCGCGCACGATGGCGTCCATGGACGAGAGATGGGCGAAACCGGGGGCGCGCACCTTCAGGCGGAACGGCTTGTTGGCGCCGTCGGACACCAGGTACACGCCGAACTCGCCCTTGGGCGCTTCGACCGCGGAATAGATTTCGCCCGCCGGCACCGAATAGCCTTCGGTGAACAGCTTGAAGTGGTGGATCAGGGCTTCCATGTCGTCCTTCATCTCCTCGCGGGAGGGCGGCGACACCTTGAAGTTCTTGGCCATGACCGGGCCGGGGTTGCGGCGCAGCCATTCCACGCACTGCTTGATGATGCGGTTGGACTGGCGCATTTCTTCAACGCGCACCAGGTAACGGTCGTAGCAGTCGCCCTGCACGCCCACCGGCACGTCGAAGTCGACCTTGTCGTAGGCCGCATAGGGCTGCTTCTTGCGCAGGTCCCAAGCGATACCGGAACCGCGCAGCATCGGACCGCTCATGCCCCAGGCCAGGGCCTTTTCCGGCGGCACCACGCCGATGCCGACGGTGCGCTGCTTCCAGATGCGGTTGTCGGTGAGCAGGGTTTCGTACTCGTCGACCTTGCGCGGGAAATCGCTGGTGAAGGCGTCCAGGAAGTCGAGCATCGAACCTTCGCGCCATTCATTGGCGCGCTTGAGGTCGGTGCCCTTGCGCCAGGGCGACTCGCGGTACTGCGGCATCTGGCCCGGCAGGTCGCGGTAGACGCCGCCCGGGCGATAGTAGGTGGCATGCATGCGCGCACCGCTGACCGCCTCGTAGCAGTCCATCAGCTCTTCGCGCTCGCGGAAGGCGTACAGGAACACCGCCATCGCGCCCAGGTCCAGGCCGTTCGAGCCGATCCACATCAAATGATTCAGGATGCGGGTGATCTCGTCAAACATGGTGCGGATGTACTGCGCGCGCTCCGGCACCTCGACGCCCACCAGGCCTTCGATGGCGCGCACATAGGCGTGCTCGTTGCACATCATGGACACGTAGTCCAGGCGATCCATGTAGCCGATCGACTGGTTGAAGGCCTTGGACTCGGCCAGCTTTTCGGTGCCGCGATGGAGCAGGCCGATATGCGGGTCGGCGCGTTGCACGACTTCGCCATCCATCTCCAGCACCAGGCGCAGCACGCCGTGCGCGGCCGGATGCTGGGGGCCGAAGTTCAGGGTGTAATTGCGGATCTCGGGGCCGGCCATTACTTCTTCCCCTGCGTGGATTGCTCGGCGGCCGCTTGCTGCCAGCGCGAGTCCTCGCGCACCACGCGCGGCACGTTCACCCGCGGCTCGATGCTCACCGGCTGGTAGACCACGCGCTTGCGCTCGGCGTCGTAGAGCACTTCGACATTGCCGATCATCGGGAAGTCCTTGCGGAACGGATGGCCGACGAAACCGTAGTCGGTCAGGATGCGGCGCAGGTCCGGGTGGCCTTCGAAGACGATGCCGTAAAGATCAAAGGCCTCGCGTTCGAACCAGTCCGCCACCGGGTACAAGCCCGTCAGGCTGGGAACTACGGGAAGGCTATGGTCATGCGCAAAACAACGAAGCCGGATGCGCTTGTTGTTCTTCACCGACAGCAGGTGCGCGACCGCGGCAAAGCGCTTATCGGGGCCGCGACCGGTCGGACGATTGGCCCAGTTGAAGCGACCCACGCCCTGCCCTTCCACGCCGCGCGAGAAACCCTGCGAACTCACGTCCGAGGTGTCCCACTCGTCGTCGCCGTAGCTGAGGTAGTCCACGCCGCAGACATCCACCAGCACTTCGAAACTGAACTCGGGCTCGTCGCGCAGGATGCGCGCGACTTCGAGCCAGTTTTCCGGCGCGACTTCCAGCGTGGTCTCACCGCGGGCGGAGGCGACCGAAAGGGCGCGCTCGCCGAAGCGGGCCTTGATGCGATCCGGGAAACTCAAAGTCGGTTCGGGCATGGCTCAGCGCGCAATGGTATTGGTGCGACGGATTTTCTTCATCAGCTGCAAGATGCCGTAGACCAGGGCCTCGGCCGTCGGCGGGCAGCCGGGCACGTAGATGTCCACCGGTACCACGCGATCGCAACCGCGGACGACGGAATAGCTGTAGTGGTAATAGCCGCCGCCATTGGCACAGCTGCCCATCGAGATGACCCACTTCGGGTCGGGCATCTGGTCGTAGACCTTGCGCAGGGCCGGGGCCATTTTGTTCACCAGGGTGCCGGCGACGATCATCACGTCGGCCTGGCGCGGCGAGGGGCGGAACACCACGCCATAGCGATCCAGGTCCAGGCGCGCGGCGCCGGCATGCATCATCTCGACCGCGCAGCAGGCAAGACCAAAAGTCATCGGCCACATCGAGCCGGTGCGCGCCCAGTTCACCAGCGAGTCCAGGCTGGCCACGGCATAGCCGCGGTCAATCAGCGGGTTGTCACCGCCCGGGCGCAGGATGTCGTCAACGGTGGAAACCGGAACCGGGTTGTGCAGCGCATCGGTGATGTTCTGGATCACTCCCATTCGAGCGCTCCCTTCTTCCAGACGTAAACGAAGCCCAGCACCAGCAGGCCCAGGAAGATGCCCATCTCGTAGAGCCCGACCACGCCAAGGCTGCGGAAGACGATGGCCCAGGGGAAGACGAAGGCAATTTCAAGGTCGAAGGCGATGAACAGGATGGCGATCAGGTAATAGCGCACGTCGAACTGCATGTGCGCGTCCTCGAAGGCCTCGAAGCCGCATTCGTAGGGAGAGAGTTTTTCGGCCTGCGTGGCCGAGGGGGTCTTGGGACCGAAGGCATGGTTTCCGAGCAGATTGCCCATCACCAGCAGGACCACGCCGACAAATCCGGCGACGGCCAGGAACAACAGGATCGGCAGGTATTCGCCCAGCATGAGGACTCCGTTGCCCGCGCCTTTTGGCGCATTCCGTCCAGCGCGCGCAACGCACGCGCAGGACCGGTTCTCTAGATTGGTGCCCAAAGGGGGACTCGAACCCCCACGACCTAAGTCGCTACCACCTCAAGGTAGTGCGTCTACCAATTCCGCCATCTGGGCATTTGCCTGCACCGTCACCGGGGCAAGCCTTGAAATTGTACCAGCGGATCAACCGCCCTTGCTGCCCTCGGGCTGTGAAGGCGCGGGTGCAGACGGCGCCGGCGTGGTGCCGGACGGCGCGGTCGCAGGCGCAGCGGCCGGCGTCGCCGCAGCGGCCGGTGCTGGCGCGAGCGGTGCAGGCTGGGCCGGCGCAGGTGCCAACGCGCCATCCTTGGCGGCAGCCGCCGTGGTCGAACTCGCCGGCAGGTTGGACATCACGCCCAGATCTTCCGTGGTCGGGGCTGCCACCACGCCGCCGTGGCTGGCCTTGTAGGCCATGAACAGGCTGAGCGCGAAGAACACCACCGCCAGCCACTTGGTGGCACTGGACAGGAAGTTGGCCGAACCGCGCGCACCGAAGACGGTACCGGAAGCGCCCGCGCCGAAGCCGGAGCCGGCCTGGGCACCCGCGCCGCGCTGCAGCAGGATCAGCACGATCATCGCCACCGCGATGAGGACGTAGAACACGTTGAGCAGGATGTCGATCATGGTCTTTACTTGCGTGCCGCCGCCGCAGCGATGGCGATAAAGTCGCGGGCGACAAGCGAAGCGCCCCCGATCAGGCCGCCATCCACGTCGGGCTGGGAAAACAGCTCGGCCGCGTTGACGGGTTTCACGCTGCCGCCATAGAGGATCGGCAGCGAGCCCGCAATATTAGCATCCAGGGAACGCAATTCGCCACGAATGAAGGCATGCACCTCCTGCACCTGGGCCGGGCTCGCCGTCCGCCCCGTGCCGATGGCCCAGACCGGCTCGTAGGCCAGCACGGCGCCTTCGAAGGCCTTGATGCCCCCCCCGGCCAGCACCGGGGCCAGCTGTTTCTCGATGGCCCACTCGGTCTGCCCGGCCTCGCGCTGGTGCAGGGTTTCGCCCACGCAGAGCACCGGCACCAGGCCGGCGCGCTTGGCGGCGAAGAACTTGTGCGCCACCAGTTCCGAGCTTTCCTCGTGGAAATGGCGGCGTTCGGAATGGCCGACCATGGCGTAGCGGCAGCCCACGTCCAGCAGCATCCGGGCCGAGACCTCGCCGGTGAAGGCGCCCTGCTCGTTCGAATCCACGTCCTGGGCGCCGAATTCCAGGCCGCTGGCGGCGTAGCGGTCGGTCAGCTCGCCCAGGTAGGGCATCGGCGGGAAGATCGCCAGGTGCACGCCATCGGGCCTGCCCTTCACCACCGCATCGAGCAGCTCGCGCGCGAAGGCCCGATCCCCGTGCAGCTTCCAGTTACCGGCCACGATTCGTTCGCGCATGTTCGTCTCCTTGCCCTGGGCGAATTCTAACGCGGCCCCGGCGATTGCGGCAGACGCTGCTGGCCCCGGCCGGGCCGGACGCGGCACAATCGAGGTCTGCACACAGGGGATTTCATGAGCGCTTCCAACCCGCAGGGCTATGCCCTGATCACCGGCGCGTCCAGCGGCATCGGCGCGGCCATTGCCCGCGAATACGCGCGCCGCGGCAAGCCGCTGATCCTGACGGCGCGGCGCGTGGACCGCCTGCATGCGCTGGCGGTGGAATTGTCGGCGCTGGTGCCCTGCGAAGTCATCGCCGCCGATCTTTCCGATCCGGCAGCGCCGCGCTTCCTCTACGAACAGACCCATGCCCGCGGCTGGTTCGTGGACACGCTGGTGAACAACGCCGGCTATGGCGTGCCCGGCCGCTTCCTGTCGCGCAGCTGGAAAACCCACGCCGAATTCCTGCAGGTGATGATGATCGCCGTCGGGCAGCTGACTCATCTGTACCTGCCCGAGATGGAAGCCGCCGGCCGCGGCCGCATCCTCAACGTCGCTTCGCTGGCGGGCCTGGTGCCGGCTTCGGCGGGGCACACGCTGTACGGCGCCACCAAAGGCTGGCTGATCCGTTTCAGCGAATGCCTGGCGATGGAGTGCAAGCCGCGTGGCATCCACGTCACGGCGCTATGCCCCGGCTTCACCTATTCCGAATTCCACGACGTCAACGGCATGCGCGAAAAAGTCTCCAAGCTGCCGCGCCTGTTGTGGCTCGACGCCGCCACCGTCGCGCGCATCGGCGTGGACGCGGTGGAAAGCGGCAAGACCCGCGTGGTCACCGGTTGGGCCAATCGCTTCGTCGCCTTCGCCAGCCGCTATTTGCCCGATGTCCTGGCCCGTGCCCTGGTCGCAAGCAAGGCCAAGGATTTCCGCAATGACCACTGATTGTTTCCAGGCTTGGGCATGAAGGCCCTGCCCTACCGCAAACCCACCCTCGGCCGCGACTACTGGCTGGTGGACGATGCGTTGCCCTCGGCTTTGGAGGTGCGCGACCGCACGCTGGCGCGCACCGACTGGACCGAGGGCTTTCCACGTCGGCCGGAAAGCTGGCCCGGGATGCGCGTGATTCCCGGCCTGCTGCCGGAAGAACTGGCGATCATCGAAGCGCATGTGAAAGCCGCTACCGGCGTAAAGAAGCTCTGGGTCGAGAGCGCACCCGACGGCGCCCACCTCAACCACAACTGCGTGCAGGTGGTAGGTGAGGAAGAATGCGGTCCGCGCCCGCACACCGACTCGCGCAAGCTTTGCCGCTTCGCCGCGGTGTTGTACTTGAACCCGTCAGTGCCTGACGACTGCGGCACCAGCTTCTATCGCCAGCGCCTGCCGAACGGGCAGCTTGGCGGCAATACCGTGGCAGGGCCGCACGCCAACCTGGTCGAAGCCCTGGGCGCGCGCTTCGTACCGCCGAACAGCTTCATCGAGGACCTGCGCGTGCCGCACAAGTTCAACCGCCTGCTGATCTACCAGAGCAACCTGGTGCATAGCGCCAGCGCCTACTGGGGCTTTGAACTCGCCGAAAAGCGCATGGCCGCGGTGTTCTTCTGGATGGCCGCGTAAGCGCGGCCACGGGCCTCAGGCGAGCTTGATCTCGCGAAGGCGCTGCATCAGGTAATCGTTCGCGGTGATCGGCTCGGGGTAGCGATCGGGATTTTCCGCGCTGATGCAGCCCGGCAGGGTTTCGATCAGGTAATCCGGGTTGGCATGCAGGAAGTACGGCGTGGAATAGCGCGGCTGGCGCGCGGCCTCACCCGGCGGGTTCACCACGCGGTGGGTGGTGGACGGATACACGTGGTTGGTGAGGCGCTGCAGCATGTCGCCGATGTTCACCACGATGGTGTCGCCGTCGGCGGTGAAGGGCACCCACTCGCCGTTGTGAGCCTTCACTTCCAGGCCGGCGGCGCTGGCGCCGACCAGCAGGGTGATCAGGTTGATGTCCTCGTGCGCGCCGGCGCGGACATTTGGAATGTCCGGCGAGGTGATCGGCGGATAGTGGATCGGGCGCAGGATGGAATTGCCGAAGCGGGTCGGTTCGACAAAAAAGTCTTCCGGCAAGTGGATATGCAGGGCCAACGCCGACAACACCCGCAGGCCAAGCTGGTCCAACGACTGGAACAGCGCATAAGCGTGCTCGCGAAATCCCGGCACCTCCTCGGGCCAGACGTTCGGCGCCATGAACTCGCGGTAGCGCGAACCTTCCGGCAACTCGCGGCCGATGTGGAAGAACTCCTTCAGGTCCGGGTACTGCGAGTCCTTGGCGGTTTCGATGCCGAAAGGCGTGTAACCGCGTGCGCCGCCGGTGCCGGGAAGATGGTATTGGCGCTTGGTGGCTTCCGGCAAGGCGAAGAAGGCCTGGAAGACCTGGTAAGCGTCTTGGATGGCCTGCGTGGAAATGCCATGGTGGCTGACGCCGCAGAAACCCCATTCACGGTAGGCCGCGCCGAGTTCGGCGACGAATGCTTCGCGGTCGCTGTCGAAGCGACGGATGTCGAGGGTGGGGATGCGGCTCATGTTGTTGCTTCCGTAGGTTTCAGCTGACGGTGCGCACGGCAGCCGACAGGGTGTCGAGGATGTGTTCGACCAGGGCTTCGTCGGTGGATTCCACCGTCAGGCGCACCACCGGCTCGGTGCCGGAGGGGCGCAGGACCAGGCGGCCCTTGCCCACCAGTTTGGCCTCGGCCTCGCGCCGCGCGGCGCGCACCACCGGAGCGTCGAGCGGGCGCGAACCCGGGGCGATGCGGACATTAATGGTTTGCTGCGGCAGCGGCCGGTAATCAGCCGTGGCCATGGCCAGCGACCAGCGCCGGCGCACCAGCACTTCCAGCACCTGCAACGCGGCGACGATGGCATCGCCGGTGGTGGCGCGATCCAGGCAAAGCAGGTGGCCGGAGGCTTCGCCGCCGAGCATGCCGCCGTTCTCCATCAGCGCCTGGTGCACGAAACGATCGCCGACCTTGGCGCGCATGAAGCCGATGCCGCGATCGGCCAGCGATTGTTCCAGCGCGAAATTGGTCATCAGGGTGCCGACCACCGGGCCACGCAGGCGGCCACTGTCCTGCCAGTCGCGGGCCAGCACGTACAGCATGGCATCGCCGTCGAGCACGCGGCCGCCGCCATCCACCATCAGTACGCGGTCGCCATCGCCGTCGAAGGCGATGCCGAGGTCCGCGCCCGTCGCCAGCACGTGTGCGGCGATGGCTTCGGGATGCATCGAACCAACGCCGCGGTTGATGTTCAGCCCATCGGGCTGGGCGCCGATGGCGCTGATGTCGGCGCCGAGTTCGGCGAAGACTTTCGGCGCCACCTGGTAGGTCGCGCCATGCGCGCAATCGAGCGCGATGCACAACCCGCGCAGGTTGAAGGTGTCGGGCACGCTGGCCTTGCAGAATTCGGCGTAGCGCGTGAGCGCGTCCTCGATCCGGCGCACCTTGCCCAGGCAGTCGGAGGACACCGTGGTGAAGGGCAATTCGAGCTCGGCCTCGATGTCCTGCTCGACCTCGTCGGCGAGCTTCTCGCCGCGCGCGGAAAAAAACTTGATGCCGTTGTCTTCGTGCGGGTTGTGCGAGGCCGAAATGACGATGCCGGCATCGGCGCGCAGGGAGCGCGTCAGGTAGGCCACGGCCGGAGTCGGCATCGGCCCGAGCATGCGCACGTCGGCGCCGGCGGCGACCAGGCCGGCTTCGAGGGCGGATTCGAACATGTAGCCGGAGATGCGCGTGTCCTTGCCGATGACCACCGTCGCGCTGGACTTGCCATTGGCCAGCACGCGGCCAGCCGCCCGCCCCAACCGCAACATGAAGTCAGCCGAAATCGGCCCCGAGCCGACTCGCCCACGAATGCCGTCGGTGCCGAAATATTTCAGTCCTGCCACGCGCTCAGTCCTCGGCCGGTGCCGGCGCCGGCTGGCGCATCATCAGGGCCAGCAACGCGCCCAGGCGTTCGCGCATCTGGCGACGGTCGATGATCAGGTCCACCGCGCCGTGCTCGACCAGGAACTCGGAACGCTGGAAACCTTCGGGCAAGGTTTCGCGCACCGTCTGTTCGATCACGCGCGGTCCGGCGAAGCCAATCAGCGCTTGCGGCTCGGCGACATTCAGGTCGCCCAGCATGCCCAGCGAGGCCGACACGCCGCCCGTGGTCGGATGCGTAAGCACCGACACGAAGGGCAGCCCCGCAGCGCGCAGGCGACCGAGCGCCGCCGAGGTCTTGGCCATCTGCATCAGCGAGAACAGGCCTTCCTGCATGCGCGCGCCACCCGTGGCCGAGAAGCAGACCAACGGGCACTTCAGGGCCAGCGCGCGTTCGGCGGCCAGGGCAAAACGCTCGCCCACCACCGAACCCATGGAACCGCCCATGAAACGGAACTCGAAGGCGCAGGCGCAGATGTCGCGACCGTGCATGCGGCCCTGAACCGCCACCAGCGCGTCTTTTTCGCCGGTGGCCTTCTGCGAGGACTTGATGCGGTCGGCGTACTTCTTCTGGTCGCGGAACTGCAGCGCGTCGACCGGGCCGAGCTCGGCACCGATTTCTTCGCCGCTGTCATCGTCCAGGAAGCTGGCCAGGCGCTCGCGCGCGCCGATGGCCATGTGGTGGTTGCACTTGGGGCAGACCCGCAGGTTCTTTTCCAGCTCCGGCCCGTACAGGGCGGTGCCGCAGTTGTCGCATTTTTCCCAGAGGCCTTCGGGAACGCCGCGCTTGCCACCGCCCTGGGTGCGGATGCGGGCGGGCATCAACTTGGTAAGCCAGCTCATGAAGCCACTCGCGCAGTGTGTGGCGGCCAGTTTAGGCCGTCGAGGGCGGCGCGCAAGGGTGCCAGGAACTGGCCGGCCCGTCGGGCGGCCTCGTCCGGGCTGGCGGCCGTGGACAGGGTTTCAACCAGGGCGCTGCCGACCACGATGCCATCGGCCAGCGGCGCCATGGCTGCCGCCGATGCCGCATCCTTGATGCCGAAACCGATCAGCACCGGCACTGGCGTCATCGCGCGCAGCGCACCGGCGCGTTCGGCCACTTCGCCAGCATCGGTGATGCTGGCGCCGGTCACGCCGGCAAAGCTGACGTAGTACAGGTAACCCTGCGCGCCCTTGGCCAGGGCCTGCAAGCGCCCGGAGGACGTGGTGGGCGCAGCCAGGGAAATCAGTTCGATGCCTTCCGCATTGAAGGCGATCCGGGTCGGCTCGGCCTCTTCCGGCGGCAGGTCCACCAGCAGCACGCCATCCACGCCGCATTCGCGCGCGGCGGCGGCATAAGCGCCGGGGCCGCGCATTTCGACCGGATTGAGGTAACCCATCAACACAATCGGCGTCGCCTGGTCGCGCAGGCGGAATTCGCGCACGTAGTCGAACACTTCGCGCGTGCCGACCTTGCGCTCCAACGCGCGCTCGGAACTGCGCTGGATCACCGGGCCGTCGGCCATCGGGTCGGAGAAAGGCACGCCCAACTCCAGGATGTCTGCGCCGGCTTCAACCAGCGCGTGCATCACTGCAACGCTGGCTTCGCGAGAAGGATCGCCGGCGGTGATGAACGGAACGAGGGCCTTGCGCCCCTCGCCGCGGAGCCGGGCGAACTGCGCGGCGATACGACTCATTCGGCGCCGGGCTCCGACGCGGGCGCGCTGGGCGCATTGGCGGAAGGCGGGCCGACCATGTGCTCGAGGTGGCCGACGATCAGTTCCTCCACACCACGGGCGATATAGGCGGCAAAGGCCTCGCGGCTTTCCTTGTCATCCACCTTGGCATGGGTGCGGTAATGATGGGCGCTGTAGCGCGAGAACGCGTGCAGCATGACCATTTCGGCGTGGTGCGTGTCGAGGTGGCGCTCGATGCGGTTGGCCGCCGCGATCATGTCATTGACCTTGATGAAGAACTGCTCGGAAAGCACCGGGCCCGATTCCAGCGGGGCGCGCTCGGCCTGGCCGGCATTCGACTCGTCGGCGCCGCTCACTGCCCGGACTCCGGCTGGGCCTCGGCCTCGGCGGCGGCGAGCACGTCGAGTTGCTCGTCCAGCATGCGCCGGTAAAGGCCGGTCATGTAGCTGAGGAACTCTTCGCGGCTGAACCACTTGGCATCGCCCTGCTGGACGAAACCGTGGACGTTGTAGCGGGCGGCGGCATACAGGATGGACGCGCTGACGGCGTCGTACTTGTAGCTGGCGTGCAGGGTATTGGCCTGGGCCAGGAACTCGTTCACGCAGGCGTGGAGTTCGGGCGGCAGGGCGACGGCGTTCTGGGTCATGGCGGATCCGGGGTCGGGCTGGGCGGAAACCGCCATTCTAGCGGAGCCGGGCCGGCGCGGCCCGGATCCGGGTCTCAGAGCTCGATGCCCTCGCGCTTGGCGATGGTGTAGATGTCCTTGTCGCCGCGCCCGGACAGGTTGGCCAGCACCAGGGCCTCGGGCGGCAGCTTCGCCGCCAGCTTCATGGCCAGGGCCACGGCATGGCTCGATTCCAGGGCTGCCAGGATGCCTTCGGTGCGCGCCAGCAGGTGGAAGGCTTCCATGCATTCGGCATCGGTGACGCCTTCGTAATGGGCGCGGCCGCTGTCCTTGAGGAAGCTGTGCTCGGGCCCGACGCCCGGGTAGTCAAGGCCGGCGGAGATCGAATGGGTTTCGATGATCTGACCGTCGTCATCGCAGATCAGGTAGGTGCGGTTGCCATGCAGCACGCCCGGGCGACCGGCGCTGAGCGAGGCCGCGTGGCGGCCAGTGGCGATGCCCTCGCCCGCCGCCTCCGCGCCCCACAGCGCCACGCTGCGATCGTTGAGGAAGGGATGGAACATGCCGATGGCGTTCGAACCGCCGCCAACGCAGGCGACCACGGCATCGGGCAGGCGGCCGTATTCGTCGAGCATTTGCTGGCGCGACTCGCGCCCGACCACGGCGTTGAAGTCACGCACCATGCGCGGATACGGGCTCGGGCCCGCCGCGGTGCCGATGATGTAGAAGGTGTCGTGCACGTTCGACACCCAGTCGCGCATGGCTTCGTTCAGCGCGTCCTTGAGGGTTTGCGAACCGCTGCGCACCGGCACCACTTCGGCGCCGAGCAATTTCATGCGATAGACATTGATGGCCTGGCGCTCGATGTCCACCGCGCCCATGTACACCACGCACTTCAGGCCAAGGCGAGCAGCGACCGTGGCGGAAGCGACGCCGTGCTGGCCGGCGCCGGTCTCGGCGATGATGCGGGTCTTGCCCATCCGCTTGGCCAGCATGGCCTGGCCGATGGTGTTGTTGATCTTGTGCGCGCCGGTGTGGTTCAGGTCCTCGCGCTTGAGCAGGATGCGGGCGCCGCCGACGTGCTTGCTCAGGCGTTCGGCTTCGTACACCGGGCTGGGACGACCGACGTAATGGCGGTAATCGTGCTGCAGTTCGGCGATGAATTCCGGCTGGACGCGATAGTGGTCGTAGGCCGCCGCCAGTTCGGCCAGCGGCGCGATCAGGGTTTCGGAAACGAAGGTGCCGCCGTAGATGCCGAAGTGGCCGCGCGCATCGGGAAACGCGTGGTAGTCGGCGATCGCGGAGCCGTCGGGAACGGCGTGGTCGGCATCACGTTGGTCATTCAAGATCGGCACGTCGAAC
Source organism: uncultured Gammaproteobacteria bacterium (assembly GCA_966096795.1). Classification (GTDB taxonomy): domain Bacteria; phylum Pseudomonadota; class Gammaproteobacteria; order Xanthomonadales; family Xanthomonadaceae; genus Arenimonas. The sequence goes on from CBHTVR010000010.1 coordinate 27,507, forward strand.
CTCTTCCAGAAATTGCTGCATTTTCTCGCCGTCTTTCTGCCCCGGCGCGGACTCGATGCCGCTGCTCACGTCCACGGCGTAGGGGCGCGCCGCGGTGATCGCTTCGGCAACATTCGCCGGCGACAGGCCGCCGGCAAGAAATACGGGGCGGTCCAGGCGCGGCGCACGGCTCCAGTCGAAAGCCTGGCCGCGTCCACCGGCTTGCCCGGGGCCGTGGCCGTCGAGCAGGAAGGCCAGGGCGGAAGGATAACGCTTGGCCGCGGCCACCGGGTCCTCGCTGCCCTCGCCCATCGGCAAGGTTTTAAGGAATGGCAAGCCAAAACCGCGGCAGAAGGCATCGCTTTCGCGGCCGTGGAACTGCAGCAGGCTCGGGCGCAGGCGGCGAATGGCATCAAGCACTTCGCTGCCCTGAGGGTTCATGAACAGGGCCACCACCTGCACCAGCGGCGACACCGCCGCGCGCAAGCCGGCCAGTTGCGGCGCCTGCACCTGGCGTGGACTGGGCGCGAGCACGAAACCGACCGCATCCACGCCCAATTCGCAGGCCAGGCGGACATCGCCGGGCCGGGTCAGGCCGCAGAATTTCACGCGCGTGCGGATCACAAGCTGACCTCGGCCGGCAGGCCCCAGCTCGCCGGATACGCCGGCCCCAGGAAGACCAGGCCTTCGGCAGGCGCCGTCGCGCCGGCCACGCTGCGGTCGCGCCCGGCGAGCAATTTCGCTGGCCAAGCTTCGGCTTGTTCGCCGCGACCCACCGGCAACAGGCTGCCGACCAGGTTTCGGACCATGTGATGCAGGAAGGCATTGGCGCGCACGTCCAGGATCACTTGTTCGCCATCGCGGCGCACGTCCAGTCGCTGCAGGTCGCGGCGTGCGTGCTTGGCCTGGCATTGCGAACTGCGGAAGGCGCTGAAGTCATGCTCGCCCAGCAGCGCCTGGGCGGCGCGATGCATGGCTTGGGCATCCAGGGGCTGGCGCTCCCAACTCAGGAACTGGTGCTGCATGGCCGGCGGAATGTTCCGGTTGAGGATGCGGTAGCGGTAGCTTCGCGCCCGCGCTGCGTAGCGTGCGTGAAAGTCCGCCGCCATGGCCTGGCACCAGAGCAGGCGCACGCCTGCGGGCAACCGGGTGTTGCCGCCCATCACCCAGGCGCGCAGCGGACGATTCGCTTCGCTGTCGAAATGCACGACCTGGCAGGCGGCGTGCACGCCGGCATCGGTGCGTCCGGCGCAGACCACTTCGACCGAAGCGTCGGCGACGAAGCTCAGCGCCGCTTCGACCGCGCCCTGCACGGTGGCGCCGCCGTGGTGGCGCTGCCAGCCGAGGAATCCGCTGCCGTCGTATTCGATACCGATCGCGTAACGCATGTCGTGATTCTAGTGGCTGCGCGCAAAGCAAAGGGCCGGGTTGCCCCGGCCCTCGCCTTCACGGGTGCGCTGGCGCCGGACTAGCCCAATTCCTTGAGCAGGCGGGCCGCTTCGGCCTTGGCGGTCGTGCCGCCCTCGGCCAGCACTTCCTCGAGCATGCTGCGGGCGCCATCGAGGTCGCCGATGTCCAGGTAGGCCTTGGCCAGCTCGATGCGGGTCGCGCTGCCCTCGTCTTCCTGCTGCAGCTTGGCTTCGTCGCGATGGATGTCACGCATCGAGTTGCCGAAGGTTTCTTCCAGCACGGCGGCTTCGTCGCCCAGGTTCAACTCGCTGTCGGCCTCGGGCTGGCGCAGGCTGCCGAAGTTGACGAGATCGGGTTCTTCGGGGAAGTCGAATACCTTCACCGGTTCGGCGGGCTTGGGCGCAGCTGCGGGCGCGGCCGCTGGGACGGCCGGCGCAGGGGCCGGCGCAGGGGTCGCGGCAGGTGTCGGCTCCGCTGCCGCGCTACGCGGTTCCGGGGCAGCTTCGTTGAAGCGCGGCGAGTTCCAGCCGGCCTGGCCGAACAGCGCGTTGCCCGGCATCAGCGAGGCGCCCATCACCACCGCCTCGCGCCAGCGCGGATCCATGGTGCTGGGCACATGCGCGCGCATGGCCTGGGCGGCGACTTCGTAATCGAGGGCATTGCCGCGGGCGTGGTAAAGGCGCAGCAGGCTCAGGTGCGATTCCAGGTCCTGCGGGCGGGCACGCACGGACTTCAGGCGCGCCTCCAGTTCTGCATCGACGGGCACCGCGGCGGCCGGAGCCTTCGCCGCTTCCTTGGCGATGGTCTGGCCCGCTTCGCGGGTCTTGGCCATGCTGGCGCGCAAGGCATCGTCATCGGACAGGCGACGGCCGGGCGACTCCGCCTCGGCCTTGGGCTTGCTGCGGCGCATGGCCAGCACCAGTCCGCCCAGCACGACCAGTCCACCGCCACCCAGGACGAAGGGATTGAGATACCAGGGCTGTGCGGGCTCGGCGGCAGCCGCCGGTGCCGCAGCCACCGCGGCATTCGCCGGCGCGGCGCTGGCGGCGGGCGCCTTGGCCTGCGCGGCCTGCAGCTCGGCAAGGCGGTCCTGCATGGCCTTCATCTGGCTGTTCTGCAGGTCAATCAGGCGCTGCCGGTCGGCTTGCTGCTTTTCCAGATCGGCCACCCGCGACTGCAGTTCGGTGACCTCGGCCGTCTTGGCGGCGAGGTTCTCGCGGGCCTGGACCAGTTCTGCGCGCAATTCGGTGCCGCCGGCACCGGCCGCCGCACCGGACTGTGCGCTGCGGGCAGCAGGATTGCCCGAAGGCGGCACGATTTCCAGGCGCGCCGAGGCCGCGCGCGAAGCCTTGGCGGCCGCCGGCTTGGGCGCTGCGGCGGCAATGTCCTGCGAGGGCGCGACCGACTCGGCAGGCTGCGGCACCGGCGCACGCGGGCTTCGCCAGGCGGCGGCTTGCTGGTTCACCAACTCGGCGGCCTGGCCGGCGGACAGGCGGGTGATCTCGTCCTGCCCGGGCACGCGCAGCACCGAACCCTGGCGCAGGCGATTGACGTTGTCGCCAACAAAGGCCTCGGGGTTGCTTCGCAGCAGGGCGACCATCATTTGATTGACGGAGATGGCGGCATCCGGGCGGACCGCGTTGGCGATGCTCCAGAGAGTCTGGCCGGGGGCAACGGGGCCGACCTGACCGGTCTGGGTCGGCGCCGGGGCAGGCGCTTGCACGGGTTCCGGCTCGGGCTTGGGCGCGGGCGGCGGCGCAGCGGGTCGCGGCTTGGCGGCGACCGCGCGCGGCTTGGGCGTCGGGGCGACCGGCTTGGCTTCCGGAACGGGCGCGGGCGTGGGCGCAGCCACCACCGGCGCCGGCGCGGACTCGGCGACAACCGGGGCTGGCGCGGTTTCCACGGGTGCGGCGGGAGCAGCGACAGGCTCGGGCTCGGCTGGCGCCGGTGCGGCGACAACGGCGGGTGGCTCGGGCTGCGGCGTGGGCGCGGCCATCGGCGGCGCGACCTGGGCCACCGGCGCGACCGGCACTTGCTGCATCGGCTGCACCACCGCCTTGGCGATGTAGGGCGGATCGATCAGCGCGGTGTATTCACGGGTGACGGTGCCCTTGCCCCAATCGGCTTCGATCAGGAAGTTCAGCAGCGGCTCAGAGAAGCGGTCCGAGGTCGTGACCTGGATCACGGATTGGCCGCGCGAATTCTTGCCAACACTGAATTGCAGGTTGGCGGTGAGCTCGCCCGGACGATCCAGGCCGATGCGCGCGAAGGCTTCGGGGGAGGCCAGGCGCACGTCGAGCTTCTCCAACTCGCTCGGCGTGGCCGAGATGATGGGAATTTCCGCGACCAGGGGCTGGTTCAGCCCCGACTTCACCTGCAAGGGACCCAGCCCCATCGCCGACAGTGAAGGGCTTGCCAGCGCGAGGGCCACGGCAAGGGTCAGATGGATGGGCCGGCTGTTCACAGACACTCTCCCGAGAGCATGGGGCGCGCGGCGGGGGCCACGGCGAACCCGAATCCTATGCTGAATAACCGTTTATGCGCGATTTTTCAACCAAAGCTCGGCGATCTGCACCGCGTTCAGCGCCGCGCCCTTGCGGATATTGTCGGACACGATCCACATATCCAGGCCACGCGGATGTGAAATGTCCTCGCGCAGGCGACCGACGAATACCGGGTCGGTGCCGGCGGCATGCGTCACCGGCGTCGGATAGCCGCCGGCCTCGCGGTCATCCACCACCACCACGCCGGGCGCGGCTTCGAGCAGTTCACGCGCGCGCTCGACGCCGATCTTCTTGCGCGTCTCGATATGCACCGCTTCGGAATGGCCGAAGTACACCGGCACGCGCACGGCGGTCGGATTCACCTGGATGGAGTCGTCGCCGAGGATCTTGCGCGTCTCCCATACCAGCTTCATCTCTTCCTTGGTGTAGCCGTTGGACTGGAAGTCGTCGATGTGCGGGATCAGGTTGAAGGCGATCTGCACCGGGAAGCGCTGCGGGTCGGCATCGCGGCCGTTGACCAGGTCGGCGCTCTGGCGCTCGAGTTCTTCCAGGGCCGAGCGACCGCCACCGGACACGGACTGGTAGGTGGCGACATTGATGCGTTCGATGCCGGCTTCGCGATGGATCGGCGCCAGCGCCACCAGCATCTGCATGGTCGAGCAGTTCGGATTGGCGATGATGCCGCGCGGCACGTTCTTCATCGCGTCCGGATTGACCTCGGACACCACCAGCGGCACATCGTCGTCGTAGCGGAAGGCTGAGCTGTTATCCACCACGATGGCGCCGGCGGCAGCGAACTTCGGCGCGTATTCCTTCGAGGTCGAACCGCCGGCCGAGAACAGCGCGATATCCACGCCGCTGGGGTCAAACGTGGCGAGATTTTGCACCGGTACCTCGCTGTCGCCGTAGCGCACGGTGCCGCCGGCCGAGCGCGCGCTGGCCAGGGCGATGAGTTTTTTCACCGGGAATCCGCGCTCGTGCAGGATCGACAACATGACCTGGCCAACGGCGCCGGTGGCGCCCACGACTGCAACGGTAACCGGAGTGCTCATGCGTCCTCGGGGGTGGTGGGAATGCGGGGGAATACGTCGCCGACATCGGCGCATTGGGCGCGGTGGCGCAGGGCCTGGTCCATCAGCACCAGGGCCATCATGGCCTCGCAAATCGGGGTGGCGCGCAGGCCGACGCAAGGATCGTGGCGGCCGGTGGTGACGACTTCGACTTCATTGCCCTGCACGTCCACCGTGCGGCCAGGCAGGCGCAGGCTGGAAGTGGGCTTGAATGCGACTGAGCATGTAACTGGCTGTCCGGTGGAGATGCCCCCCAACACGCCGCCAGCGTGATTGCTGAGGAAACCGTCGCGACGCATCTCGTCGCGGTGCTCGCTGCCCTTCTGCGCGACGCTGGCGAAACCGGCGCCGATCTCCACGCCTTTCACCGCGTTGATGCTCATCATCGCCGAGGCGAGCTCGGCATCGAGCTTGCCGTACACCGGCTCGCCCCAGCCGGGCGGCAGGCCGTCGGCCACGACATTCACGCGCGCGCCAGCCGAGTCGCCGGATTTGCGCAGCGCATCGAGGAAAGCCTCCAGCTCGGGCACCTGCGGCGCATGCGGCCAGAAGAAAGCGTTGTCTTCCACGGCCGCCCAGTCGAAGCCCTTGGGCAGGATGTCGGCGACCTGCGATACATAACCGCGGATGCGCACGCCATGGCGCTGCGCCAGCCACTTGCGCGCAATCACCGCCGCCGCCACCCGCATGGTGGTTTCGCGCGCGGAACTGCGGCCACCGCCGCGCGGGTCGCGCAGGCCGTATTTCTGCCAATAGGTGTAGTCGGCATGGCCCGGGCGGAACTGCTCGACGATCTTGTCGTAGTCCTTGCTGCGGGCATCGGTGTTGCGGATCAGCAGGGCGATGGGCGAACCGGTGGTGCGGCCTTCGTACACGCCCGACAGGATTTCGACCTCATCGGCTTCGTGGCGCTGCGAGGTGTGGCGCGACTTGCCGGTCGCGCGACGCGCGAGATCATGCGCGAATTCGTCCTGCGACAACTCCAGCCCCGGTGGACAACCGTCCACCACGCAGCCGATGGCCGGGCCGTGGCTTTCGCCAAAGGTGGTGACGGTGAAGAGCTTGCCAAAGGAATTCGCGGACACCATCAGTCTCCGGCGCGGGGGCAGTCAGCGGCGCGCATCGGCCAGGGCCTTGATGCGCTGGTGGTGTTCGACCAGGTATTCGCGCTCGATCACGAAAATGCCCATCTGCCCGACCTTGAACTCGACCCAGGCGAAGGGCAGCTCCGGCAACAGCGCCACCAGCGCATGCTCGCTCTCGCCGACTTCGCAGATCAGCAGTCCGTGCTCGCTGAGGTGCTCGGGCGCATCGCGCAGGATTTCCAGCGCCAGGTCCAGGCCATCGTCGCCGGCCCGCAGGCCGAGCTCGGGCTCGTGCGAGTACTCCTTGGGCAGCGCATCGGTTTCGGCATGCGTCACGTAAGGCGGGTTGGTCACGATCAGGTCGTAGACCTCGCCTTGCAGGTTCCGGAACAGGTCCGACTGCCGCAGGCGCACATTCTTCGCGTCCAGGCGCTCGACATTTTCCGCGGCCAGCGCCAGCGCGTCGGGCGAAAGATCCACGCCATCCACCTGCCAGTGCGGGTGGTAGTGCGCGGTGGCGATGGCGATGCAGCCCGAGCCGGTGCACATGTCCAGCACGCGTTCGACTTCGCGGCCGCCCAGCCAGGGTTCGAAGCCGGCTTCGATCAACTCGGCGATCGGCGAACGCGGCACCAGGGCGCGCGGGTCGGACTTGAAGCTCAGGCCCGCGAACCAAGCCTCGCCGGTGAGGTAGCAAGCCGGAATGCGCTCGTTGATGCGGCGCTCGAACAGGGCCAGCACCTGCGCCTTCTCTTCGGCCACCAGGCGCGCCTGGCCGTAGGCCGGGCCGGTGTCGTGCGGCAGGTGCAGGGCGTGCAGAACCAACTGCGTCGCCTCGTCCAGCGCATTGTCGTAGCTGTGCCCGAAGCTCAGCCCGGCGGCGCCGAAACGGCTGGCGCCGTAGCGGATGAAATCAATGATGGTGAGCAGTTCGGCGCTCATGCTGGCCTGTTGCCTGCGAAAGCGCTCAGTATAACGGCCGCACGGCTATAATTTGCGCATGAAGACCCTGCCCCTGCGCGGTTTCGCGACCCGCTCCACCCTGCTGGTGATCTGCGCCGCCTTTGCCGCAGCGCTCGGCTTGTACAGCGCCCAGCGGTTTTTCGCGCCCGCCGCCGCGCCCCGCCCCGCCACGCCGGAACTCAAGGCGGTGCGCATGTTCAATGAGCCAAGGGTGCTGGCGGACTATCGACTCGACAGCGCCGATGGCCGCGGCCTGACGCGGGAAAGCCTGGCCGGTCATTGGACTCTGGTCTTTCTTGGCTTCACCCATTGCCCGGATGTTTGCCCGACCACACTGGCGGAATTGTCGAAGGCGCAGAAACTCTGGCGCGACCTGCCGGCGGCCACGCGCCCGCGCCTGCTGTTCGTGTCGGTGGACCCGGAGCGCGACACGCCCAAGATCGTCGCCGACTACGCCCGCTACTTCGACGCCGACACCCTCACTGCCACCGCCGCCGCCAAGCCGCTGGCCGACTTCGCCGCGACCATGGGCCTGGTGTACATGAAGGTGCCCCTGCCCGGTGGCGACTACTCCATGGACCACTCGGCCACGCTGGTGCTGCTCGACCCGCAGGGTCGCCAGGCCGGGCTGGTGCGGCCGCCGCTGGACGGCAATGCCATCGGCGCCGACCTGCGCAAGCTCGCCGAGGCACGCCCATGAGCCCGGCGATCTTCCTGCAATACGTGCTACCGCATCGCCTGCTGTCGGCCATGGCGCGCTGGCTGGCCTACGGCACGTTTCGCCCGTGGAAGCGCCTGCTGATTCGTGCGGCGATTGCCAAGTTCGACATCAACGTCGCCGAGGCCGCGAACCAGGACCTGGAAAGTTACGAGAGCTTCAATGCCTTCTTCACCCGCGCGCTCAAGCCTGGCGCGCGCCTGGCCGACCCGGATCCCTCCGCGCTGCTGATGCCCGCCGACGGCAAGATCAGCCAGGTCGGGCGCATCAGCGAAGGCCAGATCTTCCAGGCCAAGGGCCACAGCTTCACCGCCGCCGAATTGCTGGGCGATGAAGCCGCTGCCCTGCCCTATGCCGATGGCTGGTTCGCGAACATCTACCTGTCGCCGCGCGACTACCACCGCGTGCACATGCCCTGGGCCGGTCGTTTGCTGGAAACCTTGCACGTACCGGGCCGGCTTTTCAGCGTCGCGCCCTGGGCGGTGAACAAGATTCCGCGCCTGTTTGCGCGCAACGAACGCCTGGTCTGCCATTTCGAAACCGAGCACGGGCCGATGTGCCTGGTTATGGTCGGCGCACTGCTGGTATCGGGCGTGGAGACGGTGTGGAACGGCGTGAATATTCCCGCCTATGCCGATTCCCCCTGGCGCCTGGATTTTCGCGACCGCGATATCCGCCTGGAACGCTTCGCCGAGATGGCGCGCTTCAACTACGGCTCGACTGTCATCGTGCTGCTGCCGCGTGCGGCTTGCGAGATTGCCGAGCTGCCGCACCAGTCACCCACGCGCCTGGGCGAACGCCTGGGTCGAATGCTCGACGCAGGCGCCTAGCATCGCCGTGGGCACGCAGCAGGCCGGCATCCGCGTCTTCCAGACCGCCGAACACGCCTGCGGCTACTGGCCGGAACGCATCGCCCGCGACCTTGTGCTCGACCCGGCCGATCCGGCACTGCCTGCGCTGTACGACTCGGCCTTGGCCATGGGTTTTCGCCGCTCCGGCGCGCACATCTACCGGCCCCATTGCGCCAGCTGCCGGGCCTGCACGCCGGTACGGATCCGCGTTGCCGACTTCCAGCCCAACCGGGCCCAGCGCCGCTGCATGCAACGCAACCGCGACTTGCGCGTAAGCACGCGCCCTGCCCTTCGCGATGATGAAACCTTCGCGCTCTACCATCGCTACCTGGCCAGCCGGCACCCCGCAGGCGGCATGGACAATCCCGAGCCAGAAGACTTCGACGCCTTCCTGCGCTGCGACTGGAGCCCGACTTGTTTCATCGAACTGCGGCTCGGCGAAGAACTCGTTGGCGTGGCGGTAAGCGACCTGCTGGCCGACAGCATCTCGGCGGTCTACACCTACTACGCGCCCGAGCAGCAGGCGCGCAGCCTGGGCACCTACGCCATCCTGGCCCAGGTGGAATACGCCCGGCAGCTTGGGCTGTCCTACGTGTACCTGGGCTTCTGGCTGTGCGATCACCCGAAGATGGACTACAAGCGGAACTTCCGGCCACTGGAAGTCCTCGAATCCGGCCACTGGCAGCCTTTTTCCGAATGAGCCCGAGCATGCGCATCGTCCGTTCCAGTTTCCTGCTGCTGTCCGCGCTCGCGCTGACTGCCTGCCAGGCCAGCACGCCGCAGGCAAAGGCCCCGGCGCCTACACTGCGCGTGGCCACTTACAACACCTCGCTCAATGACGATCGCGAGGGCGGCCTCATCGCTCGCCTGGAAGCGGGTGACGGCAATGCCCAGCGCATTGCCGCCGTCATCCAGCACCAGCGCCCGGACCTGCTGCTGCTCAACGAATTCGACTTCGATGAAGACCACCGCGCCGCCGACCTCTTCCAGCAGCGCTATCTGGAGAAAAGCCAGTTCGGGGAACAAGCCATCCATTACCCCTACCGCTACCTGGCGCCGGTGAACACGGGCGTGCCCAGCGGCATGGACCTGGACCGCAACGGCAAGGTCGAAGGCGGCAATGACGCCTGGGGTTTCGGCAAGCACCCGGGTCAGTACGGCATGCTGGTGCTGTCGCGCTACCCGATTGACGCGAAGGCCGTGCGCACGTTTCAAATGTTCAAGTGGAAGGACCTGCCCGGCGCGAAGTCGCCGATTGATCCGAAGACCGGCAAGGATTGGTACCCGCCCGAAATCTGGAGCCAGCTGCGCCTGAGTTCGAAGTCGCATTGGGATGTGCCGGTGCAAACGCCGCTGGGCGTCGTGCACTTCCTGGTCGACCATCCGACACCGCCGGTGTTCGATGGCCCTGAAGATCGCAATGGCGTGCGCAACTACGACGAGATCAAACTCTGGGCCGAATATATTTCCGGCAAGCCCACGCCCTGGCTCTGCGACGACCGCGGGCATTGCGGCGGCCTCGCCACGGACCAGGCCTTCGTGATCGCCGGCGACCACAACGCCGACCCGGTGGACGGCGACAGCACCGGCCAGCCGATGGATCAGCTGCTGCAAAGCCCGCGCGTGCTGCACTACCCCGCGCCCGAAAGCGCAGGCGCGGTGGAGTCGGCGCAGACCGTGGGCGGCGGCAACATCGGCCAGAAGAATCCGCCTGCGCAGGACACCGGCGACTTCGGCCCCAAGGTCGGCAACCTGCGGCTGGACTATGTGCTGCCTTCGAAGGGCTTCAAGCTGCAGGCCAGCGGCGTGTTCTGGCCCAAGCTTGGCGAAACCGGCAGCGACTGGATCGGCGTCAGCGACCACCACATGGTCTGGCTGGACCTGTCGCGCTGATCGCTACCAGCGCGTGCGCTGCGGCAGCAGTTCGCGCAGTTCGGCCGCGCCCAGGTCGCGCCACTTGCCGATGGCAAGCCCGGCCAGGGTGATGTTGTTGATGCGCACGCGCTGCAGGCGCCGCACCTTGTAGTCGAACACCGCGCACATGCGCCGGATCTGCCGGTTCAAACCCTGGGTCAGGATGATGCCGAAGGCATTGCGGCCCAGGCGCCGCACCGCGCAGGGCCGCGTGCGGGCATCGCCGATATCCACGCCATGGGCCATGCCGAACAGGAAGTCGTCGGTCACCGGGCGGTCCACCGTCACCACGTATTCCTTTTCGTGGTGGTTCTCGACCCGCAGCAACTCGTTGACGATGTCGCCGTTGTTGGTCAGCAGGATCAGGCCATCCGAATCCTTGTCCAGGCGACCGATCGGGAATATGCGCTGCGGATGGTTCACGTAGTCGATGATGTTGCCTTCGACATGGCGCTCGGTGGTGCAGGTGATGCCGACCGGCTTGTTCAGGGCGATGTAGACGAATTCGTTGCGCGCCTGCACCGGCTGGCCGTCGACTTCAACGTGGTCGCCTTCGTTGACTTGCGTACCGAGTTCCGCAGGAGCGCCGTTCACGCGCACGCGCCCGGCGGCAATCCACTCGTCGGCCTGGCGGCGCGAGCAGATGCCGCTCTCGCTGATGTACTTGTTCAGCCGCATTTGTCAGCCGAAGCCGAAGTCGGTCTCGGCGGCGCTGATGGACACCACGAAGCGCACCATCGACACCGGCACCATGATCTCGTGTTCCACCGGGTGGCCCTTGTCGGACTGGGTGATCACCGTCATCTCGCAGAAGGCGCCGGCCATGTCGATGTCCTTGCACAGCACATGCGGGCCGTCGGCGCCGTCGCTGAGGAAGGGCTTGAAAGGCTCGCCCAGGGCCTCGGCGGCCTGGGCATGGAAGTACACGGCATAGGTGCGCTGTTCGCTCATGCTCAGTCGGCCTCGGTGAAGGTGATCTGCAATTGCGCGGCGGACTCGCGCGCGATGGCGCGGGCTTCATCCACGCTGGCGGCGCGCGCCAGAGTCACGGCAACGCGGCGCTGGCCGTCCACCCAAGGCTTGCCGAACAGGCGCAGGGCCGTGTCCGGCCGGGCCAGCGCGCGATCCACGCCGGCGAACTGCGGCACGCCGCGGCCTTCGGCGAGCACCGCGCAGGAGGCCGAAGGGCCGAAGCTGCGGATCGAAGGAATCGGCAGACCCAGGATGGCGCGCGCATGCAGCGCGAACTCGCTGAGCTCCTGCGACACCAGGGTCACCAGGCCGGTGTCGTGCGGGCGTGGCGACACTTCCGAAAACCACACTTCATCGCCCTTCACGAACAGCTCGACGCCGAACAAGCCCCAGCCACCCAGGTTGTCGGTGATGGCGCGGGCGATCTCCTGCGAGCGCTCCAGCGCCTTCGGCGACATGGCCTGCGGCATCCAGCTTTCGCGGTAGTCGCCGTCCTTCTGCAGGTGGCCGACCGGGTCGCAGAAGTCGGTGCCGCCGCGATGGCGCACCGTCAGCAAGGTGATTTCGTAGTCGAAGTCCACGAAGCCCTCGACGATGGCGCGGCCTTGCCCGGCGCGACCACCGGATTGCGCGTAATCCCAGGCGGTATCCACCTGGTCAGCGCCACGCACCGTGCTCTGGCCCTTGCCCGAAGACGACATCACCGGCTTGACCACGCAAGGCAGGCCGATGGCGGCGATGGCGGCGTGGTATTCCTCGCGCGTGTCCACGAAGCGATAGGGCGAAGTCGGCAATCCCAGGGTTTCCGCAGCCAGGCGGCGGATGCCTTCGCGGTCCATGGTCAGGCGCGCGGCGCGGGCGGTGGGAATGACGCGCAGGCCGTGGTCGCGTTCCAGTTCCACCAGGGTCTGGGTGTGGATGGCCTCGATCTCGGGCACGACAAGGTCGGGCTTTTCGTGCGCGATCAGGTCGCGCAGGGCGGCCGGGTCGAGCATGTTCAAGGTGTAGCAGCGGTGCGCCACCTGCATGGCCGGGGCGTCGTCGTAGCGGTCGGCGGCGATAACTTCCACGCCGAAGCGCTGCAGCTCGATCGCCACTTCCTTGCCCAGTTCGCCCGAGCCCAGCAACAGTACCCGCGTAGCGCCGGCGCGGAGCGGGGTTCCAATCGAGATGGAGTCGCTGGGATTCATCGAACAGGTCCGGGGTGGCCAAGCTGTATTGTAGCGGGAGGGTTCAAGCCGGCAGCCCTTTCTGTCATTGTGGCAGCTGAGATTCCTGCAACGTCCCCATGCGCAACCTGATCCTACTGCTGGCCCTGCTGGCGGCCGACAGCCCGGCCAACCGCTGGTCGCGCGCCGAATACGCGGGCGCGCTGACCGATCCCGAATTGTCCGAAGTCAGCGGCCTGGCCGCTTCGCATGTGCATCGCGACATTTATTGGGCGCACAACGACGGCGACAATCCCGCCAGGCTGAGCGCCATTCGCCCCGATGGAACGCGCATCGCCAGCTTCCAGGTGCAAGGCGCCGAGAATGTCGACTGGGAAGACATCGACAGCTTCGACCTCGATGGCAAGCATTACCTGCTGATTGCCGACACCGGCGACAACGGCGGCATTCGCAAGACCCTGAACTTCATCGTCATCGAAGAGCCAGCGAAATTGCGCGATGGCGATGTCCTGCGCCCGGCCTGGGTCGTCCCCTTCCGCTGGCCCGATGGCGCCCGCGATTGCGAGGCCTCCTTCGTGGATGCCGCCGCCGGCGAGGTGATGCTGATTTCGAAGAAGCGCGTGCCACCGGAAGTCTTCCGCTTGCCGCTGCGCCCCAGCGAAGGACTCCAGACGGCGCAGCTGGTTGGCACGCTTCCCGGCATCGCCCAGCCCAACGAAAGTACGCTGAAGAAGAACCCGGTCTACGGGCGTTACCGCTCCCAGGTCAGCGGCGCCGATCTCAGCCCGAATGGGCGCGTGCTGGCGGTGTTGAACTACAGCAGCGTGCACCTCTACGTGCGTGCGTCCGGGCAGTCCTGGCGCGACGCCCTGGCGAGCGCAAAGCCCGATGTGCTGACCCTGCCCTGGCTGCCCCAGGCCGAAGGCATCGCCTTTTCCAGTGACGGCCGCAGCCTGCTCATCGCCAGCGAGCAGCGACCCTCTCCCCTGCTTTTGTTCCGGGTTATCAAGTAAGCCGTTGAAATTGAAGGTCTTGCGGTATTGTTCGCCCTCCTCTTGCAAATCTGATATCACATTGATATCGTATTTCCACACCTGAGGAGTTCACCATGAAAGAAGCCCAGTTCCAATCCGTCCCCGGCATCCCGATGCTGCTGGCCCTGCTGGCGGCCTTCCCGATCCTGGCCTATGCCGCCTTCCTGGGCGCTGGCATGGGCAGCCCGGCCATCATCATTGGCGCCGCCCTGCTGGCTTTGGTCGCGGCCTTGGCGCTGTGCGGCTTCTTCATGGTCGAGCCCAACCAGGCGGCCGTGCTGAGCCTGTTCGGCAAGTACGTGGGCACCGCCAAGGACCAGGGCCTGCGCTGGGCCAATCCCTTCTACGCGGCGCGCCGCATTTCGCTGCGCACGCGCAACTTCGAAAGCAGCAAGCTCAAGGTCAATGACCTCGACGGCAACCCGATCGAAATCGCCTCGGTGGTGGTGTGGCAGGTCGTGGATTCGGCCGAGGCCGTGTACAACGTCGACGACTACGAAAGCTTCGTGCACATCCAGTCCGAATCGGCGCTGCGTGCGATGGCAACGAGCTATCCCTACGACCAGCACGTGGACGGCACCATCGCCCTGCGCAGCCATGCCGCCGAAATCGCCAAGCACCTCACCGAGGAAATCCAGGAACGCCTGGCCCTGGCCGGCGTAAACGTGCTCGAAGCGCGCATCAGCCACCTGGCCTACGCCCCGGAAATCGCCCAGGCCATGCTGCAGCGCCAGCAAGCCGGCGCGATCATCGCCGCCCGCAGCCGCATCGTCGAAGGCGCGGTGAGCATGGTGGAAATGGCGCTGAACGAATTGTCCGTACGCAACGTCGTCGACCTCGACCCCGAACGCCGCGCGGCCATGGTCAGCAACCTGCTGGTGGTGCTCTGCGGTGAACGCGGCACCCAGCCCATCGTCAACACCGGCTCGATTTACTGAGCCCCGGGTGCCACCGAGCATCCCGGCCATGACGGCGCTCCCGATCCACTATTACCTTGATGCCGCCGGCGCGGTGTTCGTGTGGGTCGTTGCCTGGCGCCTGCGCCTGGGGCAGGTCACGATGATTCCGGGATTGCGGATTGGCCAGCCCAAGGATCCGGAGGCGTTGGCCAGTAACCTGGCGCTGCCCATGGCTCTGATGCCGGTGTCCGTGATCGCTACAGACACCTGTTCGCTGATCTGGGGTGACGGCAGATGGTGGTATCCCGTCATCAACATTGGCGCCGTCCTGTTGATCGCATCCTGGATCTTCCTCACCATCCGGGCAGCTCAGAAATGAGCGAGAAAAAGGCCTATCCGCTGCGCATCAATGCCCAGGTGCTGGATGCCATCCAGCGCTGGGCCGACGACGACCTGCGCTCGCTCAATGCGCAGATCGAATACTTGCTGCGCGACGCGCTGCGCAAGGCCGGCCGGGTGAAATCGCCGGGCCAGGCCGAAGACGATTCACAGGATGCTACGCCATGAATTCCCCTCGGGACTCCGCTTCTATCGCCGAAGACGTGCAGCTTGCGTTGGTCTACGGCATGTTGGGCGCGGTTGCGGTGCTGCTGCTGTTCCCCTACCTGCTAGCGACCATGCCGCAGATGTTCGCGAAGTTACCGGTGTCGCTGCCTGTGCTGATCGTGGCGCAGTTCGCGCAGGGTTTCGTGCTTGTCACGCTGCTCGCCTTCCTGGGCCTGATCATGGGTCATCGCGTCGGCCTGGGCAGCCCGTGGTTGCGGGCGCTGCGCTTTGGCCGTCCGCGCCTTGCGCAGCCCTGGTTGCGAGCCATCCTGCTTGGCCTTGCCAGTGGCGCGGCGATCATCGCGCTCTCGCCTGTATTCGATGCGCATATGCCGCCGGCCCTGCACCCGATGCCGGCGGCCAGCGCCGCGCAGTTTTCCTGGGCCGGCCTGCTGGCCTCCTTCTACGGCGGCATCGTTGAGGAAGTGGAACTGCGCCTGTTCTTCATGACACTGATCGTATGGGCCGTCGCCAGGCTGACGCGGCGCGCGCCCGGCCCGGCCTTGTTCTGGATCGCGATCGCGGTGGCGGCCCTGGCCTTCGGCGCAGGCCATTTGCCGGCGGCAGCGAAGATCTGGCCGCTCGATGCGGTCGTCATCACGCGCACCCTGTTTCTGAACAGCGTGGGCGGCATGGTGTTCGGCTGGCTGTACTGGAAGCAAGGCATGGAATCGGCAGTGCTGGGACATTTCAGCGCTGACCTGGTGCTGCATGTCGCGGCGCCCCTGGTAGCCGGAGCATTGGCATGAGCGAGAAGTCCTTCGCGCTGCCGCCGCTGGGAAAATTCGCGCGCGTCTTCCCGATCCTGATCGGCGTCGTCGTGCCGATCGTGATGTTCGTGGCCATCGCGCTCGCGGGCGGCAAGGACCGGGAATGGGTGCATGCCCTGCCCGCCTTACTGGTGATGCCGGTAGTGGCCCTGGTGGTGGCCTCCGGCATGCATTCGCGCCAGGTTGAAATCCTGCCCGACACGCTGCGCGTGCGGCGCTGGCCTGTGCCGCGCAGCTTCGCCCTGTCCAGCCTGGAACCGGACCGGGCGCAGACCGTGGACCTGCGCCAGGAAAACGCGCTGCAGCCTGTGCTCAAGCTGATGGGCTCGCGCATGCCTGGCTTTCGTTCCGGCTGGTTCCGGCTACGCGACGGTCGCCGTGGCTTCGTGCTCACCACCTCGGGTAACAAAGCCCTATGCCTGCCACGCAAGGACGGCAGCGTGCTCTTGCTGGGCGTCGAGCGCCCGGAGGCGCTGCTGCAGGCGCTTCGCGACGACACCGGCCGGCGCGGCTAAGATGGCGGCATGGCCCACCCCATGCACCCCGCCGACTGGCGACTGATCAACGGCGACTGGCTCGAAGCCCTGCCCGCGCGCCTGGCGCGCGCCCGCGGCAATTCCGATGCGCGCGCACTGTCCGGTGCCGACTGGTTGATCCGGCGCAAGCGTGATGGCCGTTTCCTGGCCCTGCGCACTGGCGATGACATTTGCGAACTGCGGCGCGGCGCGCTGACGCCGGAGCTGCGCGCTGACCTGGCAACCCTGGCGCAGTCGGATGCTTCCGGCGAAACCCTGCGTCCGCTCGCCGGCCTGGTCGAACGCCTGCATGCGCTGGGCCTGGACGAAGCCGACTACGCGGCGCGCACGGGCCTGGCCCTGGTCGCCGAACCCTGCACCCTCGCCCACGCCGGCAGCGACCGCTACGCAAGGCCGCTGTGGCTACGCGCGGCAGCGGCGTCGGCATGGACCTCGATGCGTCGCGCCGCGCGCGCCGACGGCATCGCGCTCGAAGCGATTTCCGGCTACCGCAGCCACGACTATCAACTGGGCATCTTCCGGCGCAAGCTCGCCCGCGGGCTGTCGGTCGAGGACATCTTGAAGGTCAACGCCGCGCCCGGATTTTCCGAACACCATGGTGGCACGGCCTTGGATATATCAACGCCTGGCGAACCCGCGGCCGAAGAAAGTTTCGAGAAGACCGCAGCCTTCGCCTGGCTGCGCGCGAAGGCAGGCGAATTCGGTTTTTGCATGAGCTATCCGCGCGACAACCCGCACGGCATCGTCTATGAACCCTGGCACTGGCGCCACGAGCCCGGCGCGGATTAATCCTGCGAGCGGCGCACCGGTTTGGCGGTGGCGACTTTTTTGGCGGCCGCTTTCTTCCTGGCGAGTTTTTTCGGAGCGGCTTTCTTCGCCGCAGGCTCTCGCTTCGGCGCGGCCTTCTTCGTAGCGGTCTTTTTCGTAGCAGCCTTCTTCGCGACGGCCTTCTTCGCTGCGGCCTTCTTCGTAACAGCTTTCTTCGCCACCCGCGGCGCCGGCGGCGCGCTGTCGGCGATGCGCCACAGGTACAGGCCCGCCAGGGTGCGATAGGGTCCCCAGGCCTCGCCGCGCAGGGCCAGTTCCTTGGGCTTGGGCATTTCCTCCAGGCGGTCGAGCAATTGCGCGCCTTTGCGCACGCCCAGGTCGTCCACCGGCAGTATGTCGGGGCGGCCGAGACGGAACATCAGGATCATTTCCACGGTCCAGCGGCCGATGCCGCGCACCGCGGTCAGGCGTTCGATGATTTCGTCGTGGTGCAGGTGCAACAGCTCATCCGAACTGGGCACTTCGCCTGTTTCGGCACGGCGGCACAGGTCGCGCAAGGCCAGGGCCTTGTTGCCCGACACGCCGCAGGCACGCAGTGTTGCGTCATCTATGCGCGCGAGGGCTTGTGGCGTGAGCTTGTCCGAAGCGATCGCCACTTCCACGCGCCCGACAATGGTGGCCGCCGCCTTGCCCGACAGCTGCTGGTACAGGATGGAGCGCGCCAGCGAATCCACGGTATCGAAGGGCTTGTGCCAGCCCGCGGTTTCGATCGGACCAATGCGCTCGATCCAGCGGCCAAGTTTGCGGTCGCGTCGGGCCAGGTGTGCGGCCGCAAGCTGAAGGTCGAATCCGCGTGGATGTGTCATGACGACGTCTCCGATGAAGCGCGCAACAGTGACACGGCCAACAGCAGCCAGCCGAGAATCAGCAAACTGCCCCCGAAGGGCGCGGTAGCGGCGCGTCCGCCGGTGAACGCAGCGAACACCAGCCCGCCGCTGAAGCCCGCCACGCCCAACAGCCAGCAAGCGCGCGCGAGACGAGCCAGGGTGGCCTTGCCGACCGCCAGCATCAGGGCCAGGCCGTGGCCGAAGGCGAAGGCCGCCGCCAGTCCGAGTCGCTCGCCCTGTCCGGGCGCGGCGGCATGGCTGGCATAAGCGGCCAAGGCTACCGAGAGGGCGCAAAGCAGGGCGCCGGAAGCCGACAGGCGATCACGCGCCATGCCTTCAGCCCGCGGCGTCACGCCGGCGCAGGTAGCGGCGCAGGGCGATCAGCAAGGCGAAGCCCAGCACCAGCAGCGGCATGCCCAGGATATTGACCAGCTTCAGGCGCGTTCCGATCGCCTGGATTTCGGAATTCAGTTCCAGCTGCACGGTGCGCAGTTCCTTGCGCGTGTGCAACTTCTGCTGCTGGATCTGCAGCAATTGCGCCTGCTGCTCGCGACTCAGCGCCTGCGGCTTGCCGGTGCCGGTGATCGGCTGCAGGCGCTGCAACTTCTGCTCGAGCTCGGCCAGTTTTTCCTCGAGCTGCTTTTCCTTGGCCTGGTAGCGCACTTCGGCGCTGCGGCGCATGCCGTCCACGCGCTCGAAGGGGCGGGTCGCGGTGGGGCGCGTGCGCACCTGGATCAGGTCGTCGTTGCCCACCAGATTGTCGGCGGCGTTGTAGATGAAATCGGCGTTGTTGGCAAAGGGATCGAGTATCTGCTGGCCCAGGAAGTTCTGCTCCTGCACCCACAGCTTGTCGGTCAGCACGTCGGTGTCGGCCACCACGATGATGTTGGCGGGCTTTACGCTGGCGCCCAGATGGCCGGGCTCCTTGTGGTCGGGGAAGGCCGACTTGAGCACGCCGCCCAGACGCGCCGCCAATACATAGGGGCCCTTGCCATCGGGGCGGAAATCCTGCGCCAGCAAACCGGGCTCGTCTTCCGACTCACGAACGGTTTGCGCATCCACCAACTTCGACGCCACCGAGCTTTGCAGCAAGGCCTCCATGGTGGCGGTCGACTTCGGAGCGAGTTCCAGGCTGCCGGCCGTGCCCAGGTTCACCGTCTCCAGGTCGGCGGTGACCACGTCTTCGTGGTTCATCTCCTGGCGGTGCAGGCCGATGATGCCCAGGTGACGCACCGCGGGCTGGTTCGGATTGGGCTGGAAGCGCATCGCGTTCTGGCTGTCGAGCACGACCTTGTCGGGATCGAACTGCAAGCCCCAGGCCTTGAACAGATTCGGCAAGTTCGAAGAGCGTGATTGCCCCAATGTCCCCAGCGTGCGGCCGGCGCTATCGGCTCCGGCCTCGGGATCCACGAAGACCAGCAGGTGGCCGCCGCGCAACACGAACTGGTCAATCGCGTATTCGGTCTGCGGCGACAACGCCTTCGGATGCACCAGCATCAACAGGTCGACGTCCGACCCGAACGAGGTTGGGTCGGGTTGCAGGCGACGGATCTCGAAGAACTCCTGCAGTTGGCGATCCATCACCCAGCCGGGCGTGGGCTGGCCGGTAGTCGGGTCGAAACCCGGCCCCATCGGCAGGCTGCTGAGCAGGGCCAGCACCGGGCGCTTGTTGCTGCCCAGCGAAGACAGCATCTTCGCCACGTCGTATTCCAGGAAAGCTTCCTTGGCCGGCTGCAGGAACGGCATCACCGACTGCTGCGCGCCGCCATTGCTGCCGACCAGGCCGAAGTACAGCTTGTCGCCACTGTCACCCAGCGGCACGCCCTGCAGGCCGAAGCCAGCCGCGCGATCTTCCGCTTCGGAGAAGGGCTCGGGGTCGGTGACTTTCAGAAGCAGCTTGCCATGCGAACGCGAAGCCATCTCCTCCAGCAACTCACGCGCGCGCTGGGCGAAGATGCGGAACTGCGGCTGGCCCTGCGCTGCTTGCTCGGAATAGAACAGCTCCAGCGTCACCGGCTTGTCAATCCGGTCGATGATATGCCGCGTGCCCTCGGACAGCGTGTACAGGTGGTTCTCGGTGAGGTCCACGCGGGCGCCGCGCAGCAGGCTCGAGCCCAGCCACACCAGGCCGACGAAGGCCACCGCCAGCAGCGGCAGGAACAGCACGAGCACTCGGCGACCGGGTCGAATCATGGCCTCAGTCCGCCTTTCGGATTTCCAGCACCACGACCGTGGCGAGCAGCCAGGCCAGGATGCCGAGCACGAAATAACTCAGGTCGCGCAAGTCGAGCACGCCGCGGGTAATCGCCTGGAAGTGCGTCAGCACACTCAGGCCGCTGGCGGCATCCACCGCGCCCTGCGGCAGGAAGCCGCGCAGCGGCGTGAGCACCAGCGGAAAGCCCGCCAGGAGGAACAGCAGGCAGGTCAGCACGATCAGGATGAAGGCCAGCACCGAGCTGCGCGACAGCGCCGACAGGCAGGAACCGATCGCCAGGAACGCGCCCGCCATCAGCAGGCTGCCGAGGTAGCTGGCAAGAATCACGCCGTTGTCGGGATCGCCCAGCCAATTCACCGTGACCCACATCGGGAAGGTCAGCGCCAACGCCAGCGCCACCAGCGCCCAGGCCGCCACGAATTTACCCAGCACGGCCTGCCACAGCGACACCGGCTGGGTCAGCAACAATTCAATGGTGCCGGTCTTGCGCTCTTCGGCCCACAAGCCCATCGCCACCGCCGGCACCAGCAACAGGTACAGCCAGGGATGGAAGCGGAAGAACACCTGCAGGTCGGCCTGCCCGCTCTCGAAGAAATCACCCAGGAAAAAGGTGAACGCGCCGGCGAGCAAAAGGAAGATGACGATGAACACCGGCGCCAGCGGCGTGGCGAAATAGCCCTTGAATTCGCGCTTGAAGATGGCCAGCACCGGGCTCATGCGCCCTCGCCTTCGCGGGTGATGCGGCGGAACACTTCATCCAGGCGGCCGTGTTCGGTCCGCAGGTCCGAGAAGGCCGCGCCACGCAGGCGCAGGCGTTCGGCCACGGCATCAGGCGACAGCGCCTTGCCCTGCGGGAACACGTACAGGCGCGACGCGCGCTTGTCCTGCTCGAAGCCGCTGACGCCGGGCATGCCATCGAGCGCGGCACGCGCGGCGATGCTGTCGGCAGGATGCAGCGAAACCGCATTGTGGTAACGCGAACGCGCCAGCAAGCCCGCCGGCGTGTCATCGGCCAGCACCTTGCCATGGGCAATGATGATGGCGCGGGTGCAGACCGCTTCCACTTCTTCCAGGATATGGGTGGACAGCAGGATGGTTCGCTCGCGCGCGAGTTCGGCAATCAGGCCGCGCACTTCGTGTTTCTGGTTCGGGTCCAGGCCATCGGTGGGCTCGTCCAGGATCAAGGCTTTCGGGTCGTGCAGGATGGCCAGGGCCAGGCCGAGGCGACGGCGGAAGCCTTTCGACAAGGTGTCCACGGTCTGTTCCAGCACCGGCTCGAGCGCCAGGCGCGAGATCACGAAAGCAAGTCGCTGGCGCCGCAACTCGCCGCGCAATCCGCGCAGGTCGGCAATAAACGACAGCAGGCCGCGCGGGCTCATGTCCGCATACAACGGCGCGCCTTCTGGAAGATAACCCAGCGCCCGACGGGCCTGCATCGGCGAGGTCTGGACATCTTGGCCGCACACGCTCGCACTGCCGGAACTTGGCAGCAGGAAGCCGGTGACCAGCTTCATGGTGGTGGATTTGCCGGCGCCATTGGGGCCGAGGAAACCCAGCACTTCGCCGGGCTCGGCGCGGAAGCTGATGCCGTCCACGGCGACCAGCCTTCCGTAGCGTTTCTTCAGGGCGCTTGCTTCGATCATCGAATGCCCGGGGGGATGCCAAACGAAAGGGCGGGCTTGCGCCCGCCCCTGTTCAAACCATTGTTACTTGAGCGGCCAGTAAACCTTGAACTGGGCGTCTTCGTTGAGCATGTTCGGAATACCGCTGATGTATTCCTCGTACGGGCGGTCGGCGGTGTCCGAACCGTGGGTCATCGCCCAGGCGCGCAAGAGGTCACGCACGCGGGCCAGGCCCGGCGACGGGCCGGTGTAGGTCGTGGTGGCAACGCGGCGGGCCGGAATCTGGTCGTAGTTGACCGGGCCTTCCAGGCGCAGCGACATCTTCTCGCCGGCGGCAACGCCTTCGGCGTCGGTGGCGCGGCGCACCGGCTGCACCACGTCGAAAGCGTAGCTGTCGGTGGTGAACTCGGTGGTCACGATGCGCAGCGGGCCATTGGCCACCAGGCCATTGGCTTCCATGACCTTGCTGATCCAGCTCTGCTGGTTGTTCATCGCGTCCATGATGTCTTCATTGGTGCGCTTGGACGCGGTGCTGACCAGCAGGATGTCCTGGGCCGGCATGTCGACGATCGAGAACTGGCCCGGGTGCTGCGCATAATCAAAGCGCGGAATCGTCGCGAGCAGGCTGCTGAACTTGTCCAGGCCACGCTTCACGTCGTCACCGACGTTGCGGTTCACGTACAGGCCGGCGTAGCGACCGAGCAGGTCCCAGCCGTAATCCACCCGGTATTCCTGGGTGATGCGCACGTTCTTGTTGCCCTGGCCGGTACGCTCGAGCTTGATGGTCATGCTCTTGTCGTTGCCGCGGGTCGGGCCGGCCAGCGCGTACTTGATCTTCTCGCCGGGGATGGACTCGACGATGGTCCACGAGCCGTCGCCGATGATCTTGTCGCGCGAGTGGTAGCTGAACTTGGCGCCAACGCCTTCGGCCGGACCGGAAATCTCGGTCTTGGCATGCGCGTCGTAGCGCAGCAGCGGGTTCCAGTCCTTGAACCGGCTGAAACCGTTGAACAGGTCATTGACCGTGCTCATCGGGCGGTTCGTTTCGATGCTGTAGGTGTAGAAGCGCTTCGAGGGCAGGAACAGGCCGATCACCACGAAGATGACTACGACGATCAGCAGGGAAATCAGGAATTCGACAAAACGGGTCATTCGACGGCTCTCCGGGCACGACCTGACCCGGGGACGGTTCGCCCGGGCAGGAACGGCAGAGGATAACAGGTCGGCCCGGCGACCGGCAGGGGCCGCTTTACCGGGCCGGGCAGCCGGTCACACCAGCTTGAGCTCGAAGGCCTTGAGCACGGCCCGGGTGCGGTCGCGCACGCCCAGCTTGGACAGGATGTTAGACACGTGGTTCTTCACGGTGCCCTCGGCCACGCCCAGCGAATTGGCGATTTCCTTGTTGGAGAAGCCGCCGGCCATCAAGCGCAGGATCTCGGTTTCGCGGTCGGTCAGCGGGTCGGGCTGTTCCAGGCTGACGAAGGCGTTGTGCAGGCCTTCCAGGCCCGACAGCAGGCGCTGGGTGACCGCCGGCTGCACCAGCGAACCGCCATCGGCCACGGTCTGGATGGCCGAGACCAACTGGTCCAGGGTCACGTCCTTGAGCAGGTAGCCGCGGGCGCCGACCTTGATGCCGGCCAGCACCAGCTGGTCGTCGTCGAAGGTGGTCAGGATGATGGTCGGTGGCAGCTCGCCCTTGGCCGACAGGGCCTGCAGGGCCTCCAGGCCGGACATCACCGGCATGCGCATGTCCATCAGCACGACATCGGGCTTGATCTGCGGAATCAACTCGACGGCTTGGCGGCCGTCGGAGGCCTCGGCCACGACTTCGATATCGTCGGCCAATTCCAGCAGCGAACGCACGCCCTGGCGCACAAGGGTTTGGTCGTCGACCAGGCAAACTCGGATCATGGGACCGCCTCCAGCGGGATGCGCACGTCCAGGGCGAAACCCCGGCCCGGTGCGGTGATGATATCCACTTGGCCGCCGTATGCGGACAGGCGTTCGCGCATGCCGCGCAAGCCGTTGCCGGGCTTGGTGGTGTCGCAGCCGCGGCCGTCGTCGGCCGCCTCCAGGCGCAACAGGCCATCGCTACGGCTGAGCTTGAGGCGCAACCGGCTGGCACCGGCGTGGCGCACGGTATTGGTGATGATTTCCTGGGCGCAGCGCAGCAGCACCTGGGCGCGTTCCGGGTCGTCAATGGCCAGGTCCTCGGGCAGGTCCAGCTCGACCTGCAGGGCCGGCACGCCTTCGGCCAGCACGCGCAGGGCGTGGCTCAGGTCGATGCCGCGCTCCTCGCGCATCTCGCTGACGGCTTCGCGCACATCGGTCAGCAGCAGCTTGGCCAGGGTGTGGCTTTGCCGCACATGTTCCTGGGCCTTGCCTTCGGCCAGGTGGCCGGCGACTTCCAGGTTCAGGCTGAGCGCGGTCAGGTGGTGGCCGAGCAAATCATGCAGCTCACGGGAAATGCGCAGGCGCTCGCTCATGCGCGAACTTTCCGCCAGCAGGGCGCGGGTGGCGCGCAGTTCGGCGTTGAGCCGGCGCTGCTCTTCGCGCGCTTCTGCCTGCTGCCGCGCCACCAGGCCGGTAATGAAGGTGAAACTCGAATAGCCCATGAACATCACCGCCTGCAGCACGGCGAACAGGGGCGTGAAGCCTTCCAGCTCCATGAACACGGGCACCAGGGGCACGTGCATCAGCATCAGCCAGGACACGCCCAGGCCCACGGGCATCAGCCAGGGAATCACACCCGACACCAGCATCAGCAGGATGCTGCCCAGGCCGGTCACGCTGAGCTTGCTCAGCGCAATCGCCGACAAGGTCAACACCGCCAGCAAGAGGATGTCGAAGCCGCGCGGCTTGCGCACGCCCAGGTCGCGTGTCACCAGCCAGTACGCCGCGCCGAACACCACATAGGCCACGGCCGAGCCGACCATGTTCGGCGTCGCTTCCGGGCTGGAAGCGGTATCAAGCTCCGGGAAGTACCAGCTGTTGAGCGCCAAGGGAATGCCCACCACTGCCCAGGTGAACAGGCCGGCGTAGCGCAGCAATTGGGTATGGCTCAGGCGCATGGGCATGACGGCATGGTAGGGCAAGCGGCGCGTTCCTCTGCGGCCCGGAAGTCACGGGTAACACGCTTTTAACACACCCGGCCGGGGGAGCGCCCCGGCTACCGCGGCGCGGCGAGCATGCGATAATCCGCCGCAGCACGATGCCGCGCCCCCGGTCGGCTCGGCATTGGATATCGGGAGTCGGAACAACAATGTCGATCGTCATCCGCGACGTGCGCGAGCACGAGCTGGATCTGGTACTTGCGTTGAACAATGCCGCCGGCCCCGGAATTCTTCCGATGGACGCCGGCAAGCTCCGGTTCTTCTGGGAAAACGCCGACTACTTCCGCGTCGCTGAAAAGGACGGCCTGCTGGCCGGCTTCCTGATCGGCCTGTCGCAGGACGCGCCGCACGACAGCCCGAACTTCCTGTGGTTCCGCGAGCGCTATCCCGAGTTCCTGTACATCGACCGCATCGTCATCGCCAGCACCCGTCGCGGCGCCGGCGTCGGCCGCGTGTTCTATGGCGACATCCAGAGCTTTGCCGAAGTGCGGGTGCCGCGCCTGGCTGCGGAAGTGTTCCTGGAAGGCAGCAGCCACCCCGCCCTGCTCTTCCACGGCAGCTTCGGTTTCCGCGAAATCGGCCAGCACGTAATGAAGGGCCACGACCTGCGCGCGGCCATGCTGGTGAAAGAGCTGTGCAGCTACGACTGGGTCAAGCAGGCGTATTCCGGTTGCCTGCCCGACCAGCCCTGGCTGGCGGCGCGCGAACTTCCCGGCCGCAAGCCGCAGCTTGCCACCGGCACGTGAGCATGGCCGCACGCACGAATTACGAACAAGCCGGCGAACTGAAGATCGGCCAGGTTGGCATCGCCAACCTGCGCATCCGCACGCTCGACGTCGCACGCCTGTCGGCGGAAATGAGCGAGCGTGTGCAAGGCGCGCCAAAACTGTTCCAGCGCGCCGCCGTCATCCTGGATTTCGGCGGCCTCAGTGAATGCCCCGATGCTGCAACGGTGAAGGCGCTCGTTTCGGGCCTTCGCGATGCCGGCGTGCTGCCGGTGGCCATCGCTTACGGCACGCGCGAAATTGAAGCCCTCTCGGTCGAAGTAGGCCTGCCCTTGCTGGCGAAATTCCGCACCGCGTATGAGCCGATGGCCGGCGCGGCGGCACCGGAGCCGGCGCCCGCGCCCGCTCCCGCCAAAGCTGAGAAGAAAGCCGCTGCAGAAGCCAAACCCGCGCCGGCCGCAAAACCTGCCGCCGAAGTGGGCATGGTGCAGCTGACGCCGGTGCGTTCCGGCCAGCAGCTGTACGCGCAGAATCGCGACCTCACGGTATGCGCCACCGTCGGCGCCGGTGCTGAAGTCATCGCCGATGGTTCCATCCATATTTATGGCGCGCTGCGCGGTCGTGCGCTGGCCGGCGCCGGCGGCAACACCAGTGCTCGCATCTTCTGCCGCGAGTTCAACGCCGAGTTGGTTGCCGTTGCCGGCACCTACAAGGTGCTCGAAGAAATTCCCAAGGCCCTGCTCGGCAAGCCCGTGCAGATCTGGCTCGAAAACGACAGCCTGCGCATTGAAGCGCTGGTCTGAACTCATTGCAGCATCAAGGAGCAAGCAGTGGCTGAAATCATCGTGGTGACCTCGGGCAAGGGCGGCGTCGGCAAGACCACCACCAGCGCCAGCCTGGCCTGCGGCCTGGCCAAGGCCGGCAAGAAGACCGCCGTCATCGACTTCGACGTCGGCCTGCGCAACCTCGACCTGATCATGGGCTGCGAGCGCCGCGTGGTGTACGACTTCGTCAACGTCGTGCTCGGCGAGGCCTCGATCAAGCAGGCCCTGATCAAGGACAAGCGCTTCGAGAACCTCTACGTGCTGGCCGCCTCACAGACGCGCGACAAGGATGCGCTGACCAAGGAAGGCGTGGAGAAGGTGCTCAAGGACATTGATGCCGAAGGCTTCGACTTCATCATCTGCGACTCCCCCGCCGGAATCGAGAAGGGCGCGTTCCTGGCGATGTACTTCGCCGATCGCGCCGTCGTCGTGGTGAATCCGGAAGTTAGTTCGGTGCGCGACTCCGATCGTATCCTCGGCTTGCTCGCTTCCAAGACCAAGAAGGCCGAAGCCGGCGAGCGCGTGAAGGAACACCTGCTGCTGACCCGCTACAGCCCGGCACGCGTGGAAAAGGGCGACATGCTCTCGATCGCCGACGTCGAGGAGATCCTTGGCCTGAAGGTCATCGGCGTGATCCCGGAATCGCCCGAAGTGCTGCAGAGCTCGAACGCCGGCGTGCCGGTCATCCTGGACGACCAGAGCCAGGCCGGCATGGCCTACATGGACGCGGTGCAGCGCATTCTCGGTGAGGAAGTGCCGCTGCGCTTCACCACCATCGAGCGCAAGGGTTTCTTCTCCAAGATCTTCGGGAACTGAGCCATGGGCATTTTTGACTTCCTGAGTTCCCGCAGCCGCAATACCGCCAGCACCGCCAAGGACCGCCTGCGCATCCTGATCCAGCAGGAACGCAGCATGCGCGGCGCGCCCGACTACTTGCCCTTGCTGCAGCGTGAGCTGCTCGAGGTCATCCGCAAGTACGTCAACGTGGACGTGGATGCGGTGAAGGTGGACCTGATCAAGGACGGCGACAACGAGGTGCTCGACATCTCGGTGGCCCTGCCCGAAAAAGCCGCCCAGGCTTGAAATGAACGACGCAGCCGCCGAGCCCGGCGTGCTGCGCCTGCGTGATATCGGCTTCGAAGCGCCGCGCGCGCTGCTGTCCGAGTTCGGGCTGCAACTGAAAGCCGTTGCTGACGGCGAAGCCATCCCCGGCAGCTTCTGGGGCGAGTGCGAAGCCGGCCTGATCGGCAGCACCGTGTACGCACGCAACGACACGCCGGTGCATTCCCTTCTGCACGAGGCCTGCCATTTGCTGGTGATGCCGCCCGAGCGGCGCGCGGCCGTGCATACCGACGCCACCGACTCGGTACCCGAGGAAGACGCCAGCTGCTGCCTGCAAATCCTGGTGGCTGAACACCTGCCCGGCGTCGGCAGCGCGCGCCTGATGGCCGACATGGATGCCTGGGGCTACAGCTTCCGGCTCGGCTCGGCCCACGCCTGGTTCGAAAGCGATGCCGAGGACGCCCGGGATTTCCTTCGTGAACACACACCCGCGCTGTGGCAGCGTTTCGCTGCGCCCGCACTTGCGCCTGCCGCGACCCCGGACTAGCCTTCGGTTCCCCTTGAATTCACCGCCAACGGAGTCTTTCCCGTGAATTTCCAACGCACTTTCCTGGCCTTGGCCGTCTCCGCCAGCCTGCTTACGCTCGCTGCCTGCAAGCCCGACAAGCCGGCCGCCGCTCCGACCAATGGCGCCGCTGCCGTGGACCCGAACGAGAACGCCGACCAGTTCATCGCCCGGGTGAACAAGGAAATGCACGACGACTACGTCGAGATCACCTCCGCGCAGTGGTTGGGCGACACCTACATCAATGACGATTCGCAGCTGGTGGCCTCCAAGGCCAACGAACGCGCCCTGGTCAAGCTCGGCCAGTGGGTCGAGCAGTCGCGCCGCTTCGACGGCACGCCGATGACGCCGGACACTGCGCGCGCCATCCAGTTGCTGCGCCTGGGCATCACCGTGCCGCCGCCGAAGAACCCCGCCGACCTGGCCGAGCTCACCAAGATCGGCACCAAGATGAGCGGCGACTACGGCGCCGGCAAGTACTGCCCGGACGCGAACAACCCGGCCACCTGCATGGACATCGGCAAGATTGAAGACGTGCTGGCCGACGTGCCGAACCGCAGCTACGACGAGCAACTCAAGGCCTGGGAAGGCTGGCACACCATCTCGGTGCCGATGAAGAAGGACTATGTGCGCTTCGTCGAGTTGTCGAACGAAGGCGCGCGCGACCAGGGCTTCGCCGACACCGGCGCGCTCTGGCGCAGCGGCTACGACATGAAGCCCGACGACTTCAAGGCCGAGACCGATCGCCTCTGGGGCCAGGTCAAGCCGCTGTACGACCAGTTGCAGTGCTACACCAAGAACAAGCTGGTGGAAAAATACGGCGCGCAGGGTGAAGTGCGCGGCATGATTCCGGTGCACCTCACCGGCAACCTGTGGCAGCAGGAATGGACCAACCTCTGGCCGCTGGTCGAACCCTACAAGGGCGTGGCCAAGCTCGATGTCACCTCCACCCTGCACAAGCAGCGCGACGAGAAGTACGCCGGCCTGCTGGCCGAATTCGCCAAGGCCAATGGCCACGCCGCCAGCCCGGCCGAAGCCATTGAAGTCGGCCGCGCGGCGGATCTTGCGCAGGCCAAGGCCATGGTGAAGAGCGCCGAGAACTTCTACGTCTCGCTCGGCATGCCCAAGCTGCCCGACAAGTTCTGGGACAAGGCGCAGTTCATCCAGCCGCGTGACCGCGACGTGGTCTGCCACGCCAGCGCCTGGCCGATGACCATGGACGGCGACGACGTGCGCATCAAGATGTGCATCAAGCCCGACCAGGACTCGCTGGAAACCATCTACCACGAGCTCGGCCACATCTATTACTACCTGGCCTACAAGGGCACGCCCGCGCTGTTCCAGAACGGCGCCAATGACGGCTTCCACGAGGCCATCGGCGACACCATCGTGCTGTCGATGACGCCCGACTACCTCAACTCCATCGGCCTCGTGGACAAGCCCACCGTCAGCCACGAAGCGGTGATCAACTCGCAGATGCGCAAGGCGCTTTCGGGCGTGGCCTTCCTGCCCTTCGGCCTGATGATTGACCGCTGGCGCTGGGGCGTGTTCGATGGTTCCATCAAGCCCGACCAGTACAACAAGGCCTGGTGGGATTTGAAGGCCAAGTACCAGGGCGTGGCCCCGGCCACGCCGCGCGGCGAGGAGTTCTTCGACGCCGGCGCCAAGTACCACGTGCCGGCGAACACGCCGTACACACGCTACTTTCTGGCGCGCATCCTGCAGTTCCAGTTCTACAAGGCGCTGTGTGACGAGTCCGGCTTCAAGGGCCCGCTGTACGAATGCAGCTTCGCCAACAGCCCGGCCGCCGGCAAGCGCTACGAGGCCATGCTGGCCAAGGGCGCCAGCCAGCCTTGGCAAAAGACGCTGAAGGAACTGACCGGCGGCGAAACGATGGACGGCACGCCGATTCTTGAATACTTCGCGCCGCTCAAGACCTGGCTGGAAGAGCAGAACAAGGGCAAGCAGTGCGGCTGGACGAATTGATCCAGCGGCATCATTGCAACAAGCGCACGGTGTCCGCATGAGCGGCGCCGTGCAAGTTGTTCGCGCCACGCCCGCGCAGATTGATGCGGCCACGCGCCTGTTCCTTGGCTACCTGGCCTTCTATGAAAAGGATGTGCCCGCGGACGATGCGCGGGCTTTCATCGGTGCTCGCCTGAAGCAGGGCGACTCGGTGATCTTCCTCGCCAGCGTGGATGGCCGCGAGCTGGGCTTCATGCAGCTGTATCCGGCTTTCGCCAGCCTGTCGCTGGCGCCGAACTGGATCCTCAACGACTTGTATGTGGCGCCGGAGGGGCGCGGCCACGGCATCGGTACCGCACTGATGCAGGCCGCGCGCGACTTGGGCATGGCCAACGGCGCCGCCGAGATCTTCCTGCAGACCGCGCGCACGAACGAAACCGCCCAGAGCCTCTACCGCGGCCTGGGCTACCAGCGCGACGACGAGTTCCTGGTCTATACCCTGAGCCTGCCGCGGGCCTGAAACCCGCGATTTGCAGGCCGGGACGGCCCCGGCCAGCCCGACTTGCACTTTGCTTACTAAACGGACGTACAATAAGAAATCAGAGTCGCGGGCCCGCACCGGGCTGCCCTTGGGGAGAGGCGCAATGGCGAATCCTTCGTACGACGTCATCGTGGTGGGCGCGGGCCATAACGGCCTGGTCACCGCCTGTTACCTGGCACGCAGCGGCCTGAAGGTATTGGTGCTCGAGCGCAGCGACAAGGTCGGCGGCGCGGCGGTCAGCCGGCAGATCTACCAGGACATCACCTACTCCAACTGCTCCTACGTCTGCAGCCTGCTGCGGCCGGAGATCATGCGCGGCCTGGAACTGCCCAAGTACGGCCTGCAGATCATTCCCTATGAAGGCGGCGCCACCATGATGGCGAACGGCGACCACTACGCCGCCTACCGCAACCCCGATGCCAAGCGCCGCGAGATGGCGCGCCATTCCAAGCGCGACGCCGAGGCCTACCACCGCTACGGCAACGACGTGATGCGCCAGTGCAAGTTCATCAAGCCCCTGCTGATGCGCACGCCGCCGGACCCGACTTCGTTCAAGCCGCGCGACCTGATGGAGCTGCTGTACCTGGGCAAGCGCTTCTACAACATGGGCGAGCAGCGGATGTACGACACCATCCGCTTCTTCACCATGAGCGCGGCCGACTACCTGGACGAGTATTTCGAAAGCGACGTCATCAAGGGTCACTTGTCGGGCAGCTCGATCATCGGTACCGCGCTTGGCCCGCGCTCGCCCGGCAGCGCCTACGTGCTGCTGCACCACTACATGGGCGAAGTGGACAACAACGTCGGTTCCTGGGGCTTCGCGCGCGGCGGCATGGGCGCGATCACGCAGGCCCTGGCGGCTTCGTTCAAGGCCTCGGGCGGCGAAGTGCAGGTGAATGCCGCCGTCGACAAGATTTTGGTGCTGGGCGGCAAGGCCCGCGGCGTGCGCCTGGAAAGTGGCGAGGAAATCCGCGCGCCCATCGTCGTGTCCAACCTCGACGTCAAACGCACCTTCCTCAAGACCATTGACGCCAACGACCTGCCGGCCGAGTTCGTCGAGCGTGTGCAGAACTTCCGCATCCGCGGCTCCTCGGCCAAGCTCAATATCGCGCTGGACGGCGTGCCGAACTTCCCGTCGATCCCGAAGGATTCGCCGGTGATGAAGGGCGACCTGCACTACAGCGAATCCTTGGACGAAGTCGAGCGCGCATACGACGACTGGAAGGAAGGCCGCTGGTCCACGGTGCCCTACATCGACATGATCATGCCCTCGCTGATCGACCCGACCATGGCCCCGGAAGGCAAGCACTTCCTGTCGGTGTTCGTGCAGTACTGCCCCTTCCAGCTGGCCCAGGGCGACTGGACGCCGGAGCTGAAGAAGGAATTCGGCGATACCGTCATCAATGCCATCGCCCGCTACAGCCCGGACTTCAAGCAGAAGATCCTGCACGCGGAAATCCGCACGCCGCTGGATATCGAACGCGAAGTCGGCCTGACCGAAGGCAATATCTTCCAGGGCGAGCTGACCATGGACCAGCTGATGTTCAACCGACCGGTGCCCGGCTACGCGCAGTACCGAACGCCGGTGAAGAACGTCTACATGTGCGGGTCCTCCACCCACCCCGGCGGCGGCGTGATGGGCGCCCCGGGCGCGAACGCCGCGCGCGAAATCCTGCGCGACCTCGGCCGGAGCCAGGCCGCATGAACACCACCGCCTCCAAGTCCTTCCATAGCGTGATCATCGGCGGCGGCCACAATGGCCTCGCCTGCGCCGCCACCCTCGCCCGCGCCGGCAAGTCAGTGCTGGTGCTTGAAGCTGCGGCCACGGTTGGTGGTGCGGCGCGCAATCGCGAGTTCGCGCCGGGCTTCACCGTTTCGGCGGCGGCGCATCTGCTGCATGCGCTGCCCTCGGATGTGATCGCCGAGCTCGAACTGGAAAAGCACGGGCTGGCCTATGCCGGAAAGTCCTTGCCCACGCACGCCCTGCGCGCCAGCGAAAGCCCGCTGAAACTCGCCGGCGGCCAAGCCAGCGGCGACGGCCTGTCGGCCAAGGACATCGCCGCCTACGCCCGCTTCAGCGCCGACATGGTGCGCTTCGCCAAGGCCCTGGTACCGGTGTTCCGGATGATTCCGCCGCGCCTGTCGATCGAAACCTGGGCCCAGCGCCTGGAGTTCATGAAGATCGCCTGGACCCTGCGCAAACTCGGTCGCAAGGACATGCGCGAGGTCATGCGGATCATCGGCATGAACATGTACGACCTGCTCGATGAATATTTCGAGTCGGATGCGCTCAAGGGCGCGCTCGCTTTGGACGCGACGCTTGGCGCCGAATGGGGCGCGCGCTCACCGGGCACGGTGCTGACCTATCTGCTGCGGCTGTCGGGCATGGCCGGCAATCCGGACTTGGGCGTTGCCCAGGTGCGCGGCGGCATGGGCGCGGTCTGTGCCGCGTTCGCGGCTTCGGCCACCAGCGCCGGCGTGGAAATCCGTACTTCCTCGCGAGTGAAGCGCGTTGTCGTCGAGAACGACCGTGCCTGCGGCGTGGAGCTGGACTCGGGCGAAGTCATCCGCGCCGAAAACGTCATCTCCAACGCCGACCCGCGCACCACCTTGCTCAAGCTGCTGGGCACCGCGCACCTGGACACCGGCTTCGTGCGCAAGCTGCACCACCTGCGCGCCTCCGGCCGTGCCGGCAAGCTGCACCTGGCGCTGAGCGAGCTG
The DNA here is from genome assembly GCA_966096795.1 of uncultured Gammaproteobacteria bacterium. Lineage (GTDB taxonomy): Bacteria > Pseudomonadota > Gammaproteobacteria > Xanthomonadales > Xanthomonadaceae > Arenimonas. Next base: position 60,995 of record CBHTVR010000010.1, read on the forward strand.
CCGGCCTTCAATGGCCTGGCGGCAAATGCCTTGGGCGATCGCCTGGTGATCGCGCCTTCGATGGACTACATCGAGCGCGCCTTCAACCCCAGCAAGTACCGCGAGTACCCCGATGCGCCGGCGATGGAAGTCAGCCTGCCGACGATGCGCGATGCCTCGCTTGCCCCGGGTGGCCGCCATGTGCTGTCGGCCGTGGTGCAGTTCCTGCCTTACGACAACGGCCCCGATCGCGATGCCAATCGCGCCAAGGCGCTGGAAGCCTGCATCGCCACGCTCGAGGTTTACGCGCCCGGCATCCGCAAGCTGATCCTCGGCGCCGAGCTGCTGACGCCTTACGACATCGAGCAGGAATTCGGCATGACCGGCGGCCATTGGCATCACGCGGCCGTGGGCTTCGACCAGTTCTTCTTTATTCGCCCCGTGCCAGGCGCGGCGCAGCACCGCACGCCGGTGGACGGCCTGTTCCTGTGCGGCGCCGGCTGCCACCCGGGCGGCGGCGTGATGGGTATCGCCGGGCGCAATGCCGCCAAGCAAGTCCTTCGTGGAGGCCAGTGAGATGCAGACCGCGCAAGCCCCAATTTACCGCAAGCCCCTGCTGACCACGCCCTTCTACGAGTGCTACGAGCCGCTGATCGAAACCCGCGCCTTCCGGCAGTGGAGCGGCTACAACACGCTCACCTACTTCTCTTCGGTCGAGCACGAGTACTTCGCCATCCGCAACACGGCCTCGATCTTCGACATGTCGCCGATGATCAAGTACGAGATCATCGGGCCCGATGCCGAGGATTTCCTGAGCCGCCTGATCACGCGTGACGTGCGCAAGCTCAAGAAGAACCGTGTCACCTACACCATGTGGTGCGACGACGACGGCCACGTGATTGACGACGGCACCGTGTTCCGCCTGGGCAAACAGAAGTTCCTGCTCTGCACCGCCGAACGCCAGCTCGACTGGTTCCTGTATTCGGCGATTGGCTTCGATGTAAAGATCCGCGAGTTCACCCAGGACATAGCCGCCCTCGCCCTGCAGGGTCCGACCTCCTGCAATGTGCTCAAGAAGCTTGGCCTGGTCGGTGTCGAGAACCTGAAGCCCTTCGAGATTGGCCACTTCAAGGAACCGGGCTACGAGATCATGGTCTCGCGCACCGGCTTCACCGGCGACCTGGGCTACGAACTGTGGATCGCGCCGGAACACGCACGCGCGCTGTGGGACGGCCTGATGGCCGCCGGCGAGGCTCGCGGCATCCGCCCGATCGGTTTCGCCGCGCTGGAAATGGCGCGCATCGAAGCCGGCCTGCTGCTGCCCGATTCGGAGTTCGTCAATGCCGAGTTCACCCTGCGCGTGAACCGCGCGCATACGCCGCTGGAACTGGGCATGGACTGGCTGGTGGATTTCGACAAGGGCCATTTCAACGGACGTCGCGCGCTGCTGGCGCAGAAACAGGCGGGCATCAAGCGCTGCCTGGTCGGCCTGGAAGTGGACGGCAAGAAGCCCGCGCACGACGCGCTGATCTTCGACGCCGAGCGCGGTGGCAAGGAAGTCGGTTCCACCACCTGCTCGCTGTGGTCGCCCACGCTCAAGCGCAATATCGCCATGGCCATGATTGATGCCCCGCATCACTTGGGCCAGGGTGAGCTGTGGGCCGAGTTCTATATCCGCCGCGAACTGGTGTGGCAGAAGCGCCGCGTGCGCTGCAAGCTGGCATCGCGACCCTTCTTCGCGCCGGAACGGCGCAAGCTCACGCCGCCGCTGGACCGCTGATTCCTAGGCGAAAGCCTGCCTGGCGAAGCTCAGGCAGGCGTCCTCGGCTTCCTCGGCGGTGAAGCCCTTCGGGTCCAGGCACCACTCCAGCCAGAAGCCATCAATCAGCGCGATGATGGACAGCGCCGCGCGCCGCGAATCGATCTTCTTGCCGCGGCGTTTGGCGATGGCCTCGAAGATCTCCTGGTAGGCCTCGCGGTCTTTCTCGAACAGTTCGCGATTGAGCTTGCGCAGCGCCGGCGACTTGCCAATCGCCGCCCAGAATCCCGCCCAGATGCCCAGGTATTCGGGCTTGAACATGGTCGGGCCGAAGCTGACGCGGATCATCGCTTTCAGCTTGTCTTCCGGATCCTGATAGCTCGGCAGCAGGCTGCCATGGGTCTGCTGCATCCATTCGTCGCGCAGGGCCTTGTAGCTCTGGCGGATCAACTCGTCCTTGCTGCCGAAGTGGTGGTTGATCAGGCCGCGCGACACCTTGGCTTCGGTACAGATCGTTTCGATCGTGGTGCCGGCGTAGCCGTACTTGGCAATCGAGCGCATGGTCGCGTCGATCAGCAGCTTGCGCCGGACTTCGGGAGTTTCGCGCTGGCGGGACTCAGGCATTTTCGCTCGCGGGCATGGCTGCGCGCCTGGAACGCATCAGGTAGAACACCGGCACCGCCACCGCCAGCAGCACGAAGCCCCAGGACACCGCTTCCTTGCCAGCGCCGTACAATGTCCAGATCGCGTAGATCGTGCCCAACACTCCGGCAATCGCCAAGCCTGCGCTGCGCCTGGCAGAGTTCGTCACCAGCTTGCCATTGCGCAACAGCACCAGCACCGCCAGTGCGCATAGCAGGTAGACCACCAGATTGGCGGTCGTGGCCAGCAGGATCATGAAGGTGAAAATATCCACCATGGACTTCTGGTAGTTCATCAGCACAAGGATCGTAACCAGCGAACTGCCAATGAACAGAGACACTACCGGGGTCTGTCGCTTGGATTCCTTGGCGAATATCTGCGGGAACTCTCCCTTCTTCGCCATCTGGAACGGCAGCTCACCCTGCAAAAGCAGGAAGCCATTCAAGCAGCCCAAGCCGCTGATCACCACGAACAGCGCCATCCAATGCGCCGCCGCCGGGCCCCAGAACATTCCGGCGACCTCGGCAAAGGGCGCATTCGACTGCGCCAGCTTGTCGCCCGGAATGAGCAGCATCACGGCGGTACAGATCACGATATAGATCGTGCCGGTCAGGATCGCCCCGACCATGGTGGCGCGCGGAATGGTGCGCTCGGGGTCACGCACCTTGCGCGACATCACCGCCGCCGACTCGAAGCCCAGCATCGCCCACAGCGTCAGCGCCGCCGCCGTCGTGACCGAACCCAAATTGAAGGGCGTGTCCAGGAACTCGCGGTTGCCCAATTTCGAAGGGTCGCCGAACACCAGCGACACCGTCAGCCCGATGATCGCCAGCATCGGCAACAACTTGATGATCGCCGTCACCATCTGCACCTTGCCCGCGGCGCGGATGTCGTAGGCATTCACCGCGGTAAGCAGCCAGACAAGCACCAGGGTGCTGCCGACCGACGCGCCCGGCACATCGGCCAGCCAGGGCAGCAGGCTGCTCAGGTACGAGGTCACTCCGGTCGCCACCGCCGCGTTGCCGACCCACAGGCAGACCCAGTAGCCCCAGGCACCAACAAAGGCGGTGAGATCGCCGAAGGCCAGGCGGGTATAGGCGTACGGCCCCTCGGCCTTCGGAAAGGCCCGGCTCAAGCCCGACAGCGTCATCGCCAGGAACAGCGCCCCTGCCACCGTCAGCAGCCACGCCCACAGGCTGTTCAATCCGTAGGGCGCAAGCGAGGCAGGCAACAGGAAGATGCCGGTGCCGATCATGTTGCCGACCACCAGCGCCACGCACATCCAGAAACCCAATTGCCGCGACGAATCCTGCGCTTGCATGTTCATTGCCCCTCCCCGAGTCCCGAACATTGCTGCATCGAATCAACCCAGGCGCGCGAGTCGCTCCAGCACCCAGCGGTCCAGGCCGAACAGAAGTTCTTCCCGGTTGGAGTATGGACCAGGCTGGTAGCCGGCGCTGCTGATGCCTTCCTGGGCGCGGTCGGACAGCTCCCAGTCCTGCTGGTTGGTCAGTTCCCAGAAATCGATCGCGCCCTGCGGGTCGAAGTCGGGCCGGGCAATCGCGTCGGGATGGAAATGCCACTCGCAGACGATGTCGGTCTGGTCCACCGCCATCGGCCACAGCTGGAAGGTCAGCATGTAGTCCGGGTGCAGGTTGAGCAGGAAATTCGGCAGCAGGGCGTAGTAATAGACCTTGTGGCTGTCTTCCTCGGAAATGCCGGGGAAGGGGTCGCGGTTGCATTGGCCGTCCATCGAAAGGGTTTTCACGCCCGGTCGAAGATCCATGCGTCCCCCGAGGTAAGTGGGCTGCGGCGGCTCGTTATCACCGCTCATGTAGTGCGAAAGCTTGTTCAGCAGCGGATGCGCGATCGGGCAATGCAGGCACTCGGAATAATTCTGGAAGATCAGTTTCCAGTTCGCCTTGGCGTTGTAAACGCGGCGCTCCACGCGCTTCAGCCCAGCCATGCCCCAGGGCGCGAACTTCTTGTCCAGGCCGGCCAGGTGTTCGGAAAAAGGAATCGGCGCGGGCGAAAGATTGATGAAGATATGCCCGTCCCACTGCTCCGCCGCCACCTTGCCCAGCGGATAGTCTTCCATGCGGAAGCCTTCCACTTTTTCCATGTTCGGCGCGCCCACCAGGCTGCCGTCGAAGTCATAGGTCCAGGCGTGGTAGGGGCAACGAATCTTGCCGGCAACTTTGCCCTGCTCTTCCTTGCACAGCAGCGTGCCGCGGTGCCTGCAGGTGTTGTGGAAGGCGCTGACGCCACCATTCTGGTCGCGCATCACGATCACGTTCACGCCTGCGAACTTCACCAGGAAATAGCTGCCCGGCTCGGGCAGTTGTTCGGTGCGCCCGGCATGCAGCCACATGTCGTGGTGCACGGCGCGTAGCTCGCGGCGGAACAAGTCGTTGTCGGTGTAGTACTGGGCCGGCAGGGTCATCGCGTCTTGGGCGCGCACCTCAGGGCGGGTGTTGGGGTAACGGATCGGGCTCGTGCTCATGACCAGCTCCTGGCGGCAATTGAACGATCGTATTACAACTCCTCGGTCGGCTCCAGACTGGCCGCTTCCGGGCTGGCTTCGGGGAAGCGGTCGCAATGGGCCAGGTACCAGCGCCAGAGCAGCCAGGCCACGGTGGAAAAGGCCGCCGCGCCCAGGGCCAGGTGCAGGGAATGGTCGCTGAGCATGGGCGACAGCACGCCGGCGATCAGGGCATTCGACAGCAGGCCGACAAAGGCCTGCATGGACGAGGCCGTGCCGCGCATGGTCGGGTACATGTCCAGGATGGCGATGGTCAGGATCGGGAACACCAGGGCGATGCCGAAGGCGCTCAGCACCGTCGGAATCACCGCCAGCGGCAGATGCTGCTGCGCGTCGCCCACCCACAGGTTGTAGGCGATGTTCACCACGGCCGAGAGGCCGCAGAACAGGAAGCCAGCATTGGCCAGGCGCACGCCGCTGACCTTGCCCGCCGAGCGGCCGCTGAAGAAAGCGCCCAGCACCATGCCGCCAATGGTCGGCGCGAAGAACCAGCCGAAGTCCTGCTCGCCAAGCTTCAAGTAATCCAGCACGAAGGCCGGCGCCGAGCTGATGTACAGGAACAGCGCGCCAAAATTCGCCGTGCCCGCCAGCGCCAGCAAACGGAAGCGGCCATTGCCCAGGATGTCGCGATAGGCACCGACCAGCGCGCGCACATTCAGCGGCAGGCGCGCGTCCTGCGGATGGCTCTCCGGCAGCGCCACCGCCGTCACCAGCATCAGCACCAAGCTGAAGGCGGACAGGAACCAGAAGATCGCCTGCCAGTTGCTCCAGCCCAGGATCCAACCGCCGATAATCGGCGCGATCGCCGGCGCAATGCCGAAGATCATCGAGATATGGCTCATCAGGCGCTGCGCGTCGTCGCCCTGCAGCGCGTCGCGCACCACCGCGCGGCCGACGATCAGGCCGACGCCCGCCGACAGTCCTTGCAGGATGCGAAAGCCCAGCAGCACATGGATCGAAGGCGCCATCGCGCAACCAATCGAGGCCAGCGTGAAAACGGCAATGCCCACCAGGATCACCGGCTTGCGCCCGAGCACGTCCGACAGCGGCCCGTGCACCAGGGACATCGCCGCATAGCCCAACAGGTAGAAGCTGATGGTCTGCTGCATCGCCACCTTGCTGACCTGCAACTCGCGCTCCATCACCGCGAAGGCGGGGAAGATGGTGTCGATCGAGAAGGGGCCCAGCATGGCCAGCGCGCCGAGGATCAGCGCGAGGCGGGCGCGGGAGATATTCAGATGGGCAATCATGTTTGTGTCAGCATACCAGCTTGCTTGAATGCCGAGCTTTCCGGCCCCACTTTCCGCCCATGACTGAAGCCAGCGCCACGCCCGCCCCCGACGCATCTGAACCGCCCGTGGTCACGCCCATCGCGGCGCCGGCGCGCGACACCGCCCGTCTGGTCATCGGCCGCCTGCTGCCCTATCTCAAGCCCTACGCCGGGCGCATCGCCATCGCCATGGTTTGCCTGCTCACGGCCAAGGTGGCGGGCTTGGCCGTGCCCATGCTGCTCAAGCGCCTGGTCGATGCCCTGGGCATGAAGCCCAGTCTGCTGGTATTGCCGGTCGCCTTGCTGGTCGCCTACGGCGGAGCGCGTCTGTCCGAGCGCGTGTTCACCGAGATGCGCCAGATCGTGTTCGCGCGCGTCATGGCGCGTTCCTCGCGCATGGTCATGCTGTCGGTATTCCGCCACCTGCACGCGCTGTCGCTGCGCTTCCACTTGAATCGCCAGACCGGCGGCGTCACCCGCGACGTCGAGCGTGGCGGCAGCGCCATCTCCGACCTGCTCGACTGGACCCTGTACACCATCGTCCCCACGCTGATCGAGGTGACCCTGGTCACCGGCGTGCTGGTTTATCTCTACGACATCTGGTTCGCATTGATCACGCTCGGCGTGTTGGTGACGTACGTTGCCTGGACCGTACGCGTCACCGAATGGCGCACGCGCTACTACCGTGCCTCGGTGGAAGCCGACACCGCCGCCAGCGCCAGCGCCGTGGACTCGCTGCTGAACTACGAGACGGTGAAGTACTTCAACAACGAAGAACACGAGGCCCAGCGCTACGACGCCAGCCTGCGGCGGATGGAAGAGGCCAACGTCAAGAGCTACAAGACCCTGGCCATCCTCAACGTCGGCCAAGCGGCGATCATCGCCATCGGCGTGACGGCGCTGATGTTCAAGGCCGCCAATGGCGTGGTGTCCGGCAAGCTCAGCGTCGGCGACCTGGTGCTGGTGAATGCCTACCTGCTGCAGATGGCCATGCCCCTGAACTACCTCGGCATGATGTACCGCGAGGTGAAGCAGGCCCTGACCAATATCGAACGCCTCTGGGGCCTGCTCGACCAGGACCAGGAAGTGCAGGACAAGCCTGCCGCGCCGGTGCTGATGACGCGCCAGCCGCGCGTGAGTTTCGAGAACGTGCGCTTCGGCTACGACCCGCGCCGGGAAATCCTGCACGGCATTGATTTCGAAATCCTGCCCGGCCAGCGCGTGGCCGTGGTCGGGCATTCGGGCAGCGGCAAGTCCACCCTCGCCCGCCTGCTCTACCGCTTCTACGACATCCAGGGCGGCGCCATCCGCATTGACGGCCAGGACATCCGCGACCTGGCGCAGGACTCCGTGCGCGGCGCCATCGGCATCGTCCCGCAGGACACCGTGCTGTTCAACGACAACATCCGCTACAACATCCGCTACGGCCGCCCCGCTGCCAACGACGCCGAAGTGGAAGCCGCCGCGCAGGCCGCGCATATCCACGACTTCATCGTGACGCTGCCCGATGGCTACAACAGCGAAGTCGGCGAACGCGGCCTGAAGTTGTCGGGCGGCGAGAAGCAGCGCGTGGCCATCGCCCGCGCGCTATTGAAGAATCCGGCCATCCTGATTTTCGACGAAGCCACGTCCGCGCTCGATTCGGCCAGCGAAAAAGCCATCCAGTCCGAGCTCGACCGCATTGCCGTCGGCCGCACCACGCTGGTCATCGCCCACCGCCTGTCCACGGTGATGGATGCCGACCAGATCCTGGTGATGGACGCCGGCAATATCGTCGAACGCGGCCGCCACGCGGAGTTGATCGCGCGCAACGGCCGCTATGCCGCCATGTGGCGCCTGCAACAGCAGGAACCCGCAGCGGCGCCGGTTGCTAGCCCGTAGCGGCACCCAGATACGGCTGCACCACCCACAGCAGCACCGCCAGGCCCACCAGCACCAGGCCGATCTTCAGGAAAAAGCCCACCACCTTGGCGGCGAAATAAAGGCAAAGCACCACAACGATGATCGCAAGCCAGCTCAAGGCGTTCGCCTCCAGATATCAGGTAAGGCGAGTCTAGCCCGGCCGCGCTGAATTTCCGCTTGCGGGCCGCAGGGGCTGTGCTAGCGTGGCGGTATCCGCATCCCCCGCGAGGCCGCGATGACGCTCAAGCCGCACAAGCGATGGCTGGTCGTGCTGCTCGCGCTTGGCAGCGTTGGCGCTGCGCCAATCCTGCTCGCGCAACAAGGCCCGCCGCCGGGCCAGCGCCAATACCCGCCACCGCCTCCGCCACCCCCGCCGCCCATGCAAGGGCAATCGGGCGATGCGCACTTCGTTCCGCCGCCTCCTCCGCCACCGCCTCCACCGCCGCCCATTCCCGAAGGCCAGGCGGTGATCGAGCCGGTGTTCACCACCGCGCCTACGCCCGCCGCACCGGCGCCCGTACCTGCCGATGCCGTGGCCGCCAAGCCCGAAACGCCGCCCGCTGAAACCACGCCGCCCTGGCCCGAGCCGCCGGTGGCGCAAGAGTCCGCCGCGCCTGCCGCCGCTGCGCCCGCGCCCGAGCCGCAGGTCATCGAACGCATCGTCACCCGCGAAGTCACGCACTGGCCCTGGTGGCTGGCGGGCCTGTTGGCGCTGCTGGCCTTCGCCTGGTGGCGCAGCCACAGCCGCGCCGAAAAGCTCAGCGATGCCTCGGGCCAGCTCGAGCGCCGCCAACGCAACCTGCAAAACGCGCACCAGCAATTGCGCGAACGCGCCGACCAGTTGCAGCAGACCGCCGTGCACGACGGTCTCACCGGCACGCTCACCCGTCAGGCCTTCGCCGCCGAATTCGAAACCGCGCTGGCGCACGCCGCGCATTTCAACCGGCCCGTAGCCCTGCTGATGTACGACCTGGACCACTTCAAGCAGATCAACGACGGCCACGGCCATGCCGCCGGCGATGCCGCGCTGAAGCTGGTGGCCGGCATCGTCCGCGAGAAACTCACCAGCAGCGACCTGTTCGGCCGTTTCGGTGGCGACGAATTCATCATTGGCTGCGCGGGCAGCGATGGCGATGCCGCCATGCGCCTGGCCGGCGAGATCCGCGAGTCCCTGGCCCGGCATGTGCGCGAAGGCCGCGCGGCTTCGGCCGAACTCAGCCTCAGCCTGGGCGTAGCCATCGCCGACGCCGACACCGGCTACGACGTGGACGCCCTGTTCCACCGCGCCGACGCCGCCCTGTATGCGGCCAAGCGCGCCGGCCGCGACCGCGCCGTGCTGGCCGATCGCAGCATGCCCGACATCGAAGTGGGCCACGCCCCGCGCACCCTCAATCGCCCGACCTGAAAGCATGCGCCGGCGCTAGAATGGCCTGTCCATTCCAGCGCCGCCTTCCATGACTGAACCCGCACGACCCAGCTTCCACGGCTTCGAACAGATTCCCCTGCACGAATACGCCGAGCGCGCCTATCTCGACTATTCGATGTACGTGGTGCTCGACCGCGCCCTGCCCTTCCTGGGCGACGGCCTGAAGCCGGTGCAGCGCCGCATCATCTACGCCATGAGCGAGCTCGGCCTGGCCTCCACCGCCAAGCCCAAGAAATCCGCACGCACGATTGGCGATGTCATCGGCAAGTTCCATCCGCACGGCGACAGCGCCTGCTACGGCGCCCTGGTGCTGATGGCGCAGCCGTTCTCGTACCGCTATCCGCTGATTGAAGGCCAAGGCAATTTCGGTTCCGCCGACGACCCGTCGTCGTTCGCGGCCATGCGCTACACCGAGTCCAAGCTCACGCCGATTGCTGAAGTGCTGTTGGGCGAGCTCGAACACGGCACGGTGGATTGGAACCCGAATTTCGACGGCACGCTGGAAGAACCCGGCTGGCTTCCCGCGCGCCTGCCGCACCTGTTGTTGAACGGCACCACCGGCATCGCCGTGGGCATGGCCACCGATGTGCCGCCGCACAACTTGAACGAAGTGGTCAGCGCCTGCGTGCGCCTGCTCGACGACCCCGACGCGACCGTGCGCGACTTGTGCGAACACATTCGCGGACCGGATTATCCGACCGGCGCGGAAATCATCACGCCCGCCGCCGACTTGCTGGCCATGTACGACACCGGCATGGGCAGCGTGCGCGCCCGCGCCACGTTTACGCGTGAGGGCCAGAACCTGGTCATCACCAACCTGCCCTACCAGGTGTCGCCGTCCAAGATCATGGAGCAGGTGGCGAACCAGATGCGGGCCAAGAAGCTGCCCTGGCTGGAAGACCTGCGCGACGAGTCCGACCACCAGAACGCCGTGCGCCTGGTGCTGGTGCCGCGCTCGAACCGCGTGGATTACGAAGCCCTGATGGGCCACCTGTTCGCCACCACCGATCTTGAGAAATCCTTCCGGGTGAATCTCAACATCATCGGCCTGGACGGCCGGCCGCAGGTGAAGAACCTCAAGAACCTGCTGGTGGAATGGCTGGGCTTCCGCCTGGAAACCGTGCGCCGGCGCCTGCGC
>CBHTVR010000011.1:0-64670 GCA_966096795.1 uncultured Gammaproteobacteria bacterium
TCCAGGCTATGCCGGCCCTGGTAGCTGACCTCGTTGATGAAGTGCTCGCTCAGCAGCTGCTGCTGTTCTTCCTCGGGCGGCAGCAGGTCGAGCAATTGCCGCGGCTTGGCGCGGCGTTCCATGCCCGTGTCGAAGCGCTGCTTCCAGCCTTCGGCCAGGCGCTGCTCGGTCTGGGAAATCAATTTGTCCCAGTTCGATCGTTCCTTGAATGCGTCCGGCACCTCTTCATCCGCCACCGCCGAGGCCAGGACTTCAGACAGCAAGCTGCGAAGCTCCTTGAAAGCCTGCAGTCGGGTCCGCTCCATGGCCGACGATGACGGGGGGGTGGGATTCATACTCACGGCGGCCCCGAGGATAACAAGTGTTGAGAAAGTTCACAGTGCCGAAGCACACGTCTTTGCCCGCGCTGCTATGCTCGTAATCCGTGCCCCCCGTCGAGTCTCGGCCATGCGCATCGTCATTAAAACTGTGTTCGCCATCGCGTTTCTCGCCCTGCTTGCATCGTGCTCCAGCGGACCGCGCAAGCGCATCAATCCGCCCAAGGCCAGCATCCAGCAATTGGCGGTGCAGGCCGATGGCAGCTGGAAGATCAGCTTGCGCTTGCAGAACTTCAGCAACATCGGCACCGACTTCGCCATGGTGGACGCCAAGCTCTTCATCGGCGGGCAGGACGCGGGCCGCGTGCAGGTCAATGCCGGCATCAATATCGGGCCCGAGTCGGCCGATGTGGTGGACGCCAGGCTGACGCCCACGCTGGGCGGCAAGCTGGTGGTGGCCTCGGCGCTGGCGGCGCGCCAGTCCGCCACTTACACACTGACGGGCAGCATCGTTACCACCAAGCCCAAGGGCACCTACAACTTCACCCACGACAGCCAGCTCGACCCCGCGCCCGGCTTGAATGGCGTCATGCGCTAAGGAAGAACCATGAACACCTACAAGGCCCCGCTGCAGGACATGCGCTTCGCCCTGTTCGACGTGCTGCAGGGCGAAGCCCTGTTCGCGCGCCTGGGCATTGGCAATGCCCAGCGCGACGTAATGGACGCGGTGCTGGACGAAGGCGCGCGCTTTACCGAAACCGTGCTGGCGCCGCTGAACGCGGTCGGCGATGAAGTGGGCTGCGTGCACGACAAGGCCACCGGCAATGTTTCCACCCCGCCCGGCTTCAAGCAGGCCTACGCGCAGTTCGTGGATGGCGGCTGGACCGGCCTGACCGCGCCCGAGCACATGGGCGGCCAGGACTTGCCCGAAGCGCTGGGCGCAGTAGTAAAGGAAATGATCGACGCCGCCAACCTGAGCTGGGGTAACTATCCCCTGCTCTCGCATGGCGCCATCGAAGCGCTGAAGCAACACGGCGAAGACTGGCAGAAGGAAGTCTTCCTCAAGCCCATCATCGCCGGAAAGTGGACCGGCACCATGTGCCTGACCGAGCCGCATGCCGGTTCCGACCTTGGCATGTTGAAGACGCGCGCGGAACCCGCGGCCGACAATACCTATTCGATTACCGGCACCAAAATCTTCATCACCGGCGGCGAGCACGATTTCACCGACAACATCGTGCACCTGGTGCTGGCGCGCCTGCCGGATGCGCCGGCGGGCACCAAGGGCATCTCGCTGTTCATCGTGCCGAAGATGAAAGTGGCGCGCGATGGCACGGTAGGCGAACGCAATGCCGTGCGCTGCGGTTCCATCGAACACAAGATGGGCATCCACGGTTCGGCCACCTGCGTGATGAACTTCGACGGCGCGCAGGGCTATCTGATCGGCCAGGCGAACAAGGGCCTGATGGCCATGTTTACCATGATGAATACCGCGCGACTCGCCGTGGGCCTGCAAGGCCTGGGCCTGATTGATCGCGCGCACCAGAACGCGCTGACGTATGCGCAGGATCGCGTGCAAGGGCGTTCGCTGTCGGGCGCGAAGAATCCCGACAAGCCGGCCGACCCGCTGGTGGTGCATCCAGATATCCGGCGCATGCTGCTGACCTGCAAGGCGCTGGGCGAAGGCGGCCGCCTGCTGGCGCTGCACGCCGCATCGTTGGTGGATGTGCTGGAACGCAGCAAGGACGAAGCCGAACACAAGGCCGCCGACGAGCTACTCGGTTTCCTGACGCCCATCGTCAAGGGCATGCTGACCGAGTGGTCGGTGGAGTGCACCTACCACGCCCTGCAATGTTTCGGCGGCCACGGCTATGTGCGCGAATGGGGCATGGAGCAACTGGCGCGCGACGCCCGCATCACCACCATCTACGAAGGCACCACGCAGATCCAGGCGCTGGACCTGCTTGGTCGCAAGACCTTGCAACTGCAAGGCGCCGGGCTGCGCCAGTTCATGGGCATGATCCAGAAGTTCTGCGAGCTGCACAGCAAGACCGCCGACATGATCGAGTTCGTCCTGCCCCTGGCCGAAGTGACCAAGCAGTGGAGCGAACTGACCATGGAGATCGGCCGCAAGTCTGCCGCCAACCCCGAAGAAATGGGCGCCGCCGCCGTGGACTACCTGTTCTATTCCGGCTACGTGGCCCTGGCCTATTGGTGGGCCATGGCGGTGTCGGTCGCGGACGTTAGCGACTACCCGGAAGAGTTCAAGCAGGCCAAACTCGAGACAGCGCGCTTCTACTTCGCGCGCATCTTGCCGCGAGTAAATGCGCATTCGGCGGGTGTTCGCGCCGGTGTGGCGAGCCTGGGTGCCGCTTAACGCCAGTTAACGAGTTCCTGCGCGCTCAAGTAGCCGTTGTGGTTGCTGTCGACCACTTTGAATTCGTACTGCAGCGCATGGCCCACGGGAATTTCCGCGCGTGACAACTGGCCGTCGCCATTGCGGTCCCAGTCGGCGATGTTCACGTGGTATTCGCTTTCCTTGGCTAGCGCGGGCTGGCCCCAGGTAACGGTAAGCGGGCCAGCCGTGGTGTCGAAGTGGGTGGTGTTGTTGGTGACGTTGGCGATCGCCAAGGGCGACACCAGGGTCAGGGCGAGGATGAGGGGCTTGCTCAGGTTCATGAGGGTGCCTCCTTTTGGGGAGCTTGCAGCCTGAGCCCATCGGCCAAAACAGGTTATGAATCGGCGCGTTATTCGCCAAACCGGTTCAGCTATTTGAAATGAAGTGTTGCACCGTATGCGGAGCTCACGCGGCGGAATGGCCCCGGCAGACGGGGAACGGCAATTCACACAATGGGAGTCTCAAGCGACTAGAGAACCCTAGTTGATTCAGTCTTGACAGAGAATGCCCAGCTAACAATCCGATGGCTGTTGAAATTCCGGGGTATCTACCATCCGAGCATAAGTCGACTTATGGGCGAGTCGAGCTTGAACTTTCTATATGAGGCCTTTTGGCATGTAAAACCCAGCGTTTGGCCTTCAAATTCACCTACTACACTTATTTGCAATAAGTTGTTCGCACCTCGCGAAACTGAGAGGTGCTCAACACCCATCTGGCGCCCGATTACGATTCCTTTGAGGGTGAGGCATTCAACTAATTCGAAATGCAGCAGGTAAAAGTGAACGAGATCCGGCAGAATTCCAGCCAGAGTCATCGAATTGGATAGCCTTGTCTCAGCCTCTATCACTACGCCCAGCAGGACAGAATCGTGCAGGCCGTGCGCATCCAATTCCGACGCAACCATTTCACCTTGCACTGAAAAGATGTCGCCTTCGCTCGAGAGCGAAAAAGCGATTCCCTTAACTACTTGAGGGACAAAATTCAATGTATCCATTGTTCGTCAGCAACCATCAAAGTCTGGATCCATTGAACACGCTTTGTTAATAGAAAGGTTTTCCATGTACCCGGTAACAATGGTAGCCACTCCCAGGGACTTCCCAAGCGTCTTTAGCACTTGCAAGGATCCCGATCGTGCCATTCCCGCTCTTATAGCACTCCCAAAGTTAGAACCTTTGATGTCCACAGTTCCCTTGGGGGCTAGCCAACCAGCCTTGCGAGCCTCCTGAGCCAAAGCACTCTTCAACCTGACATCTGCGGTCAGATTCATGGTTGGCGCCTTGTCATGACCATGCTTTGCCAGCCAATTTCCATCGGGCCCAACAATACCAACTTCTTGTTTCCTCAGCCCTTTCGAGTCACGGTCGCCAACGGCGCCATCCAAATCGGAGCCCCGCTTGTAGACGTGAATTTCATACACTTCAGAATTTGGGACTCTATCTCTGCGCCCGACATAGTCGTCTCCCAAATCTATTTCGTCTTTGCCAAACAGATCTCCGGACGCCCTCCCATCAATATCAGTAAAACGCCAAGGATTGTTGTTGGCATACCAATATCGATTGAAGTTATTCCCGTTGGTGAAATCGGCCACCACCGGATCTGTCGATAAGAACCGCCCCACCTGCGGATCATAGTATCGCTGCTGCATGTAGGTCAGCCCGGTGCCCACATCGATGAAGTGGCCGGTGTAGCCCACGCCATCCACCGGTGCCGTCGGTGCGCCGTAGGGAGTGTAGCTGGTGCGGTTCAGCACGGTCTTGCTCGCGTCGGTGGTGACTACCGGGCTGCCCAGGGCGTCGGTGTGTTTGTAGCGGGCGTTGACGGCGCCGCCGGCCAGCGTGACCTCGTACAGGCCCACCAGGGTGTTGCCCAGGTAGATGTAGCCGTTGCGCACGCCTCTTCGGTTGCTCCAGTCCTGCAGCAGGCGGCCGTCGGCGCTGTAGCCGAAGTACTCGATGGTGCCGGTGGCTAGGTTCGTGGTGCGCACGCAGCCAGCGGCAGGCCAATGGCTCGTCATGACCTGAAGCCCTTTCCCAGAGTCGTCTACCGCTTCGGTCCTGCCTTTGCTAGAGCGACCAGAAGAGCGATCGCAAGGACTACGTAGATCACGATCGTTGTCCGATTGATTGAGATCAGGCCTATGTCAAGGCGATGTCTCTCTCGAAGGTAGAACAACAAGATCAAACCGGCGAGGACAGCGACAGACACGAGAAAATTGGTGCACTTTCGCAAATTCATGTTCGATGGATCCTTATCATTCAGATAGCCATCTTGGCGTAAGAGGACAGTACGCTCAATCAGTTCGCCATGAGCGCGTCTCCATTCGCTCTAGATTTTATGAATCGGCCAAGTTCCTTAGCTCAGTTTTCATTCCTAGTTTCTTCCACCGTTCGCTCTCCCGCACAAGTAAAGAACGCGTTGACGTCGGAGACGATAAAGGCCGCCTTCACAATAGGAATACCTTTCACGAGTGCTCCAAGGCCCGATTCCGACATTTCCTTCGCTCCGTTTGTCTTGACGATGTGCTCTGCGCCTCTTATCGCCCCCTCTTTCGCAGTATTTTGGGCGATGCTCTTGGCGTCGAGCCCTACAACTGTGGCGACAGCGCAAACGCCAATATTGGTGACCACCTGCCCCCCTGCCTTGGCAGCGGACGCGACGGTATTCTTCACGTCAATAGCTGCCGTCTTAGAATCCTGCTTGTCCGGCACTTCTGCCGCGGTCTCGCTTCCTAAGCTTTTTGCCGCAGCTCTGGTATCGCCGCTTTCAGTGCCGCCTGCAAATACATTGGTAAGCACTTGGGCCAATGTCTCCGTCCAGGTTTGCGCCGATCGTCCATCCGGGTCTATAAATCTATAAGGATTGCTACTCGCGTAGCCATATCGATTGAAATTCGCTCCCGCAGCGGTTTGGACCTTAACAGGATCGACGGTGAGGAAACGGCCAATCTGCGGATCGTAGTACCGCTGCTGCATATAGGTCAGGCTGGTGCCCACATCGATGAAGTGGCCGGTGTAGCCCACGCCATCCACCGGCGCCGTCGGTGCGCCGTAGGGCGTGTAGCTGGTGCGGTTCAGGATTGCCTTGCTGGCGTCGGTGGTGACCACCGGGCTGCCCAGGGCGTCGGTGTGCTTGTAGCGGGCGTTGACGGCGCCGCCGGCCAGCGTGACCTCGTACAGGCCCACCAGGGTGTTGCCCAGGTAGATGTAGCCGTTGCGCACGCCGCGTCGGTTGCTCCAGTCCTGCAGCAGGCGGCCGTCCTGGCCGTAGCCGAAGTATTCGATCGTGCCGGTGGCCAGGTTCGTGGTGCGCACGCGGCGGCCGTTGCCGTCGGCCGCTCACGGGCATCCTGCCCTCCGCGGCACTCGCACATCCTGTGCAGCGTAGAGGTAGCTTTCCAGGGTGTTCACCTGGCTCATGCGGTGGGCCAGGTCGAAGGTGTAGCTCTGGCCGCGGTAAAGGTTGGCGGTGATGTTGCCGCGGGCGTCGGTACTTACGGCTTGGGTCGAGAAGGTCGGTGCGGACGGGCGCTTGGGCGCTAAATTGCTTGGAGAACAGCAGTCGATCCATCCTACTCCGCAGGCTCGTGCGAACCTAGCCCACCCTCTTTTGGATGACAAAAACCGTTATCAAGAAAGTCGACGCGCCCATGCACAACCAAGCAATCCAGAAGCTTAGCGGAAACGGATCTGACGCAGACAATGCAAAGAATGCGGAATAACCGAGCATGAAGACAGCAGAAATTCCCGCAATTCCCTTGACAGAAGAAACCTTCATCACCGTCAGGCAAAACACGATGAAGGAAAAAACAGGATACAAGGTGAGAAGAAAGAACATTCCTGAAAATATTAGTCCACCACGCAACGCTCCAGCCACTCCAACATCCGCATAGAAAGCGCCAGGAGCAGAAATTATTAGGGCTGTTGCAAGGAATGTGCAGGACACGAATTCCAGCACCTTTGTCAACAGGAATGATGCCGTGTACTTGGTAAACCGCTGCTTCATGTCTTTCCTCACGGGCTGGATCGGCGCACTTCCGTCATGTACTTGCCCATAACATTCCTGTCGGCCTCACTTCCAAAATTAATCGCCCGTCCAAGTTCGGCGCGAGCCATATTGGCTGCCCTTGCAATATTCGGGTCCGTCACGGAATTCATCGAGCCAAAAAGATCCGACCTGTTCGCATTCGTGTTCATTGTAGAAATCACGTTGCGATAGAGCTCGGGATTCGATGCCTGAAGCCCATTAAGCGCCTTTTGGATGTAGCTTTGCTCATCCTTGACGAGACGCAAATCAAGAGCACGGCCGGTCTCCTTTATCTGACCGCTGTCTATCTTTGCTGCCTGCCCGTCGTTGAAGTCTGCAATTCCCTGGCTCAACGCATTTAAATAGTTGTCCGCTTCTGGATTCACCCCGGCGATCGCCTTGCCGCCCGGAAGATCCATGTTGGCCAGATTCTCCGTCATATCAGACACGGCGCCGAAGTAGGTGGTGTCCGTCTTTCCACCACTGTACTTGGCGTCCAACTCATCATAATGGCCTGATCTGTCACAGTACTCTGATGTTTGCCCGACACATATTCGACCATCAATATCCTTGTTTGTGTTCGGATTGTTGTTGGCGTACCAGTATCGATTGAAGTTCGCTCCCGTCGCGTTGTCGGCCGCGACCGGATCGGCGGAAATGAACCGCCCCACAATCGGATCATAATAGCGCTGCTGCATATAGGTCAGCCCAGTACCCACATCGATGAAGTGGCCGGTGTAGCCCACGCCATCCACCGGCGCCGTCGGTGCGCCGTAGGGCGTGTAGCTGGTGCGGTTCAGGATTGCCTTGCTGGCGTCGGTGGTGACCACCGGGCTGCCCAGGGCGTCGGTGTGCTTGTAGCGGGCGTTGACGGCGCCGCCGGCCAGCGTGACCTCGTACAGGCCCACCAGGGTGTTGCCCAGGTAGATGTAGCCGTTGCGCACGCCGCGTCGGTTGCTCCAGTCCTGCAGCAGGCGGCCGTCCTGGCCGTAGCCGAAGTATTCAATCGTGCCGGTGTTCAGGTTCGTGGTGCGCACGCGGCGGCCGTTGCCGTCGTAGAGATAGCTTTCCAGGGTGTTGACCTGGCTCATGCGGTGGGCCAGGTCGAAGGTGTAGCTCTGGCCGCGGTAGGCGTTGGCGGTGATATTGCCGCGGGCGTCGGTGCTCACGGCCTGGGCTGCGCCGCCGTTGTAGGTCAGGGTGGCGAGCTGGTTGTTGGCGTTGTAGCCGTAGCTCAGCACGCTGGCGCCCAGGCGGTTGCTGCGCAGGTTGTCCAGCGGGTCGTAGCTGTAGATCGCGTTGTAGTTGCCGGTCAGGCTGCCCCACTGGTTCGTGCTGCGCACGCTGGTCAGGCGGTCCAGGCCGTCGTAGAGCGTGGGCGCCAGCACGCCCCAGCTGCGGTTGTCGGCCGCGGCGGCGTTGGAGGCATCGCTCAGGCTGAGCACATTGCCGTTGGCGTCATAAGTGTAGCTGTCGTCCAGCACCTTGGTGGTGATGCCGCCGCTGACGTAGCTGTCCAGACTGCGGGCCGGCAGCTGGCGATAGTTCTGGGTCATGGCGTGGGTGATGCCGTTGCCGTAGGTGAAGCCGGACATGGCGCCGTTCGGGTAGTAGGTGACGTTGCTGGCGAAGGTGCCGGCCTGCGTGGGCCGGCCCAGGCCATCGGGGGCGTAGCCCACCACCAAGCTGCCCGGGTAGGTCTGGCTGCTGAGGTGGCCGTTGCTGTTGTAGGCGTAGTCGAAGGTCCAAGGCAAAAGCGTATTGACCTGCAACACTTCCTTGGTCAACAACCGGCGCTGGTTGTAGGTGTAGGTGGTGGTGACGGTGTTGCTGCCGGGGTTGGTCGTCGTTAGCGTGTTGACCTTGCCGTCGGGGTAATAGCTGGTGGTGGTGTTGGAGGTGCCGGCGGGCGTGGTGCGCGTGAGCTCGCGGTTCATCGCGTCGTAGGTGCGGCTGATCTGGTCGGCGGCGGCGACATTGCCGCGGTCGGTGCTGCACACACCGGTGGACACCTGCCCATCGGCGCTCCAGTCGATGTTGCTGGCAGCGTCGTAGGCCAAAATGGTCGTGCCCGACTCGGGTTCAATGGTCTCGCACAGGCGCTCGTTCGCGTCGTACACGTAGCTGCGCACGGCCGACAAAGTGTTGCCGGCATAGGTGCCGGCGCGGGTGACGGACTTGGGCTTGCCGAACACGTCGCGCGCGATCGTGGTCTTCACGCCTTCGGGCAGGAAGATCTCGGTCGGGGCGTCGGTGCCGGGCTGGTCGAAGGCCTGGTAGCTGGTGGTGGTCTGGAAGCCGCGCGGGTTGGTGACCTGGGTCTGGTAGCCCGCCAGGTACTGGGTGCTGCTGGTGAGCACCGCGCCGCCCGGGCTGGCGGCGTTGTCCTGCTGCACCTGCATCACCCGGCCCAGGGCGTCGTAGGTCGTGCGGGTGCCGGTGAGGTTGTCGTTGATGGACGTCAGCGTGCCCACCGGATAGCTGGTAAACACTTGCCGCCCGGACAGGTCGTAGCGCTGCACCACGTAGCTGCGCGTGGCCGCGTTGGCGCTGTCTAGGCTAACGCACCCCGGGAAATACGTTGACGTTCCGGCCAAAATACAAATCGCGCATATGGCTCTGCCCTGGGTCGCGAAACTGGAATCCAGTTAGTCCGTCTCTAACGACTAACTCAGGAATCATTCGAGTAACAAACACGGACGCAAAAAACCTGCCTTTCAGCTTGAATATCGGCGGAACAGAACCGATCTCCGTATATCGAAAAGCGTGCTTTCGAATGCTTGTTATTTCACCGCTTTCAGATCGCCCACAATCAGATAACGCCTCGTCCAGAATATCTGCACTGGCCAACACATTCATTAGGTAGTACTTTCGTCCGCGCGTTTCGGTAAAAAACCGATACTCCGCGCAACTTGGGGCGGCCCGATCGAATAATTCTGCCGCGCGTTCCGATAGAAGAGGAAACGGCTCCTTCCAAGCCATCGCATCCGCCAGCGTGCTCCGACTAGCGACCACCCTGTGGGGTGGCGCAATCCAATCGATCGGAAGCGGGCTTCCATTAAATATCTGATCAACGTAGCCCCGCGGGAGCGGAGGATCCGACAGCACATATGGATGACCATTGCTTTCGACAGACAGCTGGAATACGTCTGGAACTGTGTTCATTTATTCTCCAAATCCGACGCAATCGCACGAAGCTCCTTCCTGATCTCGGCGGAACTAGAAGCCGCGTCCGTACCTCTTCTCTCAGCAGCCTCGACTCTCACTTGAACCTCCTGGTGATATTGGAATGTGTGAACGCGCTGGTGGGCTGAAGTTGTCATCGCTGCGCCGTTATCTGCCTCATGAACGCTTACGCCGTTGCGCTCCAGAATAGCCCTAGATTCTGCGGCGCGCTTATCGCTTTGGGCAACAATATGGTGCGCGTGCTCCTCTCCTTTTATCACACCGCGATCAGCCGCGGCCATATTTCTGGCAAGCTTTGATCCTTTGGCGATTTCTGCGCCGGCTTGCTCCACCTTCTTGGCAGTTTCAAGCACATGCGCCACCTCACTTATTCCTGGAATCGGAGACGCCACGCCCACCGCATCGATGGCCACCATCGCTACCGCCATTCCGATGCCCTGTCCGGATCGGCATGCGTGCACTAGCTCTCCAACGTCTGCTAGGAAAAATCCTATCTCTAGCGGACTTCTTCCATCGGGATCTTTGAATTCGTATGGCGAGCTGTTGGCATACCAAAATCTATTTCCGTTTAAACCGTCCCGAGTACTTACAGCTATCGGGTCTACACTGATGAATCTGGCAATCTGCGGGTCGTAGTACCGCTGCTGCATGTACGTCAGCCCAGTCGCCCGATCCATCACGTGGCCGGTGTAGCCGGTGCCGTCGATGACGGTGGCGCCGAAGGTTTCGCCGTAGGGGGTGTAGCTGTTGCGCTTGACGATGTTGCGGTTGGCATCGGTCTCCGCGACTGGGCTGCCCAGGGCGTCGGTGTGTTGGTAGCGGATGGCAGTGGCGCCTGTGCCCCAGGCCACTGCGCGCGTTGCCACCTGGGTGTTGCCGAGGTAGATGTAGCTGAGGTTTTGGGAACGACGAGCCTCTGAGGTGTAGAGCACCTGCCCACTTTGGCTATAGATCCAGAACGTGGTCTTGCCGTCGGCATCGGTGGTCTGCACGCGCCGGCCCTGACCGTCGTAGCGGTAGGTTTGCAGGCCGGTCACCTGGCTCATGCGGTTGACGCTGTCGAAGGCGTAGGCCTGGCTGTTCTTGCTGGTGGTGTTTCCGTGGCTGTCGTAGGCCAGGGTGATCAGCGTTGTGCCAGTCGGGTTCTTGATGTTCGCCAGGCGATTCGCGGCGTCGTAGTTGTATCGGTACTGGCGACTGCCCTGGTCGGCAACCCGCAGGTTGTCCAGCGCGTCATAGCCAAATACGGCGTTTCCCCACTGCTGCGGCGATACCGCTGCTGTCAGGCGATCGGCGCCGTCATAAGCCATTCCACGCGTGGTCAGGCCGTTCTGGGCCTGGTCGACGATATCGGTGACATTTCCGTTGGCGTCGTACAGGTAGGTGTCGTCGATTACCTTGGTGACTGAGCTGCCGTTGATGTAACTGTCCTGGCTACGTGTCGGCAGCAGGCGTGTATTCGCCTGCATGGCATGGGTAATCCCGTTGCCGTAGTTGAACCCGATGATCGCGCCGTTTGCCGCGTACCGGATCGCGCTGGCATAGGTCACGCCACCACTTCCGCTAACCTGGGTCGTGCGCCCAAGCGCGTCCGGCGCGAAGCTGACAACGTGGTTGTCCGGATAGGTAAGCTGCGAGAGACTGCCGTTGGCATCGTAGCCATAGAGCAGGCCGAACAACGTTGAGGCATTGGTGGAGGTCTCCGACACCAGCAGACGGCGCTTGTTGTAGCCGTAGGTCGTGGTGACGGCATTTCCGCCTGGGTTGTTCACCGTCAGTGATTTCGTTGCTCCGTCTAGAAAATAGGTCTGGGCAAGGTCAGCGCTGCCGCCCGGCGTGATTACCGCCTGCAGGCGGTTAAGCGCGTCGTATTGCCGCCGCACCTTCTGGGCTTCGGACACGCTGGAGCGATCGCAGGTGGCGCCTGTGAGGCTGGTGCCTTCCGCGACCCAGACGACATTACCTGCCGCGTCATAGTCCACCAGGGTCGCGCCAGACTCCGGATTGATCGTCTTGCACAGTCGCTCGTAGGCGTCGTAGACGTAGGTCCGCGTTGCGGACACGGCGGCGGCGGGCGCTTTGACCGTGTAACTGCTGATGGTGGATGTAGTGCTGGCCCCGGCGTTGTCGGTAGCTATGGCCTTGAATTGGTAGCTGCCTGCCGCTGCCGAGCTCAACTGCCAGGAATACGGCGCGCTGGTATCGGTACCCAACAGTGCTCCGTTCGACCAGAATGAAACGGAAGCCACGCTGCCGCCGGCATCGGAGGCATTCGCCGCCAGCGAAATCGTGGCGGGCGCGAAGCTTGAGCCGCCGTTGACCGGAGATGTGAGCTGGACCGTGGGCGGAGTGTTGGGCCCTGACACCGTGATGGTTAGGTTCGGCGATTGAGCACCGACCCAGGCGACGCCTTCTTGCAGCATTTGCCACTGGAAGTTGTAAGTCCCCGCGACCGCTGGCGCCTTGACGGTGAAATTGAAGACCGCCGTCTGCCCGGTAGCGATTGACGTTGGCACTGCGACTCTGTTCAGGCCCCAGACGCTGTTGTCGGCAGGATTCTGTGAACCAAGCTTGTAGCCCTGGCTGGCAGACCATGTCTTGGAACCCAGATTGGTCATCTGCAGACTGACCGCGTAGCTCTGCCCCGTTGCCATGCTCAGGGGCACGGTCTGCGATGCGAACTGTGCGTCCTGAGCTGGCAGCGGCGAAGGATCACAGGTTCCACAGATACTGGCCGTTCCGCCGGTACTCGAGCCGCCGCCTGATTTGCCGCCGCCCGATTGCGCGAACGCGGTCGGGGACAGCACCAGGGCGATGGCAGCGACGAGCGCCGCAATACTGCGCAGGAGCGCCGGCTTGATGTGCAGTTGCTCATTCACGAACCACATGAGGAATCCCCTAGGCTGGTATTGCAGCGGCGCTGGGCCCGACCTTGGCACCGCACTTGGTCGAGTGATTGCGCAAAAGTTTTTGCTCGGCCGCTAGCCGCCGGGTCCCGAGCGCGTAATCGAGCGCGGCTTGCCGAACAGGTCGCGGTCGATGGTTGTAGTGATGCCCTCGGGTGCTTCGATCAATCGAGGCAACTCCTCGCTGGGTGTATCGTAGATCTGGAAACTTGTGGTGGTCTGGAACTGCCGTGGATTGGTTACCCGCGTCCGGAACGCGGTCAGGTACTCGCGGGTGCTTGCCAATACGCCCTGCTCGGAGTCCTGCCTGACCGCGACCACCCTGCCGAGTGCGTCGTACTCGGTGGACACGCCCTGCAACGCCTGGCTGATCAGGCTTAGCTGCGCAACGGGATAGGAGCTGAAGATCTCCCGGCCATCTTCGTCATAGCGGTGGACGACGAAGCTGCGGGACTCGGCATTCGAAGTGTCCTCGGTCAGCGTCAGGCGCGGCCGCCACATGACATCGTAGAAGTTGGTGACCCGGGCGTTGCCCGTGTCCACCGTTTGCTTCCAGTGGCCTGGCGGTAGCCCGTACTCGTCGACCGCAATCTGTACAAAATTGCGATTGACCGGATTCCACGCAACCGTGTCGCCCGCGGGAAAGTCAATCCGCGACATGCGGCCGAGGCTGTCATAGCGATATGCGGTACTGTCGCCTAGTTGATTGCGGACGCTGGATATCTGACCGAAATCATCCACGCTCGGTGCCACCGTGCTCAGGTCGGCAAACTTGATAGTTTGCGGAATGCCGCGCTTGTGATCGCTCAGGGTGGTGACGTTGCCATTAGGATCAGTGATGCTCGCGAGCATCCCGCTGGCCGTGTAGCCATAGGTGGCGACGAGCAGCCCGAAGTTGTATGTCCGCTGCGGAAGAATGTGCGGGTCATAGTCCGTCTGGCTGACCAGGCGGCCGCCAACCGTGATCTTCCACGGTTGGCCGAGCACCCATTGGCCGTCTGCTGGCCAGTACAAGGTGGTATCGGACTTGCTCGTACCAGTGGAGTTGGACCGCACAACGGTTTCAGGCTGCCCGAAGCGGTCGAAGCTCTGGGTTTGCCTATTGAACGTGACGCCCTGAAGGGTCAGCTGGTGCAGCACTTCCGGCGTCAGGCGTTCGGTGGGCTCATCATTGGTAAACGTGAGCGGGTCGGCCATCGCCTGCCCGAGGCGCGAGGGATAGGCCCAGGGGGCAGTCGGGTCTGCGTAGGCGAATGCTTCGGTCTGCAGCCCGTCAGGCGTGTCCAGACCGGTCTGGGAAACCGCGTCCACCTTGGAGAGCAGCTTGCCTTCGAACGCGCCCCACTTGGTGCTGTACGTGTAGTGACTTGTGCGCTGGGACGGATCCGTTACCTCGACCCATTGCGTGGTCTTGCATGGCGAGGCCAGGCACTCGGACTCCGTGCTACCGGCGGCCGCGGAGTAACGATAGACCCAAGTGATCGGGTCCACGCCAGGCCCCGAGAAGATCTTGCTGGTCAATGACAGGGAGATATAAACCGGAGGAAGATCCTCGCTGGGTGGATTCTCTACGCCATCGTGATAGACGCAGGCGGTCGGAACCCAAGATCGCGCATGCCCGCGGATCGACAGGTTGAAGCGGCCAACGAGCCCACTCGGATGCACGATCTGGATGGGAACAAAATTCTCGGCTTCCGGCGCGCTGGTGTAGGTGCGAACGCCACAGGGATTCATACCCTGCGGACTTCCGAGCTTGACCACCGATCCCGAGGCCATGGACAACTGCCAGCGGCTGGCATCGGGCTGTACAACCGCGACCAGGGATCGGGTAGCGGGGTCGGTGGGATTGAGGTACTGGTAGCTCCAGGTCCGCGCATCCGCCTGGCCCGGTTGCAGGGTGATGCTGTCGATCAACGGTGCGTCGGTTCGCCATTGCACCTGGACCTTGCGGCCATCGCTGGCATTTACCTCGCGCAGCTGGTCGCCAACATAGCGGTAGCTCACCCAGTTGCCGAATCGATCCTCGACCCGCGATGCATACAGGTGTGCGACCCGGCGAGGCATGAACTCCTCGTCCATGCCCCAGTACACCGACGGATCGTTGGTGCCGTCCAGCGCCGCTACTGTTGAATCGTCGGTTCCACTGGTGCCGGCCGTCGTCGTCAAGGAAGGGTGAGGGGTCCAAGGAATCTGCTCGACAAGGGTGGATACCGCCGGGCCGTAGGAGAGATTGTCGAACCAGTATCGTGTGCCATCCGGCGCAGTCGCCAGGAAGCCCTCCCCCGGCATGCCGTTGGATGTGGTGGGCAAGCAGGACAGCACCCAGTGTGCCGGCGTCAGCGCCGGATAGTCCGCTGCACTACCGGATGGGACCAATGAATTTTCCGCGGTGCGCTTGAGCAGCGGCTGGCTGCTTCCGTCGCCGGTGATCAGCTGGTAGCCGTGCCACCAGGCGAGGCCAAACACGAAACTGCCTTCGCTGATCGGCCCGAACTGGCTGCAGCGCGCCGGGCTGCCGGCGACCTCGGCGCTTTCAACGTTCCAGGCGCCCTGCATGCCCATGCGCGAGCCCGGCACCAGCGTGGAGATTCGTGGTGCCGCCAGGTCCCAATCGCCCATCGGCAGATCGAAACTCAGCGATAGCGGAGAACCACTGACTTCATAGGTCCGGGTCAGCGCAATGGTTGGGCCTATGCCCGGAAAGCTGATGTCCGTCTGGCGAAAACTGATGCCGCCGGTATACAGGCTGACGGACTCTCCGAACGGGGTCTCGCCCAGCGGCTGTATGGTCTCCCCGACCTTGATGCGGTTGAGATATTCGGTCGACGGATCGTTGATGGCGATGTCAGCATGGGCGACACCTATCGCCGTGGCCAGGAAGAAGGCAGCGGAAACCGCGGCTGAGTGGCGCTTGCTTTGCATGGAACCCCCTGCGATCGGGCCCCATCGGAGGATGGGACGCCAGGGATCCATGCTGCCGCCCGAGATTCAGGCGGCACTGTCGGCGCAAGCCGGGATCGCGTGTGGGAAAAATCCGAACGCGATCGGGCCCGACGCCTAGACTACTTCTTGTCGTCGGGCTTGCTTAGCTTGTCCAGCAACTTCCGCCCCTCATCCGACTGCGCCAAGCCTTCCAACATGCTCGCCACCGCCGTACCGCCGCCGGCCGAGAACAGGTCCATCACGCTGGCCAAACCCTTGCCCGGCGTGCCGGCATTGGCGATGACCTTTACCTGCGCGGTCTTCAGCGCGCCGGCCTGGGCCTCGCCCACGGCCTGGCTGGCTTCGATATTGCGGATGCCCAGCAGGTATTCCTGGTAGCCCTTGTCGGCGCCGATCTTCTCGGCCAGGGTGATCTGCGCGGTAACGGGCGCCATAAGAATGGCGGTTTCGGCCGAGCCCTTCGCCGCACCCTCCACCGCAATACCTTCGGCATTGCGCTTGGCCGCTTCCAGCTTGCCTTCGGCCGTCAGCACCGTCTGCGTCTTGCTGCCCTCGGCTTCCACGATGGCGACTTGCTTGGTCGCTTCGGCGTCCACAATGGCCACCTGCTTGGCCTGGCCGGCGGCGATCACCGCCACCTCGCGGGCGATTTCAGCGCCGCGCACGTTCTTCACCTGCACCACGTCCATTTCCTTCACCGCGGTTTCGCGCTGCTGCACTTTCACCTGCTGGCTGGCCTGCTCGTTGGCCACGCCCACGTTCTTGTCTTTCTCGGCGGTGCGCAGGCCCACTTGCTCGGCGGCCAACTGCTTGGCCATTTCGATTTCGCGCTTCGCGGCAATTTCGGCCATCTCGGCCTGGCGTGTATTGTCGGCCACCACCAGGCGCGACTCGCGCTCGATGCCCGAGGTGCGCTTGGCCATGATGTTGTGGATGACTTCGCTTTCCTTGGAATCGCGGATATCCATCAGCTCGATGTTCTTGATCGCTTCCACGCCCCAGCTGCCCAACTGCGGCTGCACTTCCTTGGTGAAGGCCTCGCCGAAGCGGCTGCGGTCGAGCATGATCTGGTCGATCTCGTGCGCAGCCAGCACGGTACGCACCGCGCCTTGCACGATCGAGGTCAGCTGCACCTGCAGTTCGTTGAAGCTGGCCACGCGCTGCGCCGCCGTGTTCGAGTCGCTGATGCGAAAGAAGGCCATGACATGTACCAGGAACGGCACCCGCTCCTTGTCATAGGCGGCGTAGTCCGGAAGGTCTATGGCGAAGTTCGACACCGGCAGCATGATCTTGGTCAGGCCGATCAGCGGAATCCAGCTGGGCCATTCGTAGTAGGTGTTGCTTTCGAAGCCCTTGCCGTAGGAAATCGTGGTTTTCCGGCTCTGCACGATGTGCACTTCGTTTACCGGCACCACGCGGCGCAGCGAAACCACCCAGAAAAACAGCATGGTCGCGATGACCAACACCACGACTGCCACCAGGGTATAAACCAGCGAATAGCCAAACATGGGTAACCCACCAGCAAGGGAACGGACAGCCAGTATATGCGCCGCCGGTGACCGGGCCAGCCCTGGGGTATGCGTTGCAACTCTGCGACAAAACTCCTGCTACGATGTTCTGGTACGGCCCACCAGGGGGAGGCGCCATGCCACAAGTTCCTGGGCTGCCCATCGAACGCTTGCGGGCCGCCCTCGCTGATTCCTACGTGATCGACCGGGAACTGGGTCGAGGCGGAATGTCCGCCGTCTTTCTCGCGCAAGACCTGAAGCACGACCGCTCGGTCGCCATCAAGGTGCTGCATCCCGAGCTCGCTGCCAATCTCGGCCCTGATCGATTCCTCCAGGAAATCCGGGTCGCGGCGCGCCTGAACCATCCGCACATCCTGCCGCTGTTCGACTCTGGCAATGCCGACGGCATGCTGTTCTACGCCATGCCCTACGTCGAAGGCGAATCCTTGCGCGAACGCCTCGACCGCGAACAACAGCTCGGTGTCGAAGAAGCCGTGCGCCACGGCCATGCCATCGCCTCGGCACTCGACTACGCCTCGCGCCAGGGCGTGATCCACCGCGATGTGAAGCCCGAAAACGTGATGCTTTACGAAGGCGAGGCGATGGTGATGGATTTCGGCATCGCCAAGGCCGTCAGCTCCGCCGATTCCGAGACGCTTACGCAGACCGGCATGATGGTGGGCACGCCCGCCTACGTCAGCCCCGAGCAAGCCGCTGGCGAAGTGCAGTTGGACGGCCGCAGCGACCAATACAGCCTGGCCTGCATGGTCTACGAGATGCTGGCCGGCGAACGGCCGTTCTCGGGCGCCAATGCCCAGGCCGTGATGAGCAAGCGCTTCACGGAGACCGCGCGGCCACTGCGCACCATTCGTTCCGGCGTGCCCGAGTTCATCGAACATGCGGTGGCCAAGGCCATGGCCACCAGCCCCGCCGGCCGCTTCGCGACCACGGCGCAGTTCGGCAAGGCGCTGGTTTCCGGGTCCATGAGCACGCCGAGCAACACCATGGTGCTTCCCGCGCCGGTGGTGTCGGCCGCAAAATCCGTGGCGGTGCTGCCGTTCTCCAACATGAGTACTGACGCCGACAGCGAGTACTTCACCGACGGCATGGCCGAAGAGATCATCAATGCCCTGTCCAAGGTGCAATCCCTGCGCGTGGCCTCGCGCACTTCGTCCTTCGCCTTCAAGGGCAAGAACGAGGACATCGGCGAGATCGGCAAGAAGCTCAAGGTGTCCACGGTTCTTGAAGGCAGCGTGCGCAAGATGGGCAACCGCCTGCGCATCACCGCGCAATTGGTCAACGTGGCCGACGGTTACCACTTGTGGTCGGAGCGTTACGACCGCGAGATGGAGGATGTGTTCGCCATCCAGGACGACATCTCCCAAGCCATCGTGAAGGCGCTGCGGGTCATCCTGAGCGATGACGAGAAGAAACAGATCGAGAAGCAGCGCGCCGGCAACGTCGAAGCCTACGAGTTCTACCTGCGCGGGCGCCTGAACTTCCACCAGCTCAAGCGTTCCAGCCTGGAAAGCGCGCGACTGATGTTCAACAAGGCCATCGAAGTGGACCCGGGCTATGCGCTTGCCCACGCCGGCGTGGCCGACTGCTATTCCCTGCTGTACACGTATTTCGATGCCCGCGAGTTCAACCTGCGCCAGGCCGAAGCGGCCAGTGCCCGGGCGCTGGAGCTGGAACCGGATTTGGCCGAGGCACACTTGTCACGCGGACTGGCGGTGTCGCTGAGCAAGCACTTCGACGAGGCCGAGCGCGAGTTCGAGCAGGCCATCGTCCTGGGACCGCAGTTGTTCGAAGCCTTCTACTGGTACGGGCAGGCCAAGCTGTCGCAGGGCAAATTCGCCGAAGCGGTGAAGATGTTCGAGCGCGCGGCATCTTTGCGGCCCGAGGACTACCAGGTGTCCAACTTCATCGGCCTGGCCCTGAAATCGCTCGGACGCAACGACGAGGCCATCGCCAGCTACCGCAAGCAACTCAAGCTCGGCGAAGAACATCTGGAACGCCATCCGGACGATTCCCGCGCCTGCATCATGGCGGCCAATGCGTACGCCAACCTGCAGGACGCCGATCGCTCGGCCCACTTCGCAGCGCGCGCCATCGCGATGGATCCGGAAGACCCGATGCTGCTGTACAACGTGGCCTGCCTGTACGGCGTGCTCGGCCGTGCCGATGACTGCCTGACCGCGCTGGAGCAAGCGGTGAACAAGGGTTGGGGCGACAAGGCCTGGCTGGAGCACGACAGCGACTTCGACACCGTCCGCAACCAACCGCGCTACCTCGCGCTTATTCGGGCGATGTAACCATGGCCGCGCCGGCGATGCCCATCGACAAGCTGCGCAAGGCCCTTGCCAAGCACTACACGATTGACCGCGAACTGGGTCGCGGCGGCATGGCGGCGGTGTTCCTGGCCCAGGACAATCGCCACGACCGTTCGGTCGCCATCAAGGTCTTGCATCCGGAATTGGCCGCAAGCCTCGGCCCGGATCGGTTCTTGCAGGAGATCAAGCTCGCCGCGCGCCTGAACCACCCGCACATCCTGCCGCTGTTCGAGTCCGGCGATGCCAAGGGCATGCTGTATTACGTCATGCCCTATGTGGAGGGCGAATCGCTGCGCCAGCGCCTGGACCGCGAGCAGCAACTCAGCGTGGACGAAGCGGTGCGCCACGGCCAGGCCATCGCTTCCGCGCTCGACTACGCTTCAAGGCAGGGCGTGGTGCATCGCGATGTGAAGCCCGAGAACGTGATGCTGTACGAAGGCGAAGCGATGGTGATGGACTTCGGTATCGCCAAGGCCGTCAGCAGCGCCGGCTCGGCCACGCTGACCCAGACCGGCATGATGGTCGGCACGCCTGCCTATGTCAGCCCCGAACAGGCTGCCGGCGAACTGCGCCTCGACGGCCGCAGCGACCAGTACAGCCTGGCCTGCATGGTCTACGAGATGCTGGCGGGCGAGCGCCCCTTCGCCGGCGAAAATGCGCAGGCCGTGATGTCGCGCCGCTTCACCGAAACCGCAAGGCCCCTGCGCACCGTGCGCGAAGCCGTGCCCGAGTATGTGGAGCGCGCCATTGCCAAGGCCATGGCGATCGATCCGAACGCGCGCTTCAACACCACCGCGCAATTCGGCCAGGCCCTGGGCACCGGCAGCCTGAGCACGCCCAGCGACACCATGGTGCTGCCGCAGCCTACGGTGTCGGCGGCGAAGTCGGTGGCGGTACTCCCCTTTGCCAACATGAGCAATGACCCGGAGAACGAATACTTCACCGACGGCATGGCCGAGGAAATCATCAACGCCCTGTCCAAGATCCAGGCCCTGCGCGTGGCTTCGCGCACCTCGTCGTTTTCCTGCAAGGGCAAGAACGAGGACATCGCCGAGATCGGCCGCAAGTTGAAGGTGTCCACCGTGCTCGAGGGCAGCGTGCGCAAGATGGGCAATCGCCTGCGCATCACCGCCCAGTTGGTGAATGTGGCCGACGGCTACCACCTGTGGTCGGAACGCTACGACCGCGAGATGGAAGACGTCTTCGCCATCCAGGACGATATCTCCCAGGCCATCGTGAAGGCGCTACGGGTGATCCTGAGCGAGGGCGAGAAGAAGCAGATCGAGAAGGTGCGCGCCGTCAATATCGAGGCGTATGACTTCTACCTGCGCGGCATGCAGCACACGCACCAGCTGCGCCGCAAGAGCATTGAGTACGCGCGGCAGATGTTCGACCAGGCTATCGAGATCGATCCGACCTACGCCCGGGCCTACGCCGGCATCGCCAATTGCCATTCGTCCATGTACGCCTTCTTCGACTCGCGCGACTACAACCTGCGCCAGGCCGACGAAGCCAGCGCCCGCGCACTTGAACTCGCGCCCGACCTGGCCGAATCGCACGTGGCCCGCGGTGTGGCCTTCTCGCTGAGCAAGCGATGGGACGAAGCCTCCCGCGAATTCGAAGAAGCGATGCGCCTGGACCCGAACTTGTTCGAAGCGCCCTACCAGTATGCGCAAACCCAGCTGTCACAGGGCAAGTACGAGGACGCCGTGAAGTTGGGCGAGCGCGCTGCCCTGCTCCGCCCTGAGGACTACCAGGTGCTGGCCTTCGTCGGACTCGCACTGAAATCCATGGGCCGCCATGACGAAGCGCTGATCTACTATCGTCGCCAGGCCAAGCTGATCGAAGAGCACCTCGAGCGCCATCCCGACGACGCCCGTGCCTGCATCATGGGCGCCAGCGCCAGCGCGAACGTCGGTGATTCCGAACGCTCCGCCTACTACGCCGCGCGCGCGATGGCGGTGGATCCCGAGGATCCGATGGTGCTGTACAACGTGGCCTGCGCGTTTGGCATCCTGGGCAAGAACAAGGAATGCCTCGACGCGCTCGAGCGCGCGGTCAACCGCGGCTGGGGCGACAAAGCCTGGCTGGAGCACGACAGCGACCTGGATTCGGTCCGCAAGGAAGCACGCTACCTCAAGCTGATCCGGGCGATGTAGCGGGCACAAGCCGCAGCCGCGCATCCTTTTGCCTCCTGCCCTGCTCTGTTGGGTAGACCCGTACGGAGCGCCCCCATGAAACCCCTGCTGATCGCCGCCCTCGCCGTTCTGCTGGCGGCCGCCCCACGCCGCGTCAACGCGGCCATGTCCTGCGAAGCGTCCAGCGGCGAAACCACCGCAGCGCTGGTGGAGCTGTATACCTCCGAAGGCTGCAGCAGCTGTCCGCCGGCCGATCGCTGGTTCTCCGCGCTGGCGGCGAAGTCCGACCCGCGCAAGCTGAACCTGCTCTCCTTCCACGTGGACTATTGGGACAGCCTGGGCTGGTCGGACCGCTTCGCCCAGCACGCATTTTCGCAGCGCCAGTCCGCGCGCGTGGATGCCACCGGCAGCCGCGCCATCTACACGCCGCAGGTGATGTTGTCTGCGCGACCCGACCTGCGCTGGTACCGGCCAGACGACGTCGCGCAGGCCATTGCCGCCGAGCAGGCGCGCCCCAGTGCTGCGGACCTGCAACTTCGCGTCGAACCGGGCAGCAAGGGCCTGCGCATCAGCGTGAACGGCAAGATGCGCGCGGCTGCGGCAGGAAAGTTGTACCTCGCCCTGTATCAGGATCGCGCCAACACGCGTGTGGCCGCCGGCGAAAATTCCGGCTCGGTGCTGACGCATGCGCACGTGGTGCGCAGGTTGTGGGGCCCTTGGACAGTGGGCGCACACGAGGTGGTGACAACGCTTCCCGAAGGGGCCAAGGCAGGCTCCTTCGGACTCACCGCGTTTGTCCAGGACGCGTCGGGGGCGCGGACGCTGCAGGCGCTGGGGTTGGGGCTGGGTGGGTGTGGGTTTGGAATCTAGAGCGTAGAAGCGGTTAACGACAGAGCGCGTCGCGGCTATCGGCTCGGCAATGAAAAAGGCCCGCTGTTGGCGGGCCTTTTCCTGAGCAACTTTCGCAACTTTTTGGTCGGGACGGCGGGATTCGAACCCACGACCCTTTGCCCCCCAGGCAAATGCGCTACCAGGCTGCGCTACGCCCCGACTTGAAGTGGCGATTATACGGGATTTGGACGGCGGCGGCTCGGGCCGCCGGACCGGGGCTTACTGCGAGCGACGCAGCAGGATCAGCACTTCTTCCAGCTCCTGGCGGACCTGGCGGATGATCTGCACGCTCATGCTGGCTTCCTGGCGGCCACCCTCGCCTTCCAGGCGCTGGCGCGCGCCGGAGATGGTGTAGCCCTCTTCATACAGCAGGCCGCGGATCTGGCGGATCATCAGCACGTCGTGGCGCTGGTAATAGCGGCGATTGCCGCGGCGCTTCACCGGGCTGAGGCTTTCGAATTCCGTTTCCCAATAGCGCAGCACGTGCGGCTTGACGTCGCACAACTCGCTGACCTCACCGATGGTGAAGTAGCGCTTGGCCGGGATCGGCGGAAGCTCGCGATTACTGCCCGGATCCAGCATAGGCCTCCACGCGCTCTTTCAGCTTCTGGCCCGGACGGAAGGTCACCACCGTGCGCGCGGAGATCGGAATCTCTTCGCCGGTCTTGGGGTTGCGCCCGGGGCGCTGGTTCTTTTCACGCAAGTCGAAGTTGCCGAAACCGGAAAGCTTGATGCCCTGGCCGCGCTCGAGCGATTCCCGCAAGGCATCGAAGAACGCATCCACGAATTCCTTCGCTTCGCGTTTGTTGAGCCCCACTTCCTCGAACAGTCGCTCGGCCATTTCGGCCTTGGTCAGTGCCATGTCGTTTCCCGTGCCGAGCCCGGCCCGCTTCCCTTATTTGCGCAAGAACGCGCCGCAATCCCGAGCCAGTCCGGACAAGGCGTCCTGGACCGCCTGGTCGGCGTCCGTGTCAGTTAGGGTGCGGGAAACATCCTGCAAGATCAAGCCCATAGCGAGACTTTTGGTCCCGATTTCTAGGCCCGGACCGCGGTACTGGTCGAAAAGTACTACATCGCGTAGTCGGCCTTGCAGGGTCGCGAAAAGCGAATTGCGCAATGCATCCCAAGGCGTGGCTTCCGGCAGCGCCACGGCAAGATCACGACGCAAGGAAGGGAAGCGCGAAATCTCGCCCGCCTTTGCCACCTCGCGCAGCGCAAGCGCTTCGACGTCGAGCTCGAAACCCACCACTTCGCCTTCCAGATCCAGCGCCTTTACAAGCCGCGGGTGCAGGTGGCCGATCCAGCCGATGCGCACATCATCAACCCACACGCTGGCGCTGCGGCCGGGGTGGCCAAACGCCGCATCGCCGCTGCGGAACTGCGCGCTGCGATTGGACAAGGCGACCAGCGCTTCCACTTCGGCCTTGAGGTCGAAGAAATCCACTTCGGTGGCTTTCGTGCTCCATTGTTCGGACTGCGCGCTGCCGCAAGCCAGCGCGGCAATGCGCTGCGTTTCGCGCGGCGCGTCCGCGCCCGCGTGGAAAACGCGGCCGAGTTCGAACAGGCGGACACGCGAATGCTGGCGCGCGCGGTTGCGGCCGAGCGCCGCGGCAAGCCCTGGCAACAGCGACGTGCGCATGACGCCGAGTTCGGAGCTGAGCGGATTGGCCAGCGGCACGGAACCGTCCAGCACGCCCCAGGTCGCGAGCCAATCGGCATCGACGAAGGCGTAGTTGATCGCTTCCACGAAGTCGTGCCCGGCGAGCAGGCGGCGCATGGTGCCCTCAGGCACGCGCGTTTCACTCGGCGCGGCCAGCGGGAACTCGCCCGCCGGCAGGCGCACGGGAATCGTCTCGTAGCCGTGGATGCGGGCGATCTCCTCGATCAGGTCTTCTTCGATGGCGATATCGAAGCGGCGCGTCGGCGGCGTAACCTGCCAGCCTTCGCCGTCGCTGGCGACCTGCATGCCCAGGGCGCGCAGGATGCGCTCGACTTCGCTGTCGGCCACGCGGATGCCCAACACGCGCGCGAGGCGCGCGCGGCGCAGGCCAACCGCAGTCGGCTGCGGCAGGAATTCGGGCAGTACCGCTTCGGTGATCGGACCGGCCTTGCCGCCCATGATCTCCAGCACCAGCGCAGTCGCGCGTTCAATGGCGAAGCGCGGCATCTGCGGGTCCACGCCGCGCTCATAGCGGTGCGAGGCATCGGTATGCATGCCCAGCTTGCGGGCACGGCCGATGATGGCGGCAGGCGCGAAATGCGCGCACTCCAGGAACACGCGCGTCGTTGCATCGGTGACGCGGGTATCGAAGCCGCCCATCACGCCGCCGAGCGCCACCGGGCGATCGGCATCGGTAATCACCAGGAAGCCTTCGTCCAGCGCGCAGTCGCGCTCGTCCAGAGTCTTGACCACTTCGCCCGCGCGGGCGCGACGCACGGCAATCGGGCCCTTCAGCGTATCGGCATCAAAGGCATGCAGGGGCTGGCCCAACTCGAGCATCACGAAATTGGTCACGTCCACCAGCGGGCTGATCGGGCGCAGGCCGGCACGCTTGAGCTTCTCGGTCAGCCACAGCGGCGAACGTGCGCTCGCGTCCAAGCCCTCGATGACGCGGCCGCAGTAGCGCGGGCAATCGGCGCCAGCCTGCAACTGCACGTCGAACGTCGAAGCCGAAGCGACAGCGGCCTCGGCAATCTGCATGGGCGTGACCTGCGCGCCCATCACCGCCGCCACGTCGAAGGCCACGCCACGAATGGAGAAGCAATCTGCGCGATTGGGCGTGAGCTTGAGCTCGAACGCAGTGTCGGGCAGACCAAGATACGCGGCCAACGCGCGGCCCACGGGCGCATCGGCCGGCAATTCCAGCAAGCCGGAGGCATCGGGATCGATCGCCAGTTCCTTGGCGGAGCACAGCATGCCTGCCGACTCGACACCGCGCAGCTTGGCGGCCTTGATGCTGATGCCGCCAGGAATCACGGAACCAACGGTTGCCAGCGGCGCCTTCAAACCCGGGCGTGCATTCGGAGCACCGCAGACAATCTGCACCGCTGCCGCGCCACCGAAGGCGACTTGGCAAACCTGCAGGCGATCAGCTTCAGGATGACGTTTGCAGCTGAGGATCTCGGCGACGACCACGCCCGCCAGCGCGGCGCCGATCGGCTCGGCCGATTCAACTTCAAGGCCAATGGCGGTCAGTCGCTCGGCGAGCTGCTCGCTCGAGGCGGAAACGGCGACGTGTTCGCGCAGCCAGCTTTCGGGGAATTTCATGCGTGGGCGTCCCGGGTCAGGCGAACTGGCGCAGGAAGCGCACGTCGTTGTCGAAGAAACTGCGCAGGTCGTTCACGCCATAGCGCAGCATGGCGAAGCGCTCCACGCCCAGGCCGAAGGCAAAACCGCTGTAGCGCTCGGGATCAATGCCGCAATTGCGCAGCACGTTCGGGTGCACCATGCCGCAGCCCAGCACTTCCAGCCAGCGCGTGCTGCCATCGGGCTGCTGCCAGGCGATATCCACTTCCGCCGAAGGCTCGGTGAAGGGGAAATAGCTGGGCCGGAAGCGCATCTCGAAATCGCGCTCGAAGAAGGCGCGCACGAATTCAGCCAGCGTGCCCTTCAGATCCGCGAAGCTCGAGGTCTCGTCCACCAGCAGGCCTTCGACCTGGTGGAACATGGGGGTGTGGGTCTGGTCGCTGTCGCTGCGGTAGACCTTGCCGGCGGCGATCATGCGCAGCGGCGGTTTGTTGCCGAGCATGAAGCGCACCTGCACACCCGAGGTATGCGTGCGCAGCAGGCGGCCGTCGCCGAAATAGAAGGTGTCGTGCATGGCCCGCGCCGGATGGTGCGGTGGGAAATTGAGCGCTTCGAAGTTGTGGAAGTCGTCTTCGATTTCAGGACCATCGGCGAGTTGATAGCCGAGCCGCGCGAAGATCTCGGTGATGCGCTCGAGCGTGCGCGACACCGGATGCAGGTTGCCGATGCCATTGCCACGACCGGGCAGCGTGATGTCCACCGCTTCGGTCGCCAGGCGCTGCGCCAGCGCGGCATCGTCCAGCACCAGCTTGCGCTCGGCGATGGCCGCCGCCAGGGCGTCCTTGGCTTTGTTCACCTGCTCGCCGAAGGCCTTGCGCTGGTCCGCCGGCAAGGTGCCCAGCTGCTTGAGCAAGCCGGTGACGCTGCCGGACTTGCCAAGCAAGCCCACGCGCAGCGCGTCCAGGCGCTCGTGATCGCCGGCGGCCTGGATGTCGGCCAGCCCGGCGCTGGTCAGCTGTTCGATTTCGCTCATGGTTCCGACATGCTTCCTGGCAGGAATTCGATTGTCGCAAAAACAAAATGGGGAAGGACTCTCGCCCTTCCCCATCCGGTTTTCGTTCCGTTACCGGCGCGATCTGCTCGCAGCCGGCAGGGGACGAAGAGGCTTACGCAGCGAGAGCCTGCTTGGCCTGCTCGGCGATCTTGCCAAACGCCGCGATGTCATGCACCGCGATGTCGGCCAGGGCCTTGCGGTCCAGCTTGATGTTGGCCTTCAGCAGGCCATTCATGAAGCGGCTGTAGCTCAGGCCGTACATGCGGGCCGCGGCATTGATGCGCACGATCCACAGCGAACGGAACTGGCGCTTGCGCTGCTTGCGGCCGATATAGGCGTACTGGGCAGCCTTGGTAACGGCCTGCTTGGCGACGCGATAAACCTTGCGACGGGCGCCGTAGTAGCCCTTCGCCATCTTGAGAAGCTTCTTGTGGCGCGCATGCGCCGTTACACCACGTTTAACACGAGCCATTTTTCACTCTCCTCAAAGGTAGGGAAGCATGCGATCCAGACGGCCGGCGTCTTCGTCACGGACATGGTTGCCCTGGCGGAGATTGCGCTTACGCGTGGTCGACTTCTTGGTGAGGATGTGGCTGCGGTTGGCGTGACCGCACTTGTACTTGCCGGAAGCGGTCTTCCGGAAGCGCTTGGCGGCAGCGCGATTGGTCTTGATCTTAGGCATTTGGAAAATCCCTGCGGTTTTTTGATTTACGGACCTGGGCGGTGGTCTTGAAACCACGCTTGCCGACTTGCCCTGGGCCTGCTTGTAAGTCATTGATCCGGTTAAGGTTCAATGCTTGGTGCAGCGCGGTTTCGCCCAGTGGATCGGGCCCGGATGCCGTGCCGGGGCTCCTGGCCTGCGCCAAGAACCGGGAATTATGCCGTAAAACCAGCGACTTGGGCAACCAGGCGGTCGCCCGGCGGCTTATTTGCGCTTGGGCGCGACCATCATGATCATCTGCCGGCCTTCCAGGCGCGGCCGCTGCTCGATCACCACTTCGTCGGCCAGGTCCTTCTCGATGCGGGCCGCCATCTGCATGCCCAGCTCCTGGTGGGCCATCTCGCGGCCCTTGAAGCGGATGTTGACCTTGACCTTGTCGCCCTCTTCCAGGAAACGACGCAGGTTGCGCAGCTTGATGTTGTAGTCGCCGTCGTCGGTGGTCGGGCGGAACTTGAGTTCCTTGATCTCGACGATCTTCTGCTTCTTCTTGGCCGCATTGGCCTTCTTTTGCGCTTCGAACTTGAACTTGCCGTAGTCCATGATGCGGCAGACCGGCGGATCCGCCGTCGGCTGGATCTCGACCAGGTCCATGCCCGACTCTTCGGCCAGGGCGATGGCTTCATCGCGCGACAACACGCCAACCATCTCTCCGTCGGCCCCGATCACGCGTACGCGGGGGACCCGGATCTCATTGTTCTTGCGGTTACCTTTTTCGGTGGCTGGCGTATTGATTCGAAAAATCCTCTGGGTGGGACAGCTTTACCGGGGACCTCAGGCCCCCGGGGCATACTCGGCGCGGAGCCGTTCGGCGAAGGCCTCGGGCGTCATTGTGCCCAAATCCTCGCCACTGCGGGAGCGCACGGCCACCAGGCCCTGTTCGCGCTCCCGGTCACCGGCCACCAGCAGATACGGAACCCGCTGCAGGGTGTGTTCGCGGATTTTATAGCCGATCTTCTCGTTGCGCAAATCGCTGGCGACCCGGAAGCCTTGATTTGCAAGGGATTTCTGGACGGAAGCGACGTATTCGGCCTGGGCGTCGGTGATGTTCATGGCCACCGCCTGCACCGGCGCCAGCCAGCTCGGCAGGCTGCCGGCGTGGGATTCGATAAGAATGCCGATGAAGCGCTCCATCGAGCCGACGATGGCCCGGTGCAGCATGACCGGGTGCTTTCGCGCGGAATGCTCGTCCACGTACTCGGCACCCAGGCGCTCGGGCATCATGAAATCGACCTGCATCGTGCCCACCTGCCAGCTGCGGCCGATGGAATCGCGCATGTGGTATTCGATTTTCGGACCGTAAAAGGCACCCTCGCCCGGCAGCTCCTGCCATTCGACATCGCAGGCCTTCAAGGCGGCGCGCAGCGCGCCTTCGGCCTTGTCCCAGGTTTCGTCGGCGCCGAGGCGCTTTTCCGGGCGCAGCGCGATCTTCAGCGAGATGTCGCTGAAACCGAAGTCCGAATAGACCTTCATCGCCTGCTTGTGGAAGGCCGTCACCTCGGATTCGATCTGGTCTTCGGTGCAGAAGATGTGGCCGTCGTCCTGCGTGAACGAACGCACGCGCATGATGCCGTGCAGCGCGCCGCTGGGCTCATTGCGATGGCAGCTGCCAAACTCGCCGTAGCGGATCGGCAGGTCGCGGTAGCTGTGCAGGCCGTGGTTGTACACCTGCACGTGGCCTGGGCAGTTCATCGGCTTCACCGCGTACGTGCGCTTCTCCGATTCGGTGAAGAACATGTTTTCCTGGTAGTTGTCCCAGTGGCCGGACTTCTTCCACAGCGACACGTCCAGAATCTGCGGGCAGCGCACTTCCTGGTAGCCGGACTCGCGGTACACCTTGCGCATGTACTGCTCGACCACCTGCCACAGCGCCCAGCCCTTCGGGTGCCAGAACACCATGCCCGGGGCTTCTTCCTGCTGGTGGAACAGGTCCAGGGCCTTGCCGATCTTGCGGTGGTCGCGCTTCTCGGCTTCCTCGATCTGGAACAGGTAGGCCTTCAGGTCCTTGTCGTTCAACCAGGCCGTGCCGTAGATGCGGCTGAGCATGGCGTTGTCGGAATTGCCGCGCCAATAGGCGCCGGCCACCTTCATCAGCTTGAAGGCGCGCAGCTTGTCGGTGCCTGGCACGTGCGGGCCGCGGCAGAGGTCGGTGAACTCGCCCTGCGTGTACAGCGACAGTTCTTCGTTGGCAGGAATCGATTCGATGATTTCCGCCTTGTAGTGCTCGCCCCAGGACTTGAACAGGGCCACGGCGTCATCGCGCGACTTCACCCAGCGCGTCACCGGCAGCGCTTCCTTGACGATCTTCTGCATCTCTTCCTCGATGCGCGCCAGGTCGTCCACCGTGAACTGCCGCTCGTAGGCGAAGTCGTAGTAGAAGCCGTTGTCGATCACCGGGCCGATGGTGACCTGCGCGCCGGGAAACAGGCGCTGCACGGCCTGGGCCAGCAGGTGGGCGGTGGAGTGGCGCAGGATTTCCAGCGCGTCGGGATGCTTCTCGGTGACGATTTCCAGCGCGCTGTCGTGGCCGATGCGGTAGCTGGTGTCCACCAGCTTGCCGTCCACCTTGCCGGCGAGCGCGGCTTTCGCCAGGCCCGGGCCAATGGACGCAGCCACTTCGGCCACGGAAACGGGAAGTTCGAACGGGCGCTGGCTGCCGTCGGGAAGCGTGATGTTGACCATGGTCTGGGCTTCGATGCTCGGATTCGGGGCGAAAAAAAAGGACGCCATGCGTCCTTCGCGGGTGCGAGGCGCTGGCAGTCTTAGCGGCGGCGAGTGCTAGTGCTCATGTCGCACACGTGGCGGCGGTTTCCCGACGCATCCTTCTGCCTGAAACGAAATTCCGGGTCACGCCGTGGTAAGGCGTGGTGGGCGGTACAGGTTTCGAACCTGTGACCCCTACCATGTCAAGGTAGTGCTCTACCGCTGAGCTAACCGCCCGGTAGGGGGCGAATTGTAGGCGGACGGCGGCCGCGAGGCAATCCTGCACCCGGGGCGCGGGCCGGCGTTATCATGC
The DNA here is from genome assembly GCA_966096795.1 of uncultured Gammaproteobacteria bacterium. Taxonomy (GTDB): domain Bacteria; phylum Pseudomonadota; class Gammaproteobacteria; order Xanthomonadales; family Xanthomonadaceae; genus Arenimonas. The sequence goes on from CBHTVR010000011.1 coordinate 30,679, forward strand.
GCGCAGACCCTTCGGACTGCCCATGCTCTCGCTTCCAGACCACCCGGCGATCGACAAACAGGCCCTCATCGGCGGCTGCACGCGCCTGGGCCTGCGCGTGGACGCGGAGCGGCTGCGGGCCGAGATTGAAGCGCTTCCCGCCGAAGCCTGGGGCGACCGGGGCGGCGGCAGGATAGGCGTGCACAAGCCGGCCGAAGCGATTTTCCTGCGCGGACATGCGCCCGCTGACGGCGAACTGCCGGTCGAAGACCGTCCCGTGCTGGACCAGCTTCCCTACGCCCGGGAGTTGATCGAGCAGCTCGTACCGGCGACGCCGCTGCGTTGCCTCGTCGCCCGGCTGGCGGCCGGCGCCCTGATCTATCCGCATCGCGACGAGCCCGACTACTTCGCGAAGACCATTCGCCTGCACATCCCTGTCATCACCGATCCTTCGGTCGCCATGATGGCCCAGGGCCTGGCCTATACGATGCGGCCAGGCGAAGTTTGGGCGCTCAACAATTCCAATGTGCATGCCGTGCTCAATGGCTGGGATCGCCCGCGAACCCATCTGATCTGCGATTTCCTTCCCTCGCCGGACCTGTGCGCGCTGCTGCAGGCGGGCGAGAGAAACCTCGGCCGGCACGATGTCGCGGTGCTGGCGCGCATCGGCGCCAGCCTGGCGGGATGATCCTCACCGAACGCTTCGCCTTCCTGCATCTGCACAAGTCGGGTGGGACCTTCGTCAACCGCGCGCTGCTCGAACACGTGCCGGGCGCGCGTCGCGTGGGCTATCACCTGCCGCGCGCGGATATTCCGGTGGAGTCGCGTTCGCTACCGGTGCTCGGTACGGTGCGCAATCCCTGGGACTACTACGTGTCCTGGTGTGCCTTTCAATCGGGCCTTCCGCAACCGAATGCGGTGTTTCGAGTCGTCAGCCACGGTGGCCGGCTCGGGTTCGAAGCCACACTTTCCAACCTCGTGCGCCTGGGCGAAGACGCGTCCCTGTTCGATGCCGTGCAGTCGGCGCTTCCGGAGACCCGGCCGGGCAACGGTCTGAATCTCTCGCGAGCGGACCTGGCCCCGCTGCGGGGCAGTGGCGTCGGCTTCTATTCGTTCCTGTACGCCAGGCTGTTCCGCCCGGGCGACAGCCTGGTGAAGGTTGATGCGCTGCGTGAGCGCTTGCCGGCGGCACTGGAGTCGCTCGGCGAGCCGTTGACCCCGGCACTACGCCAATACATCGCCACCGCGCCACCGGTGAACGCCAGTGCCCACGGCCACTACAGCGGCTATTACGGACCTGCTGCGCGCGATCTCGTTGGACGCCTGGACTCGGCGCTGATCGCGGCGCACCAATTCAGCTTTGCAGCGGGCACACCCGCCAAAAACTAACCCGCGATGGACTGGGATCGAACCCGGACGAGTTCGTCGCGGACCTGTGCCGCCTGTTCGAATTCTAGGTCACGGGCGTGCTGGTACATCTTCGCCTCGAGCTGCTTTATTCGTGCCGCGAGCTTGGCCGGATCGAGCAAGGAGTAGTCGCCGCCCTCCTCCGCCACCACGCCCAGGCGACCACGCCCGCGCTTGCCTGGCTCGGGCGCGCTGCTGCGGGCACCCTCCATCACGTCCATCACTTCGCGTCGGACACTGGTCGGCACGATGCCGTGCTTGAGGTTGTAGTCCACCTGGATCTGCCGGCGGCGGTCGGTTTCATCAATCGCCGCGCGCATCGAATTGGTGATGCGGTCGGCGTACAGGATGGCCCTGCCGCGGACATTGCGGGCGCAACGGCCGATGGTCTGGATAAGCGAGCCGGTCGAGCGCAGGAAGCCTTCCTTGTCGGCATCCAGGATCGCCACCAGCGACACCTCGGGCATGTCCAGGCCTTCGCGCAGCAGGTTGATGCCCACCAGCACGTCGAACTTGCCCAGGCGCAGGTCGCGGATGATTTCGACACGCTCGACGGTTTCGATATCCGAGTGCAGGTAGCGCACCCGGATGCCGTGCTCGCCGAGGTAGTCGGTGAGGTTTTCGGCCATGCGCTTGGTCAGCGTGGTCACCAGCACGCGGTCGCCCATGGCGGTGCGCAGGTTGATCTCGGACAACAGGTCGTCCACCTGCGTGCCGACCGGGCGGATTTCCACTTCCGGATCCACCAGGCCGGTCGGGCGCACCAGCAGCTCGACGATTTCGCCGGCGGAATGCTCGTATTCGTACTTGCCCGGCGTGGCGGAGACGAAAATCGCGCGCGGCGAGCGGCGTTCCCATTCCTCGAACTTCAGCGGCCGGTTGTCCAGGGCGCTGGGCAGGCGAAAGCCGAATTGCACCAGGGTTTCCTTGCGCGAACGGTCGCCCTTGTACATGGCGCCGAGCTGCGGAATGGTCACGTGCGATTCGTCCACGACCAATAGCGCATCTGGCGGCAGGTAGTCGTACAGGCAGGGCGGCGGCTCGCCGGGCATGTGTCCGGTCAGGTGGCGCGAGTAGTTTTCGATGCCGCTGCAGAAACCCACCTCGGCCATCATCTCGATGTCGAACTGGGTGCGCTGGGCCAGGCGCTGGGCTTCGACCAGCTTGTTCTCGCGGTAGAAGTATTCCAGGCGCTCGCGCAGCTCGTCCTTGATGGTATTGATGGCGTCGAGCACGGTGCGCCGCGTGGTCACGTAGTGCGACTTCGGGTACAGGGTGTAGCGCGGCAGTTTGCGGTAGACCTCGCCAGTCAGCGGGTCGAACAGCGACAGGTTCTCGATCTCGCCGTCGAACAGCTCGATGCGCAGGGCCTCGATCTCGGACTCGGCCGGGTGCACGTCAATCACCTCGCCGCGCACGCGGTAGGTGGCGCGCCGCAGCTCGGTGTCGTTGCGGGTGTACTGCATCTCGGTGAGGCGGCGCAGCAACTCGCGCTGGTCGAGCTTGTCGCCGCGCACCAGGTGCAGGACCATGCGGAAATATTCGTTCGGGTCGCCCAGGCCGTAAATGGACGAAACCGTGGCCACGATGATGGCATCGCGGCGCTCGAGCAGGGCCTTGGTGGCCGACATGCGCATCTGCTCGATGTGCTCGTTGATGCTCGAGTCCTTCTCGATGAAGGTGTCGCTGGCCGCGACATAGGCTTCGGGCTGGTAGTAGTCGTAGTAGCTGACGAAATATTCCACCGCGTTGTGCGGGAAGAAGCTCTTGAACTCGCCGTACAGCTGCGCCGCCAGGGTCTTGTTCGGCGCCAGCACCAGGGTCGGCTTCTGCACCTGCTGGATGACGTTAGCGATGGTGTAGGTCTTGCCGGAGCCGGTCACGCCCAGCAGGGTCTGGTGCGCAATGCCGGACTCGAACCCGGCCACCAGGCGGCGAATCGCCTCCGGCTGGTCGCCGGCGGGCTCGAAGGGGGCAGCAATCTCGAAACGGTCGGCCATGGGGGGCGGCTGGGCTCCGTGCAATCTTCCAGTATAGCGCCGCCGGATTTTCCCGACCCCGGGTTGCGGCTTGGATGACGGCAGAACCGGCTGCTTTCGGATGCCTGCGCAGACCCTGGCCTGCAAGTCTTGAGCCTCCCCCTGGAGCTGCCAGCATGAACCCCGCGCGCGGATGGACCCTGATCGAGTTGCTCATTGCGCTGGCGATTGCCAGCCTGCTATTCGGCCTGGCCCTGCCTGCCTTCAGCGGGGGGCTCGAGGCGGCGCGGGCCAGCGATGCCCGCGCGCAGCTGGAGCTCAGCCTGGCCTCTGCGAGCAACCACGCGGCGATCACCGGCGTGCGGGGTGTGCTCTGCCCCAGCAGTGATGGCCGGCGTTGCGATGCAAGCCCGGACTGGAGCGCAGGCTGGCTGGTGTTCCTCGATAACAATGCCAATCGCGAAATAGAGGGTGGCGAGCGCGTGCTGAAGGTTCAGCCCGCCCTGGAAGGCCGTGTCCGCCTCCGCACCACGGCCGGTCGTACCCGGATCGTGTTCCAGGGCAATGGCGGCAATGCCGGGAGCAATGCCACTTTCACGCTTTGCGATGGACGCGGGCCGGCCAAGGCCCGGGCGCTGATCATGGGCAATGCCGGCACATTGCGCGATGGCGCGGCTACCGCAGCGAACCTCGCACTGACCTGCCCTTAGCGATCTGATGCCGATTTCGACAAGAGAGTCTGGAATTCGCGGTTGACGGGGGCCGGGTGGTAGCCGAAAATGCGCGTCCCGCCCGAATAGCTCAGCCGGTTAGAGCACTTGACTGTTAATCAGGGGGTCGTTGGTTCGAGTCCAACTTCGGGCGCCAGAAATATCAAGGGCTTGCGAGAAATCGCAGGCCCTTTGTTTTTGGCCTGGCCCGAGGGCCAGATCCCGCCACGGATGGCGGGTGAAAGAGACTTTCAGCGGCGCGGGCTGGGAATTGGGTGGCGCTGGTAAAACAAGGCCCGCCGAAGCGGGCCTTGTCCGGATGCAAAAGCCTCCGCCCTCAGGGCACGGTAGACGGGCACGAGGTGGTGTAGGTCGAGCTCCACTTCGGCGTCTTCGGCGTGCCGCTGTTGCAGCTGCCGTTGCCCGGATACGCCTTCGCCGTGCCATTGGCATTCAGGTATGTTGCCCAGTTCGTGGGGCAGCGGTAAGTCGGACCAGTAAAGGTAACCGCAACCGTCGTCGCATTGGCAACGCCTGCCACAGTGAATGTGGTGCACTCGCCGCCATTGTTGGCACAGCTGGCACCCGCCTGGTCCGCGTTCACAACGGTGAATCCGGTGGTGATGGGCGATCCCCCGTTGACCGTGTAACTGGCCACGTCGTAGTTCAGCACGTACGACATCGGCGTGTTCGAGCTGCCGTTGTCACAGGCGTTGGGCACCGACTTGTCCGGGCTACCAGCGCGGTTGTAGTTGGACAGGCGGAGTGGCACCCCGGCCGGGAGGGTAATGTCGGCCGCAGGTGGCGAACAATCGAAGTTGCCAGTGTTGGTGCTGGTCGTGTGGTCGCCGCACGCCGGGTTGGCACTTCCGCCGTTACCGATCAGCATATTGGTCGCGACCTTGTTGCCGCCGCTCCCGTTCGAGGCGCTCGGGAACACTCCACCGACCAACGGGGCAACCCAATTTACGTAGAACGTACCGTTGCCGACGACCGCCGCGTTGAGGCCGACGATGAACGGTTGCGTATCGACCATCGAGTACATGCTTCCGGAGTAGGCATTGGCCGGCATCACCGGCTTGGCAATGGCCAGACCAGCGCTCGTGCCCTGGATGGTGGTCGTTCCGGTCACCGGCGATCCAGCGATGCCCGCGACGTAGTTGGCCTTGCCGGACGCCGGGAATGAATAGTCGATCGACTCGGACAGGTCAGTCAGTTCGTGGACATCAATCTTGGTTGCGTCACTCGAGGTCCACTTTGCCAGTTCGGTGGCGTTGATCGACGTAAAGGGAAGCAACTTGAGCACGTTCGTCTGCAAGGTGGCGGCCGGGCAGCTATTGGCCACCAGCGCATTCTGCGCGGCGCACTCTGCCTTGGCCTGGGCAATTGCAGCGATCGCATCGGCGCTCAGGTAGTCGATAAGCAGGCCGCGGCTATGCAGGTACTGCGGGCGCGTAGCTGTATCGATGGTCGCTGTCGTTGGTGTCTGCAGTGCCGAATACCCGGTGATCGTGGTGGGATCGACGACCGTATTGTAGGCGGTGTTATCGACAAACCGGTTCTTCAAATAGTTCAGCACAAAGGTCTGGTAGGCGGTCTGGGTAGCGGTGCCGGGGACCATGTCGGTGACTACAGCGGCCGCAGTAGAGTTCGCGATGCTTGGGGTCGCAAGCAGCCCATAGTGGTCGTCATACGGCTCGGATGCGACGTGAAAGACGCCATCCACGCGAATCAGGCGGCAGGCCTCATTGTAGTCGCCAGTGGTCACTGCATTGGCCAGGTCGCTATTGAGATAGTGGCTGTGCGTGGACCGGCGTGGGTCGAACTTCTCACCCGCCACACCGGAGGGATCCTGATGGTCGCGGCAGCAGATGGTGCACTGGTCGCTTTGCGTCACGTTCTTTGCGGTCGATACCGGAATGTTCGCCGACGTGGTGGGAACAGTGTATTGGAACCCGTTCCAGAAGGTCGGTCGCGCCGCGGACTGCGTACCCGTGCCGAAGGTGCAGGTGCAGCCAACCACGGATGTCTCGACGCGGGACTGGGCAATGGCGGAGGTTTGGGTGAGGCCCACATAAGTGTAGACGTCGAAACGCGTCTCGACCGTTGTCGAGTTCTGCCCTTGGCTGACAATAATCGGTCGCGGGTTGGTCGCGGCCGTGTCGCTGCCGTTACCGATCGCAATCGGAATCACGCCAGCAACACTGGCAGGATTGGTGACGATGGCCTGCGCCTTGCGTGCCGTGGCGCCCTTGGTGGTCTTCGCCACCGCAGCGCTGTCTGCAGGATTGATCGCGGCGACCGCGTCCTCCAGATAGACATTCCGATCCGTACCGGTGGGATCGACCCAGTGCACGGTCACTTCGATGCGCTTGAATTCCTTGCCCGCCAGGTAAGTGACGGGCGAGGTCAGCAGGGTGGAGTCAAGTGCAGTATCGGTACCCTGAAGCCAGAAACCCTGGTGCAAGGCTGACTTGTCATACACATAGCGCCTGACCACCGCACTTCGTTCAAAACTCACGCCGCCGACCACGATGGTCTGGGCCGCGACATCCGTAATCGCCCGATAGCAGGTATTGGTGGTGTTCCCGAACGGTGTCACGCACGCGCTGTCGTCACCACCGGTCTTCTGGAAAGACAACATCTGCTCGATCATCTGCTTGCCCAAGCCGGCCGCAACCGACTGGGCTTTCGTGTCCGCCGAAGACCGGTACAGGCTCAGCTGCAGGGAGGCAAGCGCCAACAAGCCAACCGACATGATGACGACGGCAACGAGGACCTCGATCAGGCTGAACCCTCGGGGCGAAAGGCGTGAAGTGCGAAAATTCATGGGAAGGTCCTCAGAATCCAGCGCGGCTATTGTCAAGCCAGCTGCCAGGCACCAGTCCGAAACGCGTGGTCTCCGGCAAGTCCTTGCCCGGCCTCGAGATCTGGACGTTCGAATAGACGATGGTAAATCCACCCGCCATCGTCTTCACTTCGCCTTCGACAACGACTGAACCAAATACTTGGGCATGGCCAACGCCCGAAAGTTCAGCGGTGTCGTTGCTGCTCCGGACGAACAGCAGGCCATACAACAAAGTGCTGTTCATCTTCGCCTTGTTATTCACCACCACGATGGCCGGAGCGTCAGGAGATCCGACCTGGGCCGGCAAAGTACAAAGCGGATCGTCGTCGGGATTGGTATCACCTGCGGTCTCAACGACGTAATACAAGCCGGATGCCGACGAACCGAGCGCGTTTAGCTGGGTGCAAGTAACCTGTTGCGCGTTGAGCTCGCTCGCCGATGTCAGATAGTTGACCGCGCAATTGGCGACCGGCGTGCAATTTGTGAGCGTTGGGCCTTGCTGCCCGTAGTGGGACAAGTCGGCCTGCGAAGTTTTGGTCGTATTGCTCTCGCCACTTACGTTGAACACCCATTCGAACAGGGAATCATCGGAGAGCGCCGACGCATCCCACGCCGCGATAGCCGCGGCACTGGATCCACCCGGCGCCCCACCGACGACATTGTCCATGCCGCGACCAGGGAAGAAGGTGATGTCGGGGCTGACGCCCTTGCTCAGGTTGCCGGAGGCCTCCGCACTGGTCGGCGTCGGCCTGTCGACGTCCAGGATGTCGATGTTCTCACAGCAGTTGGAGGCACCCGGCACGTGCCCCGAGAGCATGTTGGGGTTCTTGGCGTAAACAATTTCCTTGGTGGCACCGTTGCCGATCGACGGACAGCCACAGGCGTTGTTGACCGTAGCGCAGGTGGTCAACAACTGTGATTCGGGCGTTGCCTTCAGGTATTCACCAACCTGACAAGTCGACACGCTGGCACAGCTGCCGCCGCCCGTGCAGTCAATGTCCGCATCGGCAGCCGACCAGATCGAGACCGGGATACCGGTTCCGCCGCCATTGGAGGCAGTTACGATTTCAGCATTACCCACGCCGTTGATGGTGCCCGATGCTACCAGTGGCACCGAGGCGCCCACGGCAAACGTATCGAAATTTCCAACGGTCGCCTTCATCTCGCTGGCGGCGCCCTCGCCGGGCAAGGTAGCCTTCGAAATAAGGGTTACTGCGATGCGATTGTTCGAGTCGGAACTTGGCGTCGCCCGGCACTGCGTCGGCTGCAGCACGCCACCAACCTTGTACGCGGTGTCGAGACGACAAAGCAGTGCCGTCACCGTCGTGCCCGTTGTCGAAAACACCTTGCCAACGGTGGTGAGTTGACCGGATGCGTCCTGGACCAAGCTGTCAAACGGCAGGCTGGTCGAACCGTTCAGACTTCCGTCAACGGTCCAGAAATACATCTGGCTTCGGCGGCTTGCCGTGGGCTCGGACATGCAAGGATGGGTCGCTCCCATGGAGGTCACGTCAGAGCACTTCACCCAATGCGGGGCGCTGCCTGCAGGCAGCCAGCCCAGTGTCTGCTCAGACGCGATCTTGACGACGTTGGCCTTTAGATACTCGATGCCGAGATTCAGGGAGTATTGGGCAGCATCATCGGCGAGCTTTTGCCGATTCTCGTTGGTCGCCGTCTTCTGCTCGAACAGGGCAACGCTTGACGAACTCAGCACGATCACGGTCAGGATGGCCAGGATGATCAGTGTCACGACAAGCGTGGCAACGCCTCGCTGCGTGCGCCCACTGGAAGGAGATTGGCGGATGGCATTCATGGTCTGGCCTGGTAGGGATCAGGGACGAGCGTTGCAGTCGGTGATGAGTTCACGCATGCAGTCGCTGCGGATCTTGATGCTGGACTGGAGGCTGCGGGAATAGTCTGAGAATGTAGTACCGGTGTTGGCGCGAAGGCGACCGGTAATGGTTATGTCAAACTGGCGGGAGATCTGCGCGCTTGGATTTGCGCCAATCGTGCTGCTGCGGTTGACCACCGTGAGGGCCGTGACGTCAATCCGGTTGGGGTCACTGAGCGGGCACCAGCCAGTCGTCGTGTTGCAGCCCGGATACAAGCTGGTGGCCGAATACGCCGGGCCAGCATCCGAGCATACCGGCCGCGCAGAGTTGATCGAACTGTCGAAGTACTCGATAACACCGATGTTCGACATGGGGCCGACGGTCCGGGGGCGAAGTCGAATCGCCCGCACCTCACCGTTTGACAGGTCCAGCGTGCCCTCGGTCCCCACCTTGGTGGTCCCATTATTTGGATAGCTGCGGTCGTAGCTGTAAATGATGCAGTCGCCCGTACTATTGGCAGCGCTACCGGTAATAGCAACTTCCTGCAGGCAGGTCGTCGGCGCGCCCGTGGCGGACAAGCACAACGGAGTGAACGGCGAAACATTCTTGTTGCCAACGTATTTCAGCCCATCGTCGTCGTAGCCGGCACGCCGAAGATCCCGGGTGATCAGATCCATCGAGTTGCGCAACTCCTGGCTGAGCCGGGTCGACTGCACGTACTCTCCACTGCTCTTCATGGTGGACATGAAGAAAGAAAGTACTGCCCCCGAGACGATCAGGCCGGCGACAACTGCGAGCATCATCTCCACGAGGGTGAAGCCCCGCACACCGCCTGTCGCCAGCATCGGTTGCCGCGCCCGGCGCATCACGGCGAGCACCGCTGGTTGCTGTAATCGGTCATCTTGTCTACCGCCGAACTTGGTTCACAAAGAACTCCGCGACCCAGACGATCCACGAGCAGGCGCAGCTGGTAGGCCTTTGGGCCAGAGGGGCCCTTCAAGGTCACTACGCCCGCAGTACTTCCGTCAATCAGGGCCGTGCGCTTGGGATCCACCACAGCGGTGGCAATGGTGCCGCTGGGCCACGCCACCCCGCCAAGCGTCACCGCGCTCAGCGTGACTCCGTTCCATTCAGCCTGGGCCGCCGGATACTGAGCGACATTGCAGGCTCCGGCAGTGAAGCAATCGCAAGGAGTGGCGATGTCGGTGGCGTCGATGGTCGTCGTGGCGGCGCCAAGGCAGAAATTCGCACCGCTTGAGGACTGTGCTACCCCCACTTTGACCAAGGAGTTGCGTTTGGCGGCTTCAAGCCTCGCTTGGTTCCAGAAGCTCTGGGTCTGATCTGCAGCACCGCGAAGCGCGGCACGCTGCTGCGTAGCCTGGAACATCGGAAGCGCCAGCAGGGAGAGGATCAACAACACCGCAAGCGTGACCATGAGCTCGATCAACGTGAAACCGCTGGGAAACCTTGGCCCCGATGACATTGTTGACCCCTGTGCTGTACTTGGGCATGAGACTCCACGATCTGCCCGGCAGGCAAGGGCAGACCGATGAGCGGCGGCGTTTGGCAGATGAGCCGGGGGCGGTACCACTCCCAGCCGCAGGGTGCTAGGATCGCGGCGAAAGCCAAGGGACCTGGTCATGAAATCACGGCGCGGATTCACACTGCTGGAACTGATGATCGTGGTGCTGGTTATCGCTGTGCTTGCCGGGCTGGCGTTCTCGGCCTACAACAAGCAGGTGCGCAAGAGCCGTCGCGCCGAGGCCAAGCAGGCTTTGTCGGATGTCGCGCTCCGCCAGGAGAAATGGCGGTCGGATCACGTCAAGTACCTCGGAACCGACTCTACTGCCGCCAACAAGACGTTGTTTGGCGCGCTGGCGACCAGCAGCTACTACAACATTTCGATCTCCACCGCCGAAAGTGCTACCGCCTGGACAGCAACGGCGGTGCCGAAGTCGGGCTCGGACCAGGCGAAGGATACCTGCGGAACCCTCAGTCTCCAGATGTCATCTGGCGTGGTCAGCAAGCTGCCAACGACCAACGGCTGCTGGTAACTCGCGCCCCGGGGCCTCAGCCCCGGACCTGGTAACAGGGCTGGTACTCGCCCACCATCTTCATTCGCCGCTGCTCCACGAAGGCGCGCAGCAGGCCGTCTAGCGCCTGCATGATTTCCGGGTCGCCGTGGATCTGGAAGGGGCCGCGTTGCTCGATGCAGCGCATGCCCTCCTCCTTCACGTTGCCGGCGACGATGCCCGAGAAGGCCCGGCGCAGGTTCGCCGCCAGCCGGTGCACGGGCTGGTCGCGGTGCAGGTTCAGCGCCGCCATCGCTTCATGGTCGGGGCGGAACGGCAACTGGAATTCCGCCGGAATGCGCAGCGACCAGTTGAAGAAGAAGGCGTCCTTGTTGTCCAGCCGCTGCTCGCGCACCTTGCGCACGCCGTGGGTCATGGTGGTGGCCACGCGGCCGGCATCGTCCACGATGATCTGGTAGAAGGCGGTGGCCGACTCGCCCAGGGTCAGGCGCAGGAACTGATCAATCTGCTCGAAGTAAGCCGCCGACGCGCGCGGACCCGTCAGGATCAGCGGCAGCGCGATGCCGGCATTGTCCGGATGCATCAGCAAGCCGAGCAGGTAGAGGATTTCCTCGGCAGTGCCGACGCCGCCGGGAAACACGATGATGCCGTGGCCCAGGCGCACGAACGCCTCAAGCCGCTTTTCGATATCCGGCATGATCACCAGGTGGTTGACGATCGGGTTCGGCGATTCGGCGGCGATGATGCCCGGCTCGGTGATGCCGATGTAGCGGTTGCCGCCGCGGCGTTGCTTGGCGTGGGCGATGGTGGCGCCCTTCATCGGGCCCTTCATGGCGCCCGGGCCGCAGCCGGTGCAGATGTCCAGGCGGCGCAGGCCCAGTTCGTAGCCGACCTTCTTGGTGTAGTCGTACTCGTCGCGGCCGATGGAATGGCCGCCCCAGCAGACCACCAGATTCGGGTCCTGGTGCGGGCGCAGCACGCGCGCGTTGCGCAGGATCTCGAACACCGCGCCGGTCAGGCCTTCGCTGGTGTGCAGGTCGAACTTGTGGCTGCCCTGGATCTCGATGGCGACATAGGCGATATCGCGCACCACCGCGTACAGCAACTCGGCCACGCCGCGGATGATCTCGCCGTCCACGAACGCCAATGCCGGCGCCTGAACCAGTTCGATCTTGATGCCACGGTCCTGCTGATGCACGTGGATGTCGAAATTCGGGTAGCGCTGCTGGGCGGCGCGCGGATCGTCGGAGTCGCTGCCGGTGGTCAGCACGGCCAAGGCGCAGCGGCGCAGCAGTTCATGCAGTCCGCCAGAGGAGGCGTCGCGCAGGCGCGCGATTTCATCGCGCGACAGGATATCCAGGCCGCCACGCGGCGAGATGCGGGCATTGACGGTGGGCAGGGGGCCGGGCGCCGGGGGCAGCGGGTCGGTGATGCCGGAATCTGGGTCGCTCATTGGGTGTGCTTTTCGCCATCGCTTTCTTGGCCGATGACTTTAACACCCGGAGCAAACTGCCGATGCAATCCGGGCGGCCCGGGGGTGAACCGGGCCGCGCCGTGCCGCCCTACTTCTTGCAGGACACGAACTTGCCGGCGGCATCGCGGCAGGGTGCCGGCTTGGCCTTCACCGGGCACTTGATGAACTTGCCGGTCGCGTCATGGCAACGGACCGCAGCGGGCTTCGCCGGCGTTGTGCGGGTCGCCGGCGCGGCAGCGGGCTGCGCCTGGCCTGCGGCGAACGCCGGCGAGCCAGCCAAGGCCAGCGAAAGCGCAAGGGCGAGGGAAAGAAGGGGTCGCATGGTCATCGCTCCTGGAGTGGGCCCGGGAAGGGGCAGCCTCATCCTGGCGCCGACCGCCTGCGCGATTGCTGGATGGCACATTACCGGGCGTTAATCCAGGAAGAAAAGCACTGGTCGGCGCCGCCCCGGAAACAAAAAAACGGCCGGGTTTCCCCGGCCGTCTCTTTTTACAGCTGTTACGTCGGAATCAGAAGCTGTACCTGACGGTGAACAGCGCCTGCCAGCGGGACACGACGCGACCCGGGTTGGCCGAGCTGTCGCGCACGGTGGGGTCGGTCCACGACGGGGTGGTCAGCGAACCGAGGTCGTAAACGTACTTGCCGCCAGTCACGTCGGAGATGTTGGCCAGGCGACGGCTGCCGAAGAAGCCCAGTCCGCGCTGGTCACCCCAATCCTTGTTGAGCATGTTCAGGAAGTTGTAGATGTCCAGGCGCACGACGAACTTGTTGCCGTCGACGAAGCCCGGCAGCTCCTGCTGCAAGCCGATATCGAGCTGGTTGACCCAGGGCTGGTGCATCGCGTTGCGGCCGGCGATCTGGCCGCGGTGCGAACGCAGGTAACGGTCGCTCTCGATCAGGGCCTGGAAGGCCGCGATGCGCTCCGGCGTGGCAGCGGTCACCACGCCATTCGTGACTTGGACATAGCTCCCCACGATCGGATCGTTGATCATCGGGATGTAGGCCAGGTCCACGTCGGTGGCCACGGCGTCGCCGTTCACGTCACCGCCGAACACCCAGCTGTACGGCTGGCCGGTATGACCGTTGTAGTACGCGGTCAGCGTGGTCTTGTAGTCACCGAAGAAGGCGTGATCCCAAGCCACCGACGCCTTCACCGAGAGCGGGATATCGAAGCGGGAAGCCGCCTCGACGATCTCGTTCGGGTTGGTGCGCGCAACGAAGTTGTAGTTCGAGTAAGCCTGCGAGCTGGAGCCCGGGTTGACCTCGGTGGCGTGGGTGCCGGTGATGCTGAAGTTGCCGCTGAAGCCGTGCGACATCGCCTTGGCCAGCGCGAAGGTCACGGAGTTCGAAACACCCTTGTCGGTGTTGGTCAGCAAGGTCGAACGCGTGTTGAGCTCCGGGAAGGCGCCGTTGTTGGTGCCCGTGCCAATGCCGGCGCCCGGCGTCGGGAAGGTCTTCCAGTACGAGTCACGACCGTCCGGCAGCTTGCCCTTCGGCGTGCCGATGTTCGGCAGCAGATAGGCGATCGCGTCCTTGGCCTTGATGTGGGTGTATTCCACGGAACCGGTCAGGCCCCAGGGCATCTCGACATCGAAGCCCAGGCTGAGCTTCCAGGCGGACGGCAGCTTGAAGTCCGGGTCCAGCACGTCGATCTGGCAGGTGGCAGCGGCGGTGCAGAAGCCGGGCTGAAGCGAAGCAGACGTCGGGCCGGGCTGGGCATTAGGATCGGAGCTGAAGGGGTTGGCGAGCGAGGGATTGGCGGTCGTGTTGGTGAAAGTGAATTGCTTGGCCGAAACATAGCCGTTGTTGATGTACGGATTGGACAGCCACACGGTCGGCGGCGTCGTCTGGAACAGGCCCACGCCACCACGCAGCTGCATCTTGCGCTCGGTGTCGAAGGTGTAGTTGAAGGCGAAGCGCGGCTCGACGACCTTGTTCTTCGAGCCCAGCGTGGTGTTGCTGGGATAGCCAAAGCGCGTTTCCCAGACCGGCGCGCCTGCGGTCGTACCCGAAGCCGGAACCGGCGGAGTGCCCGACGTGCCCTCGACGGCGACCGGCGGAGCATGGTCGGACTTCGGAATGTTCACGCGCACACCCAGGACAACGGACAGATTGTCCGTGACCTGCCAGGTGTCCTGCAGGAAGGGGCTGACTTGGCTGTACTTCCAAGCGCCGCCGGCATCAGCCAGGCTCACGCCATCAGGCAGGTAGTTCTTGACGAAGGTGCCGTAGTTTCCGGCGGCGATTTCGTCCGCGGGAGTGCCGTTGTTGTTCTTGTCGTAGAAGCCGTAGGACCCGTGCAGCAACTGCCCGAAGATATCGAGCGATTCGTTGCTCATGAAGTCAACGCCGCCCTTGATCACGTGGTCGCCAGCATAGTAAGTGCCGGACAAGGAGGCGGTGATGCGCTTGCTGTTGATCGCATTCTCGTGGCGGAAACGATCTTCGCCCGCGATGACCCACCCGGTGGAGGACGAAATGCTGGTGGGGTTGTTGCTGCAGACCGTGGAGCTGAAGCAGGCGAACACTTCAGGCTGGTCGATGGCGGCGCCATTGACGTTGTCGTACTTCTGGTAACCGACCTTCAACTCGGTGCTGAAGTTCTCGGTCCAGTCGCTGAACAACTGGAACGAGTAATTGTCGGTCTTGCTGGCGCTGGTGTAGAAGTTGCTGGGCAGGATGACGCTCCAGTCCTTCACATAGCCGCTGTACGGGCCGGGACGGGCTTCTTCCGTGCGCTGGTAGGTGAAGGTGGCGCGCTGGCTGTCGGTGATGTTCCAGTCGAGCTTGGCCAGGGTGCGCTTGTTTTCAAGGGCGAACGTATTGCCACCGCCGGAGGCGCCGGTGTCGATGCCGATGCTCTCGAAGGCCGCAGCCACGGCGTCAACCTGCGCCTGGGTCAGCTTGCCGGTGGTGGTGGCATCGGCGCCCACGCCGGTGATGCCGTCGATCTTCTGGTCTTCATAGGACACGAAGAAGTACAGCTTGTCCTTCACCAGCGGGCCGCCGAAGGTGAAGCCCGCGGTCTTGTTCTTGTCGAACACGGTGAAGTCCGAACCCGGACGGTCGCCGACCATGTTGCTGCCATCGGTCAGGGCGTAATACACCGAGCCGTGGAAGTTGTTGGTACCGGACTTGGTGACGGCGTTGATGTTGGCGCCGACGGCGTCGGAGGTGACGTCGTAGTCAGTCACCTTGATGTCGTAGGCGGCAATCGTGTCGGGCGAGATCGGCGAACCGGTGAAGCCCAGGCCATTGGCATTCAGGCCGAACGGGTCGGTCACCGACAGGCCGTCAACGCTGATGTTGTTGTAGCGGTTGTTCTGGCCGGCCACCGAGATGGAACCATCGCTCTGGTCAGTCACGGTGATGCGCGGATCCAGGCGAGCGATGTCGTCCAGCGCGCGGTTGCCGCTGACGGCGGTTTCCAGGGCGCGTCCGCTGATGTTGGTGCCGACGCCCTTGTTGTCACTCGAGAAGACGCTGGACGCCGCGCCGGTAACGACGACGGTGTCGAGCGTGGTGTCGGCGCCGGCATGCAGCTTGGCGTCGACGTTGTTGACCTGGTTCAAGTTCAGGAAGATGCCCTGCTCGGTATCGGTACCGACGCCGGACTTGTTCACCGTGATGGTGTACGGGCCACCCACGCGCAGGCCGCGGGCGATGTAGCGGCCGTTGGCATCGGTAACGGCACGGCTGACAGTGCCGGACTCGACGTGGGTGATGCTGACTTCTGCGCCAGCGACAGGCTGGCCGTCGGCACCGACAACCTGGCCGCCGACACCGGCGGAGGTGCTCTGCGCGAAGGCCGGGGCCGCGGCAAGCGCGACAGCGAGGCCGAGGGCGAGCTTGGAGAGCCGGACCCGATTGCGATTCATCATGGTGATTACCCTGCGTGTTGGTTGTTTTGGAAACCCGACGGTCACGTCCGGCGTATCGGTGCAGCATCCTTGCGCGGCGTCCTGCCGCACTCTTTCACAATGCCGATCCCGGCATTCTTGGGAAGCCACAGCGCAACGCTCGGTCCCATCCCCAGGCGACCCTGAGCGGTAACGAGAGTTTAACACCATAGGCGCAGCCCATGACAGCCGGATGACCGTCACGGAAGCAGGTTTCCGGCGCCGGCTGAATGGGGCCGCGCTAGCCCGCGAGGTGGGGCGACCTGAGCGTCGCCGCGACGCCATCCATCAGCATCTGCACCGAAATGGCCACCAAAAGCATGCCCATCAGGCGCTCCACCGCGACCAGGAAAGCCTGGCCCAGGACCTTGTACAGGCGGGTGGCGGCAAACAGGATGGCCGCCGTGCCCAGCCAGGCCAGCAACAGGGCCAAACTCCAGTCGCCCATGCGCCCCGGATCCTGGCTGCCGAGCAGCATCACCGAGGCCATGCCCGAGGGACCGGCCACCAGGGGAATGGCCATGGGCACGATGAAGGGTTCGCCGCCGCCGGTCTCGCCGAACATGCCTTCCGGGCTCGGGAAGATCATCTTCAGGCCGATCAGGAACAGCACGATGCCGCCGGCGATCGACACCGACTCCTGGCGCAGGTGCATCAGCTCAAGCACGTACTTGCCGCCCCAGAGGAAGGCGAACAACACGCCGAGTGCGATCAGCAACTCGCGCGCCAGCACAATGCGCCGGCGCGCCGGCGCCAGCGGCTTGAGCAAACTCAGGAACACGGGGATGTTGCCAAGCGGATCCAGGATCAGGAACAACAGCAAGGCGGTGGAGATGGTGCTGGTCACGCCGGCAGGCCCGGCGTCAGCACCTGGCCGCGCGCGATGATGCCTGCGGGCGACAGCAGGTGTACGCAGTGGTCGGCGTAAGCGGCCGGCGAAGGCACGCGCGTGGCGGCTTCTTCGACAAAGGCGCGGGCGCGGATATTGCTGCGCATCGGCCCCGGCTGCAGCGCGCTGACGCGTACCGAACTGTTGTCGGTTTCGTCGTGCAGGATGCGCACGAGACCAGCGAGACCAGCCTTGGCCACGCCATAAGTGCCCCAGTAGGCGCGATTCACCCGCGACAGGTCTTCACCGACGAATACCACCGCGCTGTCATCGGCCTTGCGCAGCAGCGGCAGGCAGGCCTGCGTGAGCAGCCAGGGCGCGGTGAGGTTGACATGCAACTGGCGCACGAACTCTTCAGGCGGCGTGGCTTCCAGCGGCTTGAGTCCGGTGAATTCGGCGGCGCAATGCAGGATGCCGTGCAGGCCGCCGAGCTCGCGTTCGATGGTTTGGGCCATGGCTTCGTAGTCGGCGGGATCGGCACCTGCCAGGTCGAGCGGATACATGGCCGGCAACGGGCCGATGGCCTTGATGGCATCGTAGGTGCGACTGAGCTTGGGCACCTTGCGACCGAGCAAGACCAGGGTCGCGCCGGCTTGCGCACAAGCCTTGGCGGCCGCCTCGCCGAGGCCGCCGTAAGCGCCCGTGACCAGGATCACCCGGCCGTCGAGCACGCCGCTCATGCGGCCTTCTGCGCCTCGGCCACCATGCGCGCCAACTCGCCGCTCTCGAACAACTCGACGGTGATGTCGCAGCCGCCGATGAACTCGCCATTGATGAAAAGCTGCGGGAAGGTCGGCCAGTCGGAGAAGCGCGGCAGGTCCGCGCGGATCTCGGGATCTTGCAGCACGTTCACGCTGTGGATCGTGGCGCCGGCCTGCTTGAGCACCTGGCTGGCGCGGCTGGAGAAGCCGCACATTGGGAATTGCGGCGTGCCCTTCATGAAAAGAACCACCGGGTGGCCTTCGACCTCGGCCCGGATGCGGTCAAGTGTTGCGCTCATCGTGATACTCCGTTCACGCCAGGCCAAGGTGCCGGGCGCTCGTTCAGGCTAGAATTATAAGGCCTCGACCGCGCCCGGCGCGGTCCACCCCTCGCAAACGCAAAGGAACGCCCATGGCCATCGAACTGCCTCCCCTGCCCTACGACCGCACCGCCCTGGCGCCGCACATCTCGGCCGAGACCATCGACTTCCACTACGGCAAGCACCACCAGACCTATGTCACCAACCTCAACAACCTGATCAAGGGTACCGAGTTCGAGGACATGGACCTCGAAGCGATCGTGCGCAAGTCGCAGGGCGGCATGTTCAACAATGCCGCGCAGATCTGGAACCACAGCTTCTACTGGAACTGCCTCAAGCCCGAAGGCGGTGGTGAACCCGGCGGCGCGCTGGGCGAGGCCATCACCAAGACCTTCGGCAGCTTTGCTGCGTTCAAGGAAGAATTCACCAAGACCGCCATCGGCACCTTCGGTTCCGGTTGGGCCTGGCTGGTGCAGCGCCCGGACGGCAGCCTGGCCCTGGTCAGCACGCCGAACGCGGCCACGCCGCTGACCGGCAATGACAAGCCGCTGCTGACCTGCGATGTCTGGGAACACGCCTACTACATCGACTACCGCAACGCCCGCGCAAAGTACGTGGAAGCGTTCTGGAGCCTGGTGAACTGGGACTTTGCCGCCAGCCAGATGGCCTGAGGCCATCGAGGTTCCACGAAAGAACGGCCGGGGCGACCCGGCCGTTTGCTTTTCAGCGCAGGCGCGCCAGTACCGGCGCGACCTGCGCATCGCGGCCCAGGGCCTTGCCTGCCGCTGCCAGTGCATCGGCCAGCTCAGCGGCCGTGTCCGCGCGGAAAGTGGCGTGACCGACCTTGCGGCCTTCGCGCGGGCTCTTGCCGTAGTCATGCCAGTGGCCGCAGGCCTGCGCCAGCACCGGCAGCGAATCGGGGAGCGTACCGATCCAGTTGAGCATGCAGGCATGGCCGAGCATGCGCGTGCTGCCCAAGGGCAGGCCGAGCACGGCGCGCAGGTGGTTCTGGAATTGCGAAGTCTCGGCGCCCTCGATGGTCCAGTGCCCGGAGTTATGCACGCGCGGCGCCATTTCATTCGCCAGCAGCCGGCCTTCGCGCACGAACAGCTCGAGCGCGAACACGCCAACGTAGTCCAGTGATTCGGCGACCCGGCGCGCATGCGCGACTGCGGCCTGTTCCAGCGCGGCAGCAACATTCGCCGGCGCCAGGCTGGCGGCAAGCACGCCATGATCGTGCCAATTTTCGGTGAGTGGCCAGGTGCGGAATTCGCCATCGCGACCGCGTACCGCGACCACCGACAGTTCGCGCTCGAAGGGCACGAAGGCCTCGAGGATCAAGCCGACCGAAGCGGCCTGCGCACCCAGCGCATCCCAGGCGGCTTCAGCATCCGCCGTGCTGCGGATGCGGAACTGGCCCTTGCCGTCATAACCCAGGCGCCGCGTCTTCAGAATGGCGGGCGCGCCGATGCGCGCAAGCGCCGCATCAAGGTCTGCGCGCGAAGCAATGTCGGCAAAGTCGGGAACCTCGATGCCCAGTTCGCGGAAAAGTGTCTTCTCGGCGAGACGATCCTGCGCAACCTGCAGCGCGCGAGGATTGGGGAACACCGGAACGCGCTCGGCCAGCCACTGCGCGGACTCGGCCGGCACGTTCTCGAAATCGAAGGTCGCCACATCCACCTGCGCCGCAAACGCCGCCAGCGCGTCTTCGTCGCGGTAGTCGGCCTGCATGCTCGGCGCATATTGCGCAGCGCAGGCATCGGCCGTGGTGTCCAGCACCAGGAAGCGCAGGCCGAGCGGCGCGCCGGAAAGCGCGAGCATGCGGGCCAGTTGCCCGCCGCCAAGGATGCCGACGGTGATCACGCCGGACGCGGGTCCAGCTGGTCGAGCACGTCCTGCGTTTGTTTGTTGCGGAACGCGGCCAGGGCATGGGCCACTTCGCGATCATGCAGGGCCAGGATGGCGGCGGCGAACAAGCCTGCGTTCGCGGCACCGGCCGGACCGATGGCAAACGTGGCGACCGGCACGCCGGCAGGCATCTGCACGATCGACAGCAGGGAATCCAGGCCGTTGAGCGCCTTGCTCTGCACTGGCACGCCGAGGATGGGCAGCGAGGTCTTTGCCGCCAGCATGCCCGGCAGGTGGGCAGCGCCACCGGCACCGGCGATGATCACGCGCAGTCCTCGCGTGGCCGCCGTTTCGGCATAGCGAAACAGCAGGTCGGGGGTTCGGTGCGCGGAAACCACCTGCACTTCGCAAGCCACGCCAAGTTGCTCCAGACGGGCGACGGCGTGCTGCATGGTGTCCCAGTCGTTGCGCGACCCCATGACGATTCCGACGGTGGGCGCAGCGCTCGTGCTCATGGCAGGTCCATGGTCCAGCGGACGGGGGAGGGCGTATTCTAGACGCATCCCGCCACCGACTCCACGATTCCCATGGACCGCAAGCTGCTCGACATCCTCTGCTGCCCCGTCACCAAGCAGCCCCTGGCCCTGCTGCAAGCCAACGAGCTGGAGGCCTTGAACACCGCCATCGCCGCCGGCGGTGTGTTGCGCCAGGACGGCAGCGCCCAGTCGGAGCCGGTCCGCGAAGGCCTGATCACCCGCGACCACCAGACCTTGTACCGCGTGGACGATGGCATTCCGGTGCTGCTGGCCGACGAGTCCATCGCTACCGCCAGCCTGCCCGGCTTCCCGCGCTAGGCATGTTCGCTGCGCCGCCACAGGCCCAGATCGAGGCCGATGTCGCCCACGCCCTGGCCGAAGATCTCGGCAGCGGCGATGTCACCGCCTCGCTGCTGCCCGACAAGGCGCAGCGCGGCCACATCCTCTTGAAGGAAGATGCGATCGTCGCGGGCCGGCCCTGGTTCGACGCCTGCTTCCTGGTACTGGATTCGAATTGGCAAGTGGACTGGCTCGTGGCCGAAGGGCAACGCGTTGCCGCCGGCACCGTCGTCTGCCGCTTCGAAGGCCGCTCGCGCGCCCTCGTGAGCGCCGAGCGCTGTGCATTGAATTTCCTGGAGACACTGTCGGCCACTGCCACCCGCACCGCCCAATTCGTCGCCGAAACCGAAGGCACGCGCACGCGCATCCTCGACACCCGCAAGACCCTGCCCGGCCTGCGCCTGGCGCAGAAATACGCCGTGCGCGTGGGTGGCGGCAGCAACCACCGCATGGGCCTGTACGACACGGTGATGCTCAAGGAAAACCACATCCGCGCCGCCGGCTCCATCGCCGCGGCCGCTGCGCTTGCGAAATCGCGCTACCCCGACATCCCGCTGATCATCGAGGTCGAGAACCTCGATGAGCTCGAGCAGGCGCTGGCCGCTGGCTGCACTCGCATCCTGGTCGACGATTTTTCCGAAGCCGACCTGCGTGAAGCCGTGCAGCGCGCGGCCGGGCGCATTCCGCTCGAGGTGTCCGGTGGCGTAAGCCTGGGGCGCGTGCGTGCCATCGCCGCAACCGGCGTGGACTGCATTTCAGTCGGCGCCCTGACCAAGCACATCCAGGCCATCGACTTTTCGATGCGCCTGGACTGAGTTCGCGAATCTAGCGGCGCATCACCAGCACGGCGATTACCGTCAGTGCCGCGAGGATCAGCAGGACCGAGGCCCCCATCTGCATCTTCTGCGCGCGCGTCATCGCCGGCGCCGCCGGCGCGGCCGTGGGCGCAGGCGCGGGCATTTCCATGCCGGGCGCCACCAGCATGAAACGCACCGCGTCGAGCTTGAGTTCGTCACCCGGGCGCAGGAAGCCCTGCTGGATGCGCTTGTTGTTGATGAAGCTGCCATTGGCCGAGCCGAGGTCTTCCACCGCCAGGCCTTCCTGGGTGGGCTTGACCAGGGCGTGGCGGCGCGACATTTCATCGGCAGGCACGGAAATGTCGCACTCGGCTGCACGGCCGATGACCACCGGGCCGGTAATCGGATAGACCTTGCCGAACACCGCGCCGGACACGCCGCGCAGGACGAATTTCGGCAGCACCAGGCGCACCCGGGTAGCGTGGCCGTCGTCTTCCTCGACATCGGCCGCCGACTGGGAGCGCGCCTCTTCGACCACGACATAGCGGGCAATCACCGGCCCGATGGCGAGAATATCGCCGGAACGCAGGCCCATGATGTCGGTGACGGCCTTGCCATTCACCGAGACCGGCCCGGCGCCGGCCGGCACCTGAAGGTTGGCACCGCTGCTGGTCAGGTGGATGACGCAATGCACGGGCAGGATGCCGGGCAGGTGCAGCACGGCCGCGCTGTGGGCGTCCGAGCCGAACCGGTTGGGCCCCGGGTTGAGCAATACCTGGCCATGCTCGCCGTTGGGAAACACCAGCTTCATTTTCGCCCTCCCGCGAAAACCGGCCGCATCCAGACGATGCGCCCGGCCCTATCTTAGCGGCCCGGCGCGGGAATAGAAGCTACCCGTGCACAGCTTGAGGCTTCCGTTGAACGCCCCCACACTGTGCGGATGAGCTTTTCCCTGATTGTCCTCGCACTGGGTGTTGCCGCTGCCGCGTTCTGGTTCAGCGGCCGCGCGGCCGCTGAACGCGCCACCGAACATGGTCGACGCGCCTGCAAGCATGCCGGCGTGCAGTGGCTGGACCAGAGCGTGCACCAGGTGCGCGTTCGCCTGGGCCGGGATTTTGAGGGCCGATTGCGCTGGGAGCGCCAGTTTCGTTTCGAGTATTCCGACGGCGGCGAAGATCGCCATGCCGGCCTGGTCACGATGATCGGTTCGGATTTGAGCAGCCTGGTCGGCCCCATGCCGCGGACCGTCGACACCGTTCACTGAGGCGGCTTACTTCACCACGCGCAGGTGGCCGCCGCGACGTGGGCCGTCGCCGGGCGGTTCCGGCTCGTCGGTGGGGCCTTCGGCCGGCAGCGTGCCGACGCCGTCCTCGGGCAGCATCATGCCCTGCCCGGTTTCCTGCGCGTAAATGGCGAGCACTGCCGACACCGGCACCACCACGTGCTGGCTGATGCCACCGAAGCGCGCTTTGAAGCGCACCTCGCGATTGCCAAGGTCCAGCCCCGCCACCGCGCGCGCGGCGATATTGAGCACCACGCGGCCGTCCTTGATCGTCGCCGGTGGTACCAGCACGCCTTCGCGGCCGGCATCAACCAGCAGGTAGGGAGTCATGGAGTTGTCGCCGATCCACTGGTACAGCGCCCGCAGCAGGTACGGGCGGTTGGAACTCATGGGTGTTGCCTCGCTCACGCAGGCAGTTCCCGCAGCAGTTTCTCTTCAGGCGTCAGGCTGCGCAGGAAGCCGGGGTTGCGGAAGATGCGCTGGCCGTAGTCTTCGATCAGCTTGGCTTCCTTGGGCAGCACGATGCCCAGTGCCGGCAGGCGATAGACGATGGGCGCAACCGCGCAATCGGCCAGGCTCATTTCCGGATTCAAGAAGAAGCGCGCGGCCTTGAACAGCGGCAGCGCACCCAGCAGTTGGTCCTTCAGGCGCTTGCGGGCCGCTTCAGCCTGCACTTTGTTGCCGCTTTGGATGGCCTGCACCTGTGGCACCCACTCCAGTTCGACGCGAAGCATCGCCAGGCGCAGGCGCGCGCGCGACAGCGGATCCACCGGCATCAGCGGCGGATGCGGATAGCGTTCGTCGAGGTATTCGCTGACCACCGAAGCGGCGTACAGGACCAAGTCGCGATCGACCAGGGTCGGCACCGAGTGGTAGGGATTGAGATCGAGCAGGTCTTCGGGCGGGTTTGCGGTGTCCACCGGCACCAGCTCGTAGCTGACGCCCTTGGCCGCCAGGACCAGGCGCACCCGATGACAGACCACGCAGTCGGGCGAAGAAAAAAGGGTCAGTGCGTTGCGGATGCGCGGGCTGGCTGCCATCAAGGACACCTCGAGGGGACACCCCGGCCCCCTGCCGCGGTTGTCCAAGCCCTACCCTGCCGAAACGGCCGGAAATCCGCAAGGGCTCCGGCCGTCGCGAAAGCGTGACTCAGTGCACGTCGCGCCAGTACTCGGACTTGAGCAGGTAGGCGAGGAAGGTGAAGAAGGCCAGGAACAGGACGACCCAAACGCCCATCGACTCGCGCTTCATGGCCGCCGGCTCGCCGACATAGGCCAGGAAGGCGCTGATGTCGCGGGCCACGCGGTCGTACTGCTCGGCGTCCATCGTGCCCTTCTGCGCATCCGGAATGACGAAGCCGGTAATGCACTTGCCTTCGAACTCGCCCTTGGCGCAGGGCTCTTCCTCACCCGCGGCATTCTTGTGCTTGGGCTCGGTCACCGCATGCTGCACGCCCTGCATTTCCCAGAGCACATGCGGCATGTTGGCGCCGGGGAACACGGTGTTGTTCCAGCCCATCGGGCGGGCTTCGTCCACGTAGAAGGACTTGAGGTAGTTGTAGATCCAGTCGGCGCCCTCGGCCTTGGTGCGTGCGACCACGCTCAGGTCCGGCGGAGCCTTGCCGAGCCAAGTGTTGGCCTTGGCCGCGTCCATGCCGGTGACCATGTTCTCGCCGATCTTGGCGTCGGTGAAGATCAGGTTCTGCTCGACCTGCTCCTTGCTCAGGCCCAGGTCTTCGCCCATGCGCGAATAGCGCATGTAGCTCAGCGAATGGCAGCCGGAGCAGTAGCTGGTGTACAGGGCGGCGCCGCGCTGCAGCGACGCCTTGTCGTTCAGGTCGATCTGGGCCGACTCCATCGCCGCGCCTTCCGAGGCCAGCGACAGGACGGGAGCCAGCGCAAAGGCCAGCGCCAGGAACGAGTTCAGTCGGAACTTAGTCATGCATGGTCACCCGCTCAGGCACCGGCTTGGTCGCGCCCAGGCGCGTCCAGATCGGCATGGTGATGAAGAAAGCGAAGTAGAAGAAGGTCAGGCAACGGGCCACCAGGGTCTGGGTCGTGCTGCCAGCCTGCATGCCCATCCAGCCCAGGGTGATGAACACCACGCAGAACAGCGCGATCATCACCTTGGAGAGGGTGCTGCGGTAGCGAATCGACTTCACCGGGCTACGGTCCAGCCAAGGCAGCAGGAACAGGATCATCACCGCGCCGCCCATCGTCATGACACCGAACAGCTTGTCGGGCACGGCGCGCAACATGGCGTAGTACGGGGTGAAGTACCAGACCGGCTTGATGTGCAGCGGCGTGACCAGCGGATTGGCGACCACGAAGTTGTCGTGTTCCAGGAACAGGCCACCCATCGTCGGCACGAAGAAGATGATGAAGGCGGCGATGGTCATGAAGAAGCCGGCGCCGAACAGGTCCTTCACCGTGTAGTACGGGTGGAAGGGAATACCGTCCTTCGGGATGCCGGTTTCCTTGTCCTTGAGCTTCTTGATGTCCACGCCGTCGGGGTTGTTCGAGCCGACTTCGTGCAGGGCGCCCAGGTGCAGCACCACCAGCAGCAGGATCACCAGCGGCAGGGCCACCACGTGCAGGGCGAAGAAGCGGTTCAGCGTCGCGTCGGAGACCAGGTAGTCGCCGCGGATCCATTCGGTCAGGTCACCACCGACGAAGGGAATCGCGCCGAACAGGTTGATGATCACCTGCGCGCCCCAGTACGACATCTGGCCCCAGGGCAGCACATAGCCCATGAAGGCTTCCGCCATCAGGGTCAGGAAGATCAGCATGCCCAGGATCCACACCAGCTCGCGCGGCTTCTGGTGCGACCCGTAGATCAGCGCGCGGAACATGTGCAGGTAGATGACGATGAAGAACAGCGAGGCGCCGGTGGAGTGCATGTAGCGGATCAGCCAGCCGCCATCCACGTCACGCATGATGTATTCGACCGAGGCGAAGGCTTCCGCCGCGCTCGGCTTGTAGTGCATGGTCAGGAAGATGCCGGTGACGATCTGGTTGACCAGCACCAGCAGGGACAGCGCGCCGAAGTAGTACCAGAGGTTGAAGTTCTTGGGCGCGTAGTACTCGCTCATGTGCTTGCGGTACACGGGCATCAGGCCCGGGGCGCGCTCGTTCACCCAGGCCATGCCGCCATTGATGGCGCGTTCGATGATGTTCATGCGGCGGCTCCCTGCGGGGCGACGCCGATGACCAGGTGGGTGTCATCGACGAAGTGGTAGGGCGGGATTTCCAGGTTCGCGGGCGCCGGGACGCCGTCGAACACGCGGCCGGCCAGGTCGAAACGCGACTGGTGGCAGGGGCAGAAGAAACCGCCTTTCCAGGAGGCATCGTAGGGCTGCGGCAGCATTTCCGGCACATAGCCCGGCACGCAGCCCAGGTGGGTGCAGATGCCGACGATGACCGCGATGTCCGGCTTGATCGCGCGGGCCTCGTTCTTGGCAAATTCCGGAGTCTGGTCGGCGTTGTCGGACTTGGGGTCCTTCAGGCGCACATCCAGGCTCGGCAGCGCGGCCAGCTGTTCCGGCGAGCGCTTGAAGATCCAGACCGGCTTGCCGCGCCACTGCACGATCATGCGCATGCCCGGCTCGTTCTCGAGCTTGGAAATATTCACGTCCACCGGCGCACCGGCGACCTGCGCGCGGGCGCTGGGCTTCCAGGACGTGACGAACGGAACTGCGGCGAATCCGACTCCGACCGCACCGACCACCGCAGTGGTGGCCGTCAGGAACCGGCGCCGGCCGGTGTTGACTTCTTCGTTAGCCATCCGGCTCTCCGAAACTTGCTTATTGATGGGCTTGGCGGACCTTCCCGTCCGTCCAAAGACCGCCAATTGTAGCGGATGCGCTCGGCGCCAAACAACGTGGCCGGATGCTGCAGGGCAATGCGGCGGGGGCGCGAACCGCCCCGGAGCGCTGGTTCAGTGCGCCGCCAGGGCGCTGCGATAACGGTCGGCGAGCTGGCCTACGCGCTGGACATAGCGCTGGGTCTCGGAGTAGGGCGGCACGCCACCGTTGCGGTCCACCGCGCCTTCACCGGCGTTGTAGGCGGCCGCGACCAGGGTCAGGTTCGAGCTGTAGCGCTTCATCAGCCAGGCCAGGTAACGCACCCCGCCGCGAATGTTCTGGCTCGGGTCGAAGGGATCGGCAACCCCGAAGCGCGAGGCCGTTGCCGGAATCAGCTGCATCAGGCCCTGGGCGCCGGCATGGGAAATGGCATTGGGCCGGTAGGCGGACTCGGCGTGGATGATGGCGCGCACGATCGCTTCCTCCACGCCGAACTCGCTGGAGGCCGTGCGGATCTCGCTCGTGTACGCCGAGGTATTCAGGCTGATCCTGCCGAAATCCACGCCGGGCAGCAGGCCGCAGGCGTAGCAGGTTTCGACGTAACTGAAGAGCAGTTGCGCAGCGCCCGCCCCGCGCGGCTTCACATTGGTGTAGTGGGTGACGCCGTCCCGCTCGAAGCGATAGACCGCCCCGCGCAACACGCGCGTGCCACCCGGGGCGCTGGCCGGAGGCGTGGCCGTGGCCGAGGTGTTGAACACGACATTCGCGCTGGCGGGGAGGCTGGCGGCTCCGGCAGCGGGCGCGGCGGCCGGCGTGGTCGCCGCAGACTGCGCGGCCACTGCGGGCACGGCACGGGCCGGGCTGGAGCCGGAAACACGGCTCGGGGTCGCACTGGTCGCCACCGCCTTGCAGACGGCATTGGCCACGCGCTTGCTGCTGTAGTTGGGGATTCCGTCCACGCCCACGCAGCGGTAAACCGTGCCCGCCGCGACCGGCGCGGCGAACATCAGACAGGCCAGGACCGCTGCAAGCTGTCTCCCCATGCCGGCAGTTTTACTCCTTCTTCCAGCAATTCCAAGTACTTAGGTCACGAAACCATGGCCCCGGCGGCTTTGGGGGCCTACAATTGGTCCTCAATCCCGACCGGAATAAGCGCCATGACCGGGAAACCCGAGGTTTCCACCCCGCCCGCAGCGGGTGCTGCCCCCGCCCGCCCGGCGGCCGGCAAGCTCTACATCAAGACCCAGGGCTGCCAGATGAATGTGTACGACTCGGCCCGCATGGCCGACGTGCTGGCGGCCGAGCACGGCCTGGAACTGACCGAACTCGAGTCCGAGGCCGACGTCATCCTGATCAACACCTGCTCGATCCGCGAGAAGGCGCAGGAAAAAGTCTTCTCGCAACTCGGCCGCTGGAAGGCCCTGAAGACTGCGAACCCGAAGCTGCTGATTGGCGTCGGCGGCTGCGTAGCCTCGCAGGAGGGCGAAGCGCTGCTGCGGCGCGCGCCGCAGGTGGACCTGGTGTTCGGCCCGCAGACCCTGCATCGCCTGCCCGGCATGATTGATGCCCGCCGCGACAGCGGCCAGGCCCAGGTGGATATCAGCTTCCCGGAGATCGAGAAATTCGACGCCCTGCCTGCGCCGCGCGCCGAAGGCCCGACCGCCTTCGTCTCGATCATGGAAGGCTGCTCGAAATATTGCTCGTTCTGCGTGGTGCCCTACACGCGTGGCGAGGAAGTCTCGCGGCCCTTCGACGACGTGCTGGCCGAAGTGGCGCAGCTCGCCGCGCAAGGCGTGCGCGAAGTGAACCTGCTCGGCCAGAACGTCAACGCCTACCGCGGCGCGCTGCACGATGACGACGGCCACGCCGACCTGGCGGTGCTGATCCGCGCCATCGCCCGTATTCCCGGCATCGGCCGCATCCGCTACACCACCTCGCATCCGCTGGAGTTCAGCGACTCGCTGATCGCCGCCCACCGCGACGTGCCGCAGCTGGCCAGCTACCTGCACCTGCCCGTGCAATCGGGCTCGGACCGCATCCTGCAGGCGATGAAACGCAACCACACCGCGCTCGAGTACAAGGCCAAGCTGCGCCGCCTGCGCGAGGCCAAGCCGGGCATCTGCATCAGTTCGGACTTCATCGTCGGCTTCCCGGGTGAAACCGAAGCCGACTTCGAAGCGACCATGAAACTGGTCGCCGACGTCGGCTTCGACCAGAGCTTTTCCTTCGTGTACTCGCGCCGCCCGGGCACGCCGGCCGCGAACCTGCACGACGACACGCCGGAAGCCGTGAAAGTGGCCCGCCTGCACCGCCTGCAGGCCTTGCTCAACGACAACGCCAGGCGCATCGCCGATGCCATGGTCGGCACCGTGCAGAAAGTGCTGGTGGAAAAAACCAGCACGCGCAACCCGGGCGAATTCACCGGGCGCACCGAGAACATGCGCTACGTGAACTTCGACGGCGACGCGCGCATGGTCGGGCGCTTCGTGGACGTGCTGATCACCGAGGTGATGGCCAATTCCCTGCGCGGCCGGGTCGTGGTCGCCGATGAAGTGGAAGCCTGAGCCGGCACGCGCCATGTCCCACGGCAGCCTGCACCGCGACTTTACGCTCTTGCCCGACGACTCGGAGCGGCTGGCCAACCTCGCCGGCCCCTTCGACGAACACCTGCGCCTGATCGAGTCTCGCCTGGGCGTGGAGATCGCCAATCGCGCCAATGTCTTCCGCGTCAGTGGCGAAGGCGATTCCGCGCACGCGGCCGAAGCCCTTCTGCGCAGCCTCTACCAGGACGCCGGCAGCGAAGCGCTCGATCCGCACAAGATCCACTTGCGCATGAATGCCGCCAATGTTGCGCGCCTGCGCGCCGCCGGTGGCCAGGACTTCGAGCCGCAGGAAATCAGCATCCGGGTCAAGCGCGGCACCGTGCGCGGCCGCGGCGACAACCAGGCGCGCTACCTGCACGCCATCGCCACCCACGACATCAATTTCGGCATCGGCCCGGCCGGCACTGGCAAGACCTACCTCGCGGTCGCCAGCGCAGTCGAAGCGCTGAACGAATCGCGCGTGCAGCGCCTGCTGCTGGTGCGCCCGGCGGTGGAAGCCGGCGAGAAGCTGGGCTTCCTCCCGGGCGACCTCAGCCAGAAAGTGGATCCGTATTTGCGCCCGCTTTACGACGCCCTGTTCGAAATGCTCGGCGTGGAGAAGGTCGCCAAGCTGATCGAACGCAACGTCATCGAGATCGCGCCGCTGGCCTATATGCGCGGGCGCACGCTCAACGACGCCTACGTCATCCTCGACGAAGCGCAGAACACCACCATCGAACAGATGAAGATGTTCCTGACCCGCATCGGCTACGGCTCGACCGCAGTGATCACCGGCGATCTTTCCCAGGTGGATCTGCCCAAGCACCAGAAGTCCGGCCTGAATGACGCCCTCGACGTGCTGCGCGGCGTGGCCGGCATCAGTTTCACTTTCTTCACTGCCCGCGACGTGGTGCGCCATCCACTGGTGGCGCGCATCGTCGAAGCCTACGATGCCCGCGACGGGCGCCAGAACCACGAAAGTTGAGCACAGGAGACAGGCCATGACCCGTGGACCGATCCAACTGGAAGTCGGCGTCAGCTACGGCCTGCCGCGCGCGGGCATTCCCGCCGCCGCCAGCTTCCGGCGTTGGGCCGCCGCTGCCTGCGAAGGCCGCATCCTGCGCGCGGACCTCGCCATCCGCGTCGTCGACAGCAAGGAAGGCCAGTCGCTGAACCGCCACTATCGCGGCAAGGACTACGCCACCAATGTGCTCAGCTTTCCGGCCGAGCTTCCGCCCGGCGTGGACATGCCCCTGCCCCTGCTCGGCGACCTGGTGATCTGTGCCCCGGTGGTCGCCCGCGAGGCGGAAGAACAGGGCAAGCCGATCAATGCCCACTACGCCCACCTGACCGTGCATGGCGTGCTGCACCTGCTGGGCCTGGACCACGAAAACCCGCTGGAAGCGGAGGCCATGGAGCGCTTCGAGCGCGAAATACTGGCCGGCCTGGGCTTCGGCGACCCCTACGCCGGCGAAGAGCGCTAGCCGCCAGACCCCGCGCGCCAAGCTGTTAAACTGGCCTCCCGCCGACTTCCGGCGACCTTCGCCCACCCATGTCCGAAGACCCCGACAGTCACCCGCCCGAGCGCCGCTCCTGGCTTGAACGCCTGAGCCTGGCGTTCTCGGGCGAACCGCAAACCCGCGAAGACCTGACCGAAATCCTGCGCGACGCCCGCGAAAACGGGCTTATCGGCAGCGACACCCTGAAGATGCTCGAAGGCGCCCTGGCGGTGTCCGAGTTGCAGGTCGCCGACATCATGATCAACCGCTCGCAGGTGGTCTCGCTGCCGGCGGATGCGCCCTTCATGGAACTGATGAAGCTGGTGGTCGAATCCGGCCACTCACGCTTCCCCGTGCACGGCGAAGACAAGGACGACATCCTCGGCATCCTGCTGGCCAAGGACTTGCTGCGCGGCATCGTCGCCGACGGCGGCCCCGGCCAGGTGCGCGAATTGTTGCGTCCGGCGGTGCTGATTCCCGAGTCCAAGCGCCTGAACGTCTTGCTGAAAGAGTTCCGGCTCTCGCGCAACCACATGGCCATCGTGGTGGATGAACACGGCGGCGTCGCCGGTCTCGTCACCATTGAGGACGTGCTCGAGCAGATCGTCGGCCAGATTGACGACGAGCACGACGAGGCCGAGGAAAGCACGCTCATCTCGGCCCAGCCGGACGGCCAGTTCGTGGTGGACGCACTGACGCCGATCGCCGACTTCAACGAGCGCTTCGGCGCCGACTTCCCCGATGACGAGTACGACACCGTCGGCGGCCTGGTGAATTCCGCGATCGGCCACTTGCCGGAAGCAGGCGAAGAGCTGGCCCTGGGCCGTTTTCATTTCCGCGTGGGCCGCGCCGATCGCCGCCGCGTGCACAGCTTCGTGGTCAGCCTCAATGCGGCCGAATAGCCAGCCCGCCCGGGGCTGGTGCCGCACCCTCCTCCTGCTGCTCGCGCTGGCCTGGGCCGGCGTGTGCGCGGCGCAGTCGAACGCATCGCAGTCGCCGCTGCGCATCGGCGTGATGACGATGGAACCGGGCGAGGAATTCTGGGAACGCTTCGGCCACGACGCCCTGGTCGTGCAAGGTCCGGACGGGGCCATCTCCTACAACTTCGGCTTCTTCGACATGGACGAACCGGGCTTCGTGCCCAACTTCATCCGTGGCCGCATGCGCTACGCCCTGGTCGCGCTGCCGATGGAGCAGGACCTGGCGTACTACCGCGAGGAAGGCCGCGGCGTGACCATGCAATGGCTCGATCTCGACCCCACGCAGGCGCGTGCGCTGTCGGCCGCGCTGGCCGTGAACGCGCGTCCCGAGAACATGTACTACCGCTACGACTACTACCGCGACAATTGCAGCACGCGCGTTCGTGACGCGCTTGATCGCGCCCTGGACGGCGGCCTGAAGGCGCAGCTGAGCGGGCGCTCGCAAGGCAACACCTGGCGCAGTGAATCGGTGCGCCTGGCCTGGCCGGCGAAGTGGATGGCCTTCGGCTTCCATCTCGGCCTGGCCGGTTCAGCCGACAGCCCGCTGTCGCGCTGGGAGGAGAGCTTCATCCCGATGCGCCTGCGGGACGCCCTGCGCGAAGTAAAGCGCGCGGATGGCAAGCCCCTGGTCGCTTCCGAGCAGCAGCTGCTGCCGCACAAGATTTCAATGCCGCCGGAAGAAACACCACGCTGGCGAGTGCCCGCGCTCTTCCTCGGACTCGCCGCCGGCCTGTTGCTGGCCTGGACCGGCCGCCGCCATCCACGCGCGCTGGCCGCGTTCGCCCTGCCTTTCTGGTTTGCTGCGGGCCTGCTGGGCCTGGTGATGGCCTACCTGTGGATCGGCAGCGAACACCTGGCTGCGCACGGCAATGAAAACCTGCTGCTGCTCAGCCCGCTGTGCTGGTTGCTGCTGCCGGGCGGATGGAGCGCCTTGCGCGGGAAGGCGGTGTCGCCGCGTTTCCGGCAACTGCTGTGGATCCTGGCCGGCAGCGCCGCCATTGCCGGCTTCCTGAAGTTCCTGCCCTTCCGCCCGCAGGAAAACGTCGAGTGGGTGTTGCTGCTGTTGCCGGTGCACCTGGCCCTGGCGCGCAGCTTCGACCCCAAGCGCTGAATGCCGCCCGGCTTGCAGCGGCAGCCGGGGCCGGACCATGATGCCGGCATGAACCTTCCCCCCGATGAAAAGCCGGTCAGCGCCGTGCGAAACCTGGCGGCGTATTCGCGCCAAGGCCAGCGCCTGCGCGACATCAGCCTGGAAGAGATCAGCGATGCCCTGGACGCGCCGGAAACCGGATTCGTCTGGGTCGGCCTGTACGCGCCGGACGAGCCGCTGCTGCTGAAGATGCAGGAGGAATTCGGCCTGCACCCGCTGGCGGTGGAGGACGCGTTGAAAGCGCACCAGCGGCCGAAGATCGAGCTCTATGGCGATTCCCTGTTCCTGGTGCTGCAAACCGCGCAGGTAGTGAAGGGTCATATCCAGTTCGGCGAGACGCATGTCTTCATCGGCCCGCGTTACCTGCTGACGGTGCGCCACGGCGCCTCGCTGCCGTTCACGCCGGCGCGCGAGCGCTGTGAACGCAATGCCATGCAGATGAAGCTCGGCCCCAGCTACGGCCTGTACGCGGTGCTCGATGCCGTGGTGGACAACTACTTCCCGATCGTCGAAGAGTTCAAGGAAGAGCTCAACGAACTGGAGAAGGACATCTTCGCCGAGGACTACCGGCGCGACACCATCCACCGCCTGTACGAGCTCAAGCGCGACCTCACCCAGATGCGCCTGGCCGTCTCGCCGATGCAGGACATGCTCAACCAGCTGATGCAGTTCCATCCCGCGCTGATCAACGACGAAGTCCGCCCCTACCTGCGCGACGTCTACGACCACGTGGTGCGGGTGAACGAAGCCACCGACACGATGCGCGAAATGCTCAGCGCGGCAATGTCGGTGAACCTGTCGCTGGTGACGATCAACCAGGGCGAAATCGTCAAGCGCCTGGCCGGCTGGGCCGCGCTGCTGGCGGCGCCGACGCTGCTCACCAGCTGGTACGGCATGAACTTCCACCACATGCCGGAACTCGACGAGCCCTACGGCTACTGGACGATGATCGCGGTGACGCTGGTCATCATGGTCGGCCTGTACGTCTGGCTTCGCCGCGCGCGCTGGCTGTAGCCGTTCGACTGAACTGCTGAGGCGCTTCGGCGGTCGTGGGAGGGGGTTTCGGCGGTCGGTCATCGGTACGCCGCGTCCTGCCAACCGATGCC